>JBLMXM010000313.1:0-11234 GCA_050257775.1 Hyphomicrobiales bacterium
ACAAGGATGCGCTGAGCAACCCGGATATCCTGGATTTCTATGCCAACATCAAGGAGCTGCAGGAAGACTAGTAAGAAAAAGGGTTCGAGGGTTCGAGGGGTCAAGGGGTCCAGGGTTCAAGGGTGCATGCCACAAGTCTTAGGACTCCCAGGCTGTAAAAACCGTTGCCTTTTTGGAAAAAAAATCTTCAAAGGACAAGTTTCCGGGCGGGCATCTTCTGTTTGAGTTGCATGTGGCCTTGTCTCACTTGAACCCTTGTTGGATCAGTAAGAAGCATGGCTGAAACTTACACCATTTCTCCCATAGGCGTGGTGCGCAAGGCGAATGAGGCCTCCTGGATCGAGATTTTCGAGCCCTATCGTGACGCCCTGCTCGGGCTCGAGAACTTTTCCCATATCCATGTGCTTTTCTGGTTTCACGAGAATGACACCCCCGAGCTTCGTCGGACCCTGCAGGTGCACCCTCGTAAAAACAGCGCCAATCCGCTGACCGGAGTATTCGCGACGCACTCGCCCATGCGGCCCAACCTGATCGGACTCTCGCGGTGCCGCATCACCCGGATCGATGGTAGCCGCTTGGAGATCGATGCCATCGACGCCCGCGACGGCTCGCCCGTGATTGATATCAAGTGCTTCATCCCCGACGCCCAACCCCTGACCGACGTTCATCTGCCGGAATGGGTATGACCATGTCGACTGCTCTCACCGGCCAGATCGAGCACATCACCTTCACCAACGCGGAGAACGGTTTCACCATCGCCAAAGTGCGGGTTCCCGGCCGCCGGGATCTGGTGACAGTGGTCGGCAACCTGCTCGCACCCACTCCCGGTGAAGTGTTGGACATGCTGGGGGAATGGGCCTATCACCCGCGGTTCGGCGAGCAGTTCAAAGTCGCGCAGTTCACCACCCAGGTGCCGGCCACGGTTTACGGAATCACGAAATACCTGGGTTCGGGATTGATCAAGGGGCTCGGACCCGTCATGGCCGGGCGCATCGTGGATCGGTTCGGAAAGAACACCCTGGACATCATCGAGAACGACATCGATCGCCTGGCCGAAGTGCCGGGGGTCGGTGCCAAACGGATCGCCATGATCGCCAAGGCCTGGGAGGCTCAGCGCGACATCCGGGACGTGATGATGTTCCTGCAAAGCCACGGGGTCGGCCCGGGGTACGCCGCCAAGATCTTCCGGCAGTACGGCAGCCGCTCCGTGGCGGTGGTCCGGGAGAATCCCTACCGGCTGGCAACGGATGTCACGGGGATCGGGTTTATCACGGCAGACCGGATCGCCGAGAACATCGGGATCCCTCGCCAATCACCGCTCCGGGTGGAGGCCGGGATTCTTTTCGTCCTGCAGCAGTTGGTCGAAGAAGGCCACGTGTATTATCCCCGCGACCCGCTGATCGAGCGCTGTCGAGAGGTTCTGGCCGTGGAGGACACGTTGGTCGGACAGGCCCTGAACACGCTTGCGGCGGGGCGGCGCGTGGTCATCGAGAAGCATGGCGGAGCTGCGGCTGAACCTTGGGATGGCGGCGATGCGGTCTTCCTGCCGACGCTTCACCGATGTGAAACCGTCGTCGCCCAACGGCTGCGGATGCTGCTGGAAGTGCCGCGGCGCCTCGGGTCGGCGGATGCCGCCGAGACCGTCGCATGGGTCCAGAATCGCCTGAACATGACGTTTTCGGAAAACCAGCTGGCGGCGTTGCGCGGCGCCATGGCCCACAAGCTCATGGTCATCACCGGCGGGCCGGGCACCGGCAAGACCACGATCGTCAACGCCATACTCAAAATTTTCAGCCGACGATCCGCCCTGGTACTGCTGGCTGCGCCTACCGGCCGGGCGGCCAAGCGGCTGAGCGAGGCCACCGGCCACGAGGCCAAGACCCTCCATCGGCTCCTTGAATACAGCGCCCAGAAGGGCGGCTTCCAGCGCAACGACGAAAAGCCCCTGGACGGCGATCTGCTGGTGGTGGACGAGAGTTCGATGATCGATACCGTCCTCATGCACCACCTGCTCAAGGCGATGCCGCTGACGGCCTGCTGCATTCTGGTCGGCGACGTGAACCAGCTGCCCTCCGTGGGGCCGGGGAACATACTGGGAGACATTATCGACTCCGGGGTGATACCGGTCGTGCGCCTGACCGAGATTTTCCGCCCGGCGCGCCAGAGCCAGATCATCGTCAACGCCCACCGGATCAACCAGGGGCTTCTCCCCGTGGCGGAATCTGCCGCTGCAGACGATGCCGAGGCGGACTTTTATTTTATCGAACAGGAGGACCCCGAGCGGGTTCTGGACACCATCGTCGAACTCGTCCGGAACCGCATCCCCCGCCGGTTCGGCCTCGACCCGGTGGACGACATCCAGGTGCTGACGCCCATGCACAAGGGAACCGTGGGAGCCACCCACCTGAACCGCCGCCTGCAGGAGGCGCTCAACCCCGGGGAAAGCGGGGTCGCACGCGGAGACCGGGTTTATCGGGTGAATGACAAGGTCATGCAGATCCGGAACAATTACGACAAAGATGTGTTCAATGGCGACATCGGCCGGATTGCGGCCATTTCAACGGAGGGGAGGGAGTTGACCGTCCTCATCGACGGCCGGGAAGTGGTGTACGATTTTTCCGACCTGGACGAGATCGTGCACGCCTACGCCGTTTCCGTTCATAAGGCTCAGGGGTCGGAATACCCCGCCGTGATTTTCCCCGTCCTGACACAACACTACATTCTGCTTCAGCGCAACCTGATCTACACCGCCGTCACCCGGGCCCGGCGCCTGGTGGTCATCGTGGGAACGCGCAAAGCCCTTGCCATCGGGGTCAAGAACACAGGCGTGGACCAGCGCTATACACGGCTGTGCGAACGGCTGAAACCAGAAGCCATTTAAGAAACTCATCCTACAACACCTTCTTGAATTTCTTGGGCTTCTCCGGTTCGCTGGAAAATCTGTTTTTAAGGCTCTCATAGGACTCTTTAAGGGCATCCCTGATCACCAGGACCAAAGGTCTTCTCACCGGTGCATAGCCCTGGCTTTTTTCTACGTCGCGGGCGCCGGGGGGAGGCGGTGTGTCCGTAAAATGGCGCACGCCTTGGCTGTCAGACCACACGTAAAGGGCTATCTTCGGCGGTTGCTTTTGTTCTTTAGATGCTTGGTGCCAATCATAGGCCAGGTATCCTGCCCCGGTCAGAGCCAAACCCACTATTCCCCAAATAAGCTTTTGCATTTATCCCTCGACCGGTCGCGTCTGGTCTGAGCGCGTGATGTGACGATGACCGTGAATAGTTGATTTTATAATATTCTATCGCATCCCTCCGCTGCCGACAAATCATTATTAGGTCCATCTGAGCTCAAGATCGCTAGCGTGGAATACTGTGAAATAATTTACCCAAAATGTGGAAGTCCACAGTCTTTCGCCTCCGTAGAAAATTACAGCTTTGGCGGGGTTATAATTTAATATATTGAAATCATATAAAAAAAATTAATCAGCACAACAAAGCCACTTTTAGCACGGTTTTTGCTGGGAGGAGGGTGAGATCCTGATGGCGACAACTTTTCACGGAGGGAGGGTCATGAAATCGCCGGCAACATACATCAGATCGAGCATGGATTCATTTGAGCGACGACTCCATGGCCGGAAGCCTTTCTCCGGGTCGGTCTTCTTTGCCAGCACGAAACGGATATATGAGGGAGCGCTTTTAAACTACAGCCGGAGCGGTCTGGCCGTTCGGGTCTCGGAACGATTCGTTGGAGGAGAGCTCCTCATCGTTGCGCTGCCGTTTGAAAATGCGGTCCCGCCCAAATGCAAGGCCCGGGTGGTCTGGTGCAACGGGAAGGAATTCGGCGCAAAATTCGTTCGGTAAAAGGAGTGTGGTCTTTTTAGCTGGGGGGCTTTCGGTTCGGGTGGTTCCGATCGCGCGACAGCCGTCCGCGGCCCGGACCGGAAACAAGTGGATGAAGTGAAACTGCAGTGCGCAGACAAAACCCTACCCCTGGAGGAGGCCCCTTATGTTTCTCGACTTTTTTCGAATAACCGGGATGGCCAATTCGCTCCTCATCGTTGATTTGGTGTCACGGGTGCTTTTTATCACTTTCTGCGCCCTGATCCTGTTGATCATAGGTTATAAGATCCGGCGGCCCCTGGGCGCGGGCTTCGTTCTGATTTACGGATTTTTCATTTACATGTGCAACTACGGCTTGCTGCGGTATTAACTGCTGCGAGTATCGCTGGCGCGGGTAGCCAAAACCGGATGAGTAGTCATTTTTCAATTTCTGGGGCGTGGAGACGCTCGAATGCTTTAGCTGGGGGATGCAGATTGAACGTATGAACCAGGGCCACTCCGTAAAACCAAAAACAGAACTTGTGGGGGTCAGTCGCAATATCCGGCGCGTGCGCGAGTTGATTGACCAGGTCGCCGAGACCGGTTTCAACGTGATCGTCTGCGGGGAGACCGGTGTGGGCAAGGAATTGATTGTAGACAGCCTCTATGAAAAATCAAACCGCTTGGGGAAACCTTTCGTCAAGGTGAACTGCGCCGCGCTTCCGGACACATTGCTGGAAAGCGAGATGTTCGGCTACGAACGCGGAGCGTTCACCGGTGCAGTCCACACCCGGCGAGGCAAATTTGAGCAGGCGAACGGCGGTGTGCTGTTCCTGGATGAAATCGGTGACATGTCGCTGCCGCTTCAGTCCAAACTGCTGCATGTTCTGCAGGATGGAGATTTTACGCCCTTAGGGTCGGAAAAGCAGGTTCAAACCGATGTTTGGGTCATCGCAGCCACCCATCGCAATCTCGGAAAGGAGGTCGAGCGGGGCGGCTTCCGGGATGACCTCTATTACCGGCTGAGCACCATTTCGATTTACATCGAACCCCTGCGCAATCGGCCGGAGGACATTCCGGTACTGATCGATTATTACATCAAGAGATACTCCCAGGAGCTGAGCGATAAAGCAGCGACCAGCCTGAGCCGGGAGTCCTTCGCCAAGCTGTCCAATTATCCGTGGCCCGGAAACGTGCGGGAGCTTCAAAATGTCCTGCAGCGCATCATCGTCCTCAACGAAGGCGAGGGAGCCATCGACAGCATGCTGGCGTCGGCGCCGCGAATACTTTCTGCCAGCCCGGCCTCCTCCCCTGCCGGCGCACCGCGCGGGGTGGGCGATATGTTTGCGAATCCGAAAGGTGAGATCGACCTCTCTGACCTTTCGCTCAAGAAGATTCGCAAGAAGACCATGAACCAGGTAGAACGCGAGCTGATCAACCACGTGCTGATCAAAACCGGCTGGAACCGCAGCAAGGCCTCGCGGATCCTGAAGATCAGCTACAAGACCCTGCTGCAAAAAATCGGTGAATTGCAAATAGCCCCACCCCCGGAACTCGCCTGATCATCCCTGCAGTCAGATCGCTTGGGTCGTCCGGGGTATGCCAATCTTCTCTATCCTCGGCCCGCCGCACGAGTTGACACCCCCTTTCGCTTTTTCTAATATGCCCCTGAATCAACAGCCCCATCCGAGGAAACCATTTAACCCGTAGCACCAGGATCAGGACCATGAATCTGTCTCCGCTCGAGGCCATTTCGCCCGTGGATGGCCGCTACCGCCGCCAGACGGCTGAACTTGCCGACTACTTTTCCGAGAGCGCCCTCATCAAATACCGGATGCGCGTGGAGGTGGAGTATTTCATCGCCCTCAGCCGGCTGCCCCTGCCCCAGCTCAAGGGATTCGATCAGAGACACTTCGAGCGACTGCGGGATATCTACCGGAATTTTTCGCTGGACGACGCCCGACGGATCAAGGACATCGAAAAGGTCACCAACCACGACGTCAAGGCCGTGGAATATCGTTTGAAGGAGGTGTTCGATGAACAGGGGCTGCCGGAATTCAAGGAGTTCATTCACTTTGGTCTGACCTCCCAGGACATCAACAATACGGCCGTCCCGTTGTCGCTCAAGGCCGCCTGGAACGAGGTTCTTGAACCCGCCTTGACGGAAGTCATTTCACAGCTCAGCGCCCGTGCGCGGGAGTGGAAAGGCGTCGCCATGCTGGCACGCACCCACGGCCAGCCGGCCTCGCCGACCAGCCTGGGCAAGGAGATCCATGTCTTTGTCGAACGACTGAAGGTTCAGCTGGACCAGCTCAAACGAATCCCGTTCTCGGCGAAGTTCGGCGGCGCCACCGGCAATTTCAACGCCCACCATGCCGCCTACCCCGGGATCGACTGGAACGCGTTCGCCGACGAACTGGTCAATCAGGTGCTGGGGCTCGCGCGTTCACGGACCACCACCCAGATCGAGCACTACGACAACCTGGCCGGCTTCTGCGACAATCTGCGGCGGATCAACACCATCCTGATCGACCTCGACCGGGACCTGTGGGCCTACATTTCGATGGACTACTTCAAACAGAAGATCAAGGCCGGCGAGGTGGGCTCATCCGCCATGCCGCACAAGGTCAATCCGATCGATTTCGAAAACTCGGAAGGGAACCTCGGCGTCGCCAACGCCTTGCTGGAGCATCTGGCCGCCAAGCTGCCAATTTCACGGCTGCAGCGGGACTTGACCGACTCCACGGTGATTCGCAACATCGGCGTGCCGCTGGCCCACACCCTGGTCGCCCTGACCTCCCTTCGGAAGGGACTCGGCAAGTTGATTCTGAATGCGGAGGTGGTCCGCGCCGACCTCGAAGGCAACTGGTCGGTGGTGGCCGAGGCCATCCAGACCATCCTGCGGCGGGAAGGCTATCCGAAACCCTTTGAGGCCTTGAAGGGCCTCACCCGGACCCACGCCCGCATCACCCGGGATACCATCGCCGGCTTCATCGAGGCGCTGGATGTCTCGCGCGCGGTGAAGGACGAATTGCTGAGCCTGACGCCGGAAACCTACACGGGGATCATCGACTTCTAAGCAAGGAAGGCTGAAAGCGTTTAGGGCGTTCCAAACGTTGTGCCCTGATTGCACCCAACACCCGCCACGCTTAAACCCACCTCTGGTGAGGCGTAACCATGCCGAAATGGACTGTCCTGATCGAATCAAGGCCCTTTTGTGCCTTTGACCGCAAACCGCTTGAGCAGCTTCAAAGCGCCGGACTTGACGTGATCGACATGCGCGGCGCCGGCATCGAGAAGGCGGACTTTGTGGCCGCTCTGTCCAAGGCCGACATCATCCTCTGCGGCAACGACCTCCAGGTCAACGACGCGGTCTTGGATCTGGCCCCCCGGCTGAAAGCGATCGCCAAGCAGGGTGCCGGCCTGGATACCGTGGACATTGCGGCTGCCACCCGGCGGGGCATACCGGTGTTTCACACGCCGGGCGCCAACAACCAGGCGGTGGCCGATCACACGTTTGCCCTGATCCTGTGCCTGGCGCGCAGGATCCTTTACTGCGACCGCAGCCTCCGCGAGAGGCGCTGGGAGCACACGAAGATCATGGGACTTGAAATCTGGGATAAAACGCTGGGCCTGCTGGGCCTCGGGGCCATCGGCCGCTGTGTGGCCCAAAGGGCCAAGGGCTTCCAGATGAAGGTTCTGGCCCATGACCCCTTCTGGCCGGAGGCTTTCGCCCGCGAGCACGGGATCGAGCGGGTGTCCGTAGAGGAACTGCTGCGCGCTTCCGACATCGTCAGCCTGCACGCCCCACTCACACCCGAAAATCGCGGATTAATCAACGCCGCAAGGCTGAGACTCATGAAGCCCACCGCCCTTCTGATCAATGCCGCTCGGGGTGGAATTGTCAACGAAGCCGATCTATACGATGCGTTGAAATCCGGGGTCATCGCCGGCGCCGGGATCGACGTGTTTGAAAAAGAGCCGCCCGTCGACTTACCCCTCCTGGAACTCGACAACGTGGTGCTCACACCCCATACCGCGGCTTTCACCTACGAGGGGATGAACAACATGAGCGTCAGCATCGTGGAGCAGGTGATCGATTTCTGCAATGGCAAGAAACCGAAACACACGGTTAACCCCGAGGTGTTTGGGAAGAAGTAACGAATAACGAGCAACGAGTAACGAGTCAGAGAGAGAAATGGATCGCGGCGATAGTAATGTTTCCACAGGAAATGACGAACGTGGTGAGAGCTTGCCGTGAGCAATACGGTTGATGTGCGGTTGCCGAAATTTGATCTGACATGGGTTGGAAGCATGAGCAGATCAAATCGGACATTTTGATTCTGACGAACTCTTTGGATATACAGAGCCTATCCTCAATAAAGCTGGCTTTGGGCTATCATCCGACATATCACCAAAGCTCTAACCGTTTGATACTGGGCGTATATAAGAAATTCAAAAAGTGGGTTGACAATGTCATATATACAGGATACTGTGTAGTCGCATACAGGAAATCCTGTAGTCCTATCTACAGGATTTTTTGTAAAAAATTGTAACAATGCCTAATCCCGAAGATGTTCGGGAACGGGGGACCCAAGTTCCTGGGGCGAATCGCCAACCGGCGAGGGGTAACCTTATCGACCCTAGCCCATCAGCTAACCTCGTAGGCGTCGATGAGGAAAACCTTCGGAATCGAACGGAGGTCTTTCCTCCCCAAATTCGATCCCGGAGGTTGAGAACATGTCTGGTAGCATTTTCGTTACGCTTTCCCGACATCTCCGTTCCATCCAGAACCACTCGACATCTCGCATCCTCCCCCAACACCACCTCATGATCCTCCGCTGGTGCGCCTTGATCGTCCTCTATGGTGAACCCGGTTCAAGCCTCTCTTTCGGGATTAGCCGCTCTTTCGGTCCCGATCGCTAACCGATTGAGCCGTCCCCTGCCTTTGGATGCAGAGGACGCTTGAATCTGGCATCTATTTTGAGCCGATGCACCTAAAGGGGGATTATCATGACAGCGTATATCGCGGTCAGAAAGCTTTGGACCTTGAGCTTGGGATTTGTCCTTTGCATGATCGCCTGCTTTATCGTATCAAACGCCTTCGCCGCCCAGGTCACGCTGGCCTGGGACCCAAACACGGAGAGTGACCTGGCCGGCTACAGGGTTCATTTCGGCACGACCAGCAACAGCTACTCGGTTCACATCGATGTCCACAACGTCACCACCTATACGGTGACGGGACTAACCGACGGGCAAACCTACTATTTCGCAGCCACCGCTTATGATACCGCCGGAAACGAGAGCGGGTATTCCAACTCCGTGAGCTATGGCATTCCGGCGGCAAACGGGGCGCCTTCCACTCCAACAACGCCCTCAGGGTTGTCGAGTGCCTTAGTGAACACAGCGGTCAGCTTCAGCACCTCGGCCACCGATCCCAACGGCGACAGCCTGCAGTACCGCTATGACTGGGGCGATGGGGTTCTCTCCAGCTGGGGTTCAGCCAGCCAGTCCCATACTTGGTCCGCAGCCGGACAATATGCAGTAAAAGCCCAAGCGCAGGATAGCTCGGGCACAGCATCGAGCTGGTCGGCGGCAATCGTGGTCACCATAACCCAGAGCACTCAGGGTAGTCAGAACGCGGCCCCCTCAACGCCGACGATCCCATCCGGTGCGTCCGCTGCCTTGGTGAACGCAGCGATCAGCTTCAGCACCTCGGCCACCGATTCCAACGGCGACAGCCTGCAGTACCGCTATGACTGGGGCGGGGGCGTGCTCTCCAGCTGGGGTTCGGCCAGCCAGTCGCACAGCTGGTCCGCAGCCGGACAGTATGCCGTGAAAGCCCAGGCGCGGGACAGCCAGAATGCCGTATCGGGCTGGTCAGGGGCGAAGACCGTTACCATCTCGCAGGGCACAACGACGCTGACCAAGGATTCGGACGGAGACGGCGTGCCGGACAGCCAAGATGCGTTCCCCAATGATCCGAAAGAGTGGGCAGATGCCAATGGGAACGGTATCGGCGACAACGCTGACGCCGCCGCAGGTCAAGGCAACCTTGCACCGAATGCGCCGCTTTTGACATCGCCCGTTAATAATGCTGCGACAAGCGCGATGGCCACGCTGCAAACCGCTCCATTCAGCAGCCCCATGCCCGGTGCCACCCATGCCCAAACCCGTTGGCAGGTTTTCCGTGATGAAGACAATGTCTGCTTGCTTGATATCCAAAGCTACACGGAGCTGACGAGCTTCACGGTGCCCAAGCTGGTGCTCGATGAAGGTACACCTTTCTTCTGGAGGGCCCAGTTCATAGACTCCAACGGAGCAGCCTCTGCGTGGTCTGATTACGAGTATTTTTCCACTCAGACGACCGGAATAGATCTGAACGCGAACGGCATCCCCGATGCACAGGAAGTGTCGTCTACCACGGACTTGAACAAGGACGGAGTACCTGATCTTCAACAGACGATCATCAAGTCGGTTAAGATGGAGGGCACAACGGCCCAGACAGGCATCAGCATCCAGCAAAGCCCCACGGCGCTTGCCGTCGAGTCTGTTGAATCCGAAGACCCCCAGCAGCTTGACTTGCATGCAGACAACAAACCCAAAGACATGCCGTTTGGAGTCCTCAACGTCAAAATCGCTGTCGCCAATCCCGGGGATCAGGCGGTGGTAAGGCTGTATTTTCTCGATCCAGCACCGGTTAATGGCAAATGGTATGAGTATGACAAGGCGCTAAACCGATGGATCGATTTTTCTGCTTACACGGAATTTGCGAGTGATCGCATGTCGGCTGCCTTGACCCTTCGCGACGGCGGTCCCGGAGATGCTGATGGTGTAGCCAATGGAATCATCATCGACCCGGGCGGAATCGGGCTGGCCGATGCTGGGGACAGCGGCGGTAGTCAATCCGCAGGTAGCGGAGGCAGCGGCGGTGGTGGGGGTTGTTTCATCTACACGATCGCTGACCGGCACGCGGATGGCGCTTGGTTAAGCTATTGGGGCTTGGCAGGCATTTTATTCCTCTTAAGCATAGTCTGCCTAAAAAGGCCGTGGGCATCATCAAAAAAGGGCGAACCCCAGGATCAGCATAATCACGCTTTATTCCAGTCATGTGGGGGTTCGAATTGATTTCGCCATTTAGTCGTCGGGGATTTCTCCCTTTGCCCAAGAAAAGGGAGCCGAACCTGCGTCGTGCCTTGATCACGAGCACCCGGCTCTTGGGTGAAACTCGTGGAAACCAAATTTGGGACAGATTTGTTGGCTTGCCTTCTTTCATAATTCTACGGACCTATAACCCAAACAATGGCGGCAAGTTGAAGTCATCAACGCTGACGGTCCTGATACCGCCGTTTCCCGATCTTCGGAGCTGACGACCAGCGGCGTTTGATATTACTGATTTAAACATGTCCATAACCGGCATG
>JBLMXM010000314.1:0-6338 GCA_050257775.1 Hyphomicrobiales bacterium
GCTGCTGCGCATCCGGGCCCGTCATGACGGTCAACAAGGAAACGCACGGCGGCCTGGACCGCTCATCAGCACTGAAAGTTATCGATAACTACCGGAATCTTTCATCCTAAGGGGTTCGGGCACGGAGCACGGAGGTTACCCTCGGCCATGGCAAAACTGAAGAACAGGGAAGCGCTGGAGAAACTCAGGAAATCGCTGCAGGCTAAAAGCCAGAACGGCCAAAAGCTCGTTTCGCTGTGTGCGGGGTCGGGCTGCGGCGCCTACGGAACGACCAAGGTCCACAGGGCGTTGCAGGAGGAGTTGGCCAAACACAACCTGCAGGATCAGGTGCAGGTGAAGCTTACGGGGTGTCACGGGTTCTGCGAAAAAGGTCCGATCATGGTCATCCACCCGGAAGGCATCTTCTATCCGCAGGTCACGCCGGAAAAAGTCCCTGAGATCGTCAAAACCACCCTGATCGGACAGGAACTGGTCGACAAGCTGCTGTTCAAGGATCCCGTCACAAAGAAAAAGATCAGCCGCGAGCATGAGATCCCGTTCTACAAACTCCAGCAGCGTGTTATCTTCGGTAACAACGGGCTGATCGATCCGACCAGCATCGAGGATTACATCGCCGTAGGCGGCTACGCGGCCCTGGCCAAAGCGCTCTTCGACCTGACACCCCAGGACATCATCGGCGAGGTCAAAAAATCCGGGCTGCGCGGCCGGGGGGGCGGGGGATTCCCTACCGGCATCAAGTGGGAATCCTGCCGCCGGCACGATGGACAGCGTTACGTCATCTGCAACGCCGATGAGGGCGACCCGGGCGCGTACATGGACCGCAGCCTTCTGGAGGGCAACCCGCACAGTGTCATTGAAGGAATGATCATCGGCGCCATCGCCCTCGGGTCCAACGACGGCTACGTTTATGTGCGGCACGAATACCCCCTGGCGGTCACCAACCTCACCATGGCCCTGCAAAACGCGAGGAAGATCGGCCTGCTGGGCAAGGACATTCTCGGCAGCGGCTTCGATTTCGACATCCGCATCAGCCGCGGCGGCGGCGCCTTCGTCTGCGGCGAATCCACCGCGCTGATGGCTTCGCTGGAAGGCAAGCCGGGCCGCCCCCGGGCGAAGTACGTTCACACGGTTGAGAAGGGATTCCGCGAAAGCCCGTCGAACCTGAACAACGTGGAGACCTGGGCAAACGTCCCGGTGATCATCAACAACGGATCAGGCTGGTATGCCGGGATCGGTACCGAACGAAGCAAGGGCACTAAGATCTTTTCGCTCGTGGGCAAAGTGGTGAACACCGGTCTGGTGGAAGTGCCCATGGGAACCACGCTGCGCCAGATCATCTTCGACATCGGCGGCGGCATTCCCAAGAAGAAGAAATTCAAGGCTGTCCAGACCGGCGGGCCCTCCGGCGGCTGCATCCCGGAGCAGTTCCTGGACCTGCCGGTGGACTTCGATGAACTCTCCAAGGTTGGCTCGATCATGGGCTCAGGCGGGATGATCGTCATGGACCAGGACACCTGCATGGTGGACGTCGCGCGTTATTTCGTGGACTTCCTCAAGGATGAGTCCTGCGGCCAGTGCAACCCATGCCGCGAGGGTCTCAAGAACATGCTGGACATCCTGACCGACATCTGTGCGGGCCGGGGGAAAGAGGGCGACATCGAACTGCTGGAAGAAATCGGCATGATGATGCAAAAGTTGTCCCTGTGCGGCCTGGGGACCTCCGCCCCGAACCCGGTGCTGACCAACGTCCTGTACTTCCGGAATGAATACGAGGCCCATATCCGGGACAAGAAGTGCCCGGCCGGCATATGCAAGCCGCTGTTCCATTACGAAATCGATGCGGAAACCTGCACTGGCTGCCACGTCTGTTTCCAGAAGTGCCCGCAGCAGGCGGTTGCCGGAGACAAGAAGAAGCCGCACGTTATCCACCAGGACAAGTGCATCAAATGCGGGATCTGCTACGACGGTTGCAAGTTCGATGCAATTCAAATCTGCTGATCTCCACAAGGAAATGACATCATGATTACGTTCAAACTCAACGGTCAGACCGTCCAGGGCGAAAAGGGCCAGTACATCCTTCAGGTGGCCGAAAAATACGGCGTGGACATTCCGACCATGTGCCACCACAAGGCACTGGACCCCGCCGGCATGTGCCGGCTGTGCACGGTGGAAGTGTTTGACGGCCGCCGCACCCGTTACGTCACCTCCTGCAACTACCCGATCTGGGAAGGGATGGAGGTCAAGACCGATACGGAGATCGTCCGGGAAGGACGCAAACTGATCGTCGAGATGCTTCTGGCCCGCTGCCCGGAATCCACCGCGGTCCAGACGCTCGCTAAGTCCTACGGGATTGAAAAGCCGCGGTTCAAGACCGGTGATGACACCTGCATCCTGTGCGGGCTGTGCACGCGGATGTGCGAGCGCATCGGTGCCAACGCCATCACGCTGACCCAGCGTGGGCTGGACATGAAAGTCGACACGCCCTTCAGCCTCAACACCGAGGCCTGCATTGCCTGCGGAGCATGTGCCTTCGTCTGCCCCACCGGCCACATCACCTACGAGAAGATCAAGGAAAAGGTCACCCAGCGCCCCGGCAAACCGATTCCATCGGAATACGACATGGGCCTCAAGGGACGCAAACCCGTTTATGTGCCTTACGCCCAGGCCGTCCCCAACACTCCGGCCATCGACCGCAGCGTGTGCATCCATTTCAAGACGGGCGGCTGCAAGGTCTGCGTGGAATTCTGCGGGGTGGACGCCATCGACCACTCGATGCAGGACGAAACCGTGGAAGTCAGCGTCGGGTCCATCATTTTGGCGCCAGGCTTCGAGCCATTCGATCCATCCCGGTTCGACAGTTACAACTACGCCAGCCACCCCAATGTGATCACGGCCATGGAGATGGAACGTACACTCTCGGCCTCCGGGCCGACAGGCGGCCACCTCGTGCGCATGTCCGATCACCGGGAGCCGAAGAAGATCGCTTGGTTCCAGTGCGTGGGGTCGCGGGATATGAACCGCTGCGACAACTCCTACTGCTCTTCGGTGTGCTGCATGTACGCTATCAAGGAAGCCGTCATCGCCAAGGAGCATGCCGGCGCCGGGCTGGACTGCGCGGTCTTTTTCATGGACATCCGCACCCACGGCAAGGATTTCGAGCGCTTTTACAACACGGCCAAGGACAAGCACGGCGTGCGCTTCATCCGCAGCCGGGTGCATTCCATCACACCGGTCGGCGGCAGCGACGATCTTGAAATCCGCTACGTCACCGAGAATGGACAGATCAAAGTCGAGACCTTCGACATGATTGTGCTGTCAATCGGAATGCAGATCTCCCCGGCCGTGGTGGAGATGGCCAAGAAGATGGGCATTGAGCTGACACCGGGGCGATTTTGCAAGACCGATTCCTTCAACCCCGTGGTCACCTCCAAGCCGGGGGTGTTCGTATGCGGTGCTTTTCAAGGCCCGAAGGATATCCCCCAATCGGTCGTCGATTCCAGTGCGGCGGCCACAGCTGCAGGAGAAATCCTCAGCTCCGCACGCAACACCCTGACCAAGCAGAAGGAAGTTGTTCCCGAAACCAATGTAATCAACGAGCGGCCGCGGATCGGGGTGTTCGTATGCCGTTGCGGCACCAACATCGCAGGCGTCGTGGACGTTCCCTCCGTAGCGGATTATGCGAAGAGCCTGCCTTATGTGGAGTTCGCGACCGACAATCTTTACTCCTGCTCCCAGGACACGCAGCAGACCATCTCCCAGATCATCAAGCAGAAAAACCTGAACCGAGTGGTGATAGCGGCTTGCACGCCCAAGACCCACGAACCGTTGTTCCAGGAGACGCTGGTCGACGCCGGCTTGAACAAATATCTCTTCGAGATGGCCAACATCCGCAACCAGGACTCATGGGTGCACCGCAATAACCCGAATCTGGCCACTCAGAAGGCCAAGGACCTGGTGCGCAGCGCGGTGTCCAAGGCGACACTCATGCAGCCGCTCAAGGAGGCAGAGCTGGACATCAATCAAACGGCTCTGGTGGTCGGCGGCGGCCTCTCCGGAATGGCGGCTGCGCGGAGCCTGGCCCGGCAGGGATTTGAAACCCATATCATCGAAAAAAGCGATCAATTGGGCGGCCAAGCGCACAACCTCTTCCGCACCGCCAAAGGCGAAGATGTGCAGAAGAAGTTAGCCGAAATGACCGGCGAAATCGAGAAGGATCCCAAGATCCGTGTTCACCTAAAGACCACTCTCTCCAAAGTGGACGGTTTTGTCGGGAACTTTAAAAGCACTCTGGCGGTCGACGGGAAGGAAGAAGTGCTTGAGCACGGAGTCGCGATATTGGCCACCGGCGGCTTCGCTTACACGCCTGAGGAATACGGCTACGGCACGGATCCGCGGATTGTGACCAGCCTCGAACTCGACCGCAAGATCATGGCCAAAGACCCTGCTCTCAAGAAACTGACCAGCGCAGTCTTCATCCAGTGCGTGGGCTCGCGGGAACCGGCGCGCCCCTACTGCTCGAGGGTGTGCTGCACCCACTCGGTGGACAACGCCATTCACCTGAAAGAGATGAGCCCGGATATGAACGTGTTCGTGCTCTACAGGGATCTGCGTACCTACGGGGAACGGGAGCTGCTCTATAAGAGGGCCCGGGAGCTGGGTGTTATTTTCATCCGCTACAACCTGGATCAAAAGCCCGGCGTGAAAGTCGAAAACGGGAAGCTCCTGGTCAGCGTCATTGACCACATCCTTGGCCGGTCGCTGGAGCTCGAGGCCGACCTGCTGACCCTGGCATCGGCCGTCAT
Source organism: Hyphomicrobiales bacterium (assembly GCA_050257775.1). Taxonomy (GTDB): domain Bacteria; phylum Desulfobacterota; class Desulfobacteria; order Desulfobacterales; family SpSt-501; genus SpSt-501. The sequence goes on from JBLMXM010000314.1 coordinate 4,803, forward strand.
CCCCAACCGGGACGAGAAGCTGGCCAACTTCTTCAAGGTGCCGCTCAACGCCGACGGCTTTTTCGTGGAGCGCCATGCCAAGCTGGGTCCCTCCGAGTTCGCCACCGACGGCGTCTTCCTGTGCGGCCTGGCCCACTACCCCAAGCCGATCGACGAATCCATCGCCCAGGGCCAGGCTGCGGCCTCCCGCGCCGTGACGCTGCTCGCGCGCAAAAAAATCTACACGAGCGGCACGGTGGCGGAGACCGATCCGCGCATGTGCAGCCAGTGCGGCATCTGCGTTTCGGTCTGCCCGTACTCGGCCCCCTCCTGGACCGAGAAAGGCATGTTCGCCGGCAAGGCCCAGATCAACCCCGTGCTGTGCAAGGGATGCGGGCTTTGTGTGGCCTCCTGCCGCTCAGGCGCCATTCACCTGAAGGGCTTCGACAACGACCAGATTTACGCCCAGATTTTCAGCTTGAGCGAAGCGGTGTAAAGAGATGGATGCTGGATACTGGATACTCGATGCTGGATAAAGGCAAGAGCTGGATGCCAGATGCGAGATACTGGATAGCAGCAACTCCTGGGATCTCGCTTTTCATCTCGTATCCAGTATCCGGTATCCAGCATCTTTATATCCGTACCCAGTATCTTTAGCGATGAGGAGATGATTATGACCGAGTTTGAACCCAAAATCTTCGCCTTCCTGTGCAACTGGTGCAGCTACGGCGCGGCCGACCTGGCCGGCGTCGGGCGCATGGAGTACCCGCCCAACATCCGGGTGGTCCGCATTCCCTGCACCGGACGCATGAGCCCCAACTTCTTCCTGGCCGCCTTGCGCGAAGGCGCCGACGGGGTCTGGGTTTCCGGCTGACATCCCGGAGAATGCCATTACCTGGAAGGTAATTACTACGCCCGCCGCAAGTTCGCCCTGTTCAAGAATCTCATGGAACACATGGGGATCGACCCCGGCCGCCTGCAGTTCTCATGGATCTCTTCGGCCGAATCCACCAAGTTCGTGGAGGTGGCCACCCAGGTCACGAACGCCATCAAGGCCCTGGGGCCGAACTCCAACTTCACCAAGAAACTGGCTAAGGTGGCCTGATATGCTGAGCTACACGGAAAAGATCAGAGAAATCGCCGCACGCCTGCTGCAATCGGGTGCCGTGGACATGGTCATCGGGTTCCGCAAGGGCACCGTCCCGATGATGAACGAACCGCATTTCGCCAAGACCCCCGCAGAGGTTTCCCGGCTCGTCTGGGACAGCCACTGCGGTATCAACCTGGCCAACTACCTGACCGACCGCAAGGAGAAGATCGGGATCGTAGCCAAGGGTTGCGACTCGCGCAACGTCGTGACCCACATCATCGAAAACAAGATCAAGCGCGAGCAACTGGTGGTCATCGGCGTGCCCTGCCAGGGCATGGCGGACAAGCGCAAGATCGCCATGAAGTGCCCGGCTGAGATTACCGAGGTAGTCGAGGATGAAACCGGCCTGACCGCCAGGGGCAACGGCTTTGAGCAGACCTTCCCCCGGAAGGACGTGCTGCAGCAGA
>JBLMXM010000315.1:0-4616 GCA_050257775.1 Hyphomicrobiales bacterium
CAGAAGAAAATAAACCCGCACAGCACCGCGATAATCAGAAGATAGGTGATGCTTTCGGTGCGGAACATGAAATCGTGCAGCGTATGGATGGCGTTTCCCATGATTTTTTTTCTCCGGCAGCCTCCTAATGGGGCTCATAGTCCGAATGCGCGTACATGATCGGCATGTGGGTTACGATGAATTTGTAGGCCAGCACGCCGATCGTGACGATAAAAACCGATATGCCGATTTCCATCCAGTGCGGGAAATAACGTTCGCTGGAGGGAAGATGATAATTGAAAGCGATCAGGCCGACGTTGAAGCGGTTGAGGACGATCCCGAGCACGGCCCAGACCGCGGTGCGGCGGACGATGGTAAGGTTCTTTTCCCTGGCTCCGATGGCAAAAAAATAACAGGGCAGCAGCACGAAGCCGAGCAGCTCCACCAGGAACCACACCCCGTAGCCGGTCCCCAGGTAACTCCAGGCATCGGTCTGGGCAATGCCGATGACCTTGATGATGAAATACCCCGCCAGGACCCAGGAGGCCGCCTTGCCGAAACTCAGGGCCACCCCGTCCGCCTCGCGCAGATGCTCGGCATCCATCTTGTCGTGAAAGTACCGGTGGGCCAGGCCGCCTTCGAAGATGACCATGGATAATCCCGCGATGATGCTGGAGACGAAGAAGTAGAGGGCCAGATAAGGCGAGTACCAGAGCGGGTGCAGTTTCGAGGGTGCAATCAAAAAGAGCGCGCCCAGCGAGGACTGATGCAAGGTGGAAAGGATCACGCCGAAGATGGTGAGCACCAGGGTCAGCTTGACCACGATGCTGCGGGCCCGCTTGAGCCCGAGCCACTCCAGAGCCGCCGGCGTGAACTCGATGAAGAGCACCGTCAAGTAGAGTGCGACGCACGCCGCCACTTCGAACAACAGCGAGGTCGTGCCCTGCTGGACGATGAAGGGATACGGCAGGCGCCACGGCCGGCCGACATCGTAGTGCAGGGCCAGCACCACCAGGGCATACCCCAAAAACCCGGTCAGGATCGCCGGCCGCACGGCCGAGTGGAACCGTTTCATGCCGAAGATGTAGCAGGCGGCCGATGTGACATACCCGCCGGCTGCCAGCGCGACCCCGACCAGCAGGTCGAACCCGATCCAGATGCCCCACGGGTTGTAATCGGAAAGGTTGGTCGTGGCTGCCAGTCCCCGGGTGAAACGAATCACGGTGATGATCAGGCCGATCACCACGATGATCCCGGCCACCACATTAAAGGGCGTCCACGCGGGCTTTTGAATCACGATTTTGCGCTCAGGCATCAGACTTCCTCCTCAGCTGGGCTTCTTTTCCGGGGCGGCCGCCGGTGCAGCGGCGCCGGCCTTGGCCTGGGCCTTGGCCGCCTCTTCGAGGGCCTTCTTGACTTCCTTCTCGACCGCCGCCTTCTTGTCCTTTTCGGCCTTGGCCAGAGCTTCGGTGAGCTTGGCTTTGGCTTCGGCCTGGGCCTGGGCCACTGCCGCCGCCACGGCGGCCGACTTTTCCTCGCGGGCGATCCGGTCCCGGCGCTGGGAAATGGCGTAGATCCCGGTCAGCAGCACGGGCCACATCCCGGCTACGACGGGCACCACGCTGAGCGCTCCCTTGGTAAGCTCGGGCGCCGGTGTGATCCCCAGGTCTTCGCGCATGCCCAGCTCCCGGAACGGCACGCCGGAGATGGTCATCCAGGCCGTACCGCCCATTTCTTTCTCACCATAGATGTAATGAATGTAGCGGCCCGGAAACTGTGCAAACCGCTCGTTGGCGACGCGGATGAGATCCCGCCGCTTGCCGAAGGTCATGGCCTCCACCGGGCAGGCCTCGACGCAGCCCGGCAGCAGTCCCTTGATCAGCCGGGGATAGCAGAAGGTGCACTTCATGATCCGTGGGGTGAAGGCCTTGTCGTACTCGTAGGTCGGTATTTCAAACGGGCAGGCGATCATGCAGTAGCGGCAGCCCACGCACACCGTTTCGTCGTAGGTCACGGCGCTGTTGCTGTTCTTGGTGAAGGCGCGCACAAAACAGGCCGAGGCGCAGGCAGGCTCCAGGCAGTGGTTGCACTGGATCTTGCGGTAGAGGGGGCTCTTTGCGCCGGCGATGTTCTCGTAGCGGTTAACCACGGTGTAAGACCGGGCGTCCGTCCGGCGCTTGCGCTCCAACACGGTCAGGTCACTGAACGGTCTGGCCGGCGCCGGCAGCTCATTGACTTTGTTGCAGGCCTCCTCGCACTTGCGGCAGCCGATGCAGCGGGTGGCGTCAAACAGAACCCCCAGGGCGTCGGGGTAGCCTGCGAAGTACGTGCTGCCGGCGGCATGGGCCGACCGGCCCAGGGTCGTGCCGACCCCTGCGGCGCCCAACCAGCCGAGAAACGCTCTGCGTGAAATTGACATGGCGGTTTCCCTCGAACCTCGGATGTAAGTTTCCGGTTTACAGTTTATCCTTATGACAACCGGTGCAATTGGTTGCAACCGGCTTTTCGATCCCCATTTTCTGATGGCATTCCATGCAATGCAGGTGATAGGCGGCCTGCAGCCCGGGCTTAGATAAGCTGCGTCCGTCGAATGGCTGGCCGTGGCAGCTGGCGCAGGCCGGCGGCTTCTTGGCGGTCGGGCTGTTGTGATGGCAGCCTTGGCACACGGTGCCGGTATCCCGGTGGAACGAGCCGGCCAGCTTGCTGTCCTTGATGTTCTTGACGAGCGTCTGGACGATCTTGCGGTGCGGCAGCTTGGCGGGTTCGTACCTCTTGCTTAGGGCCTTGATCTCCACCGTCTCCGGGATGTCCTCGTCCACGTAAGTCGCAACTACCGGCTTGCGGGCTTCCAGCAGCATGACCGCCATAACCTTGGGCTCGGTCTGGGGCGTGGCGCCGGCGGGCTTCGGCATGTGGCAGCTGACGCAGCCGGAGAGCTCCGGAGGGTCCTTGCGCGTAATGGATGCATGGCAGCCAGCGCAGCTCTTCTCGGCCTGGTTTCCGTCATGGCAGCCGATGCAGCCCGCCTTGGCATTTGCTCGGTGCATGGCAGTCTGAAGATTGACGAATTTGCCGTCCTTGCTCCCCTGCAGCGTGTGGCACTTGCCGCAGGCCTCCATCGAGGAATGGTGGCAAGCCCGGCAGGTGTCGTTATAGTTCTCGTGGCCGATGTGGTTGAAGGGGACCACACTCAGGCGGGTGAAAGGCTCCACCTTCTGCCCGTCGCTCTTGACCGCCTGGATGATGGTGGCATCCGGCTGGCCCCGCATCAGCCGGGGGATGTCCTTCAGCTTCTGAATTCTCTTCTGCGCCGCGGCATCGTGGCATCCGCCGCAGACCGCCGGCCCGGCGTCCTTATTCTGGGCCAGCCGCTGGCGATGGCAGTCGATGCATTGTTCGTGTGAGGCCAGTTGCATGGAGATGACCTTGTCGACCGTTTTCTCAAGGTGGCAGTACCGGCAGTCATCCTCCTTGCCCTTGACATAGATGAGCTTCTGGGCGGCCTGATCGTACAGGTGGTGACATACCTCGCACTTGTTCTCCTGCGCTTTCAGGTGGCGGTAGTGCAGAGACCGGTCCATGCCGATTTCCCTCCAGGAGGAGGCCACGTCGCGCTCCTGATGGCAGCCCGTGCACACCACCGGCCCTGCTTTTTCGCCCGCCTCGGCAGTCTGCCGGTGGCAGACTGTGCAGTTGTTGTGATAAATGTCCATCACGTCCTGCCTGCCGCTGTCCTTCAAACGCATGAATTTGGTAGACAGGTACTTCGGCCCGCGAAGATGGCAGGCCGTGCAGTCCTTGTTTTTCTTGGACAGGGCCTGAGTGTGCATCTCATGCAGATAGACCACCGCAGGCCTTTCCAGTTTGCCGAACTGCTTGAGCCCGTCGATCCGGATGATGTCGGCCCGCGGCTTGCTCCCATCGTCGGCGGATGGAGCGGACGGTGCCGACCCCTGGACACTCAGGATGGCCCCGGCCACCATCAGGGCGGACAGCGTCAGCACGATTCCAGTCCGGCGGAACAATGATCTTTCCTTCGTCATAATGAACGTCCTTGTCTGGTCTTGGAAGGTCGCTTGCGGGAGATGCGTTTCTTGTCTTGGAGCTGTCGGTCGTTGTCCAGCAGGTCCTGGATCGTGGTTTCGGTGTACACCTGCGAAAGAGCGTGGTTGACCCGGTTCCACATCGCCATGAACGCACAGCGGTGCCCGTACGGGCACTTGACCTTGGCCTTGCACGCCGCGCACTGCGCGGGCTTGACGGGCCCCTGCATGAAAGCCATGATGTCGGCCACCGTGATCTGCTCCGGGGATCGGGTCAGATAATAGCCGCCGTAAAAGCCGCGCTTGGCGTCGATCAAGCCGCTGCCCTTGAGCTGGTTCAGGATGACCTCCAGAAAGCGGAGCGGAATCGACTGAGCGCTGGCAATATCCGAGATCTTGGTGGGTCCTTTTCCGCGGTGCTTGGCCAACTCGAATACGGCCCGCAAGGCGTACTGGTTTTTCCGCGGTGTGATAAGCGTCATGCGCAATACCCAAGCGGATTGAACGAAGCTGTTTGTCGATGGAATAAGTCGGGAAATTTGCTGACTCTTTTAGTCAAGAAGTCGGCCGGTTGTCAAATGGTTTTTTGATGGA
>JBLMXM010000316.1:0-15295 GCA_050257775.1 Hyphomicrobiales bacterium
CCGAGCCCGTTCAGATAATTCCGCACGGTCACCGCCGCGCGGTGCCGCAGCATCAGGTTGCTCTGCAGGCGGGGGCGCCGGAGGTCGATGTGACGATACTTGAGACGCGTTCCTTCGGCCACCTCGACGTTGTCTTCGATGAGAAAGGGCGGGTTCTGGGCCTGGTTGAGCAGTTTGAGCTCGCCAGCCATCACCTCGATACCGCCGGTGGCGAGATTCGGGTTCACCATGCCCTCGGGCCGCGACTCCACCCTGCCCCTCACGCCCAGCACGAACTCGCTGCGGATCACGTGGGCCTTGGCATGCGCCTCCGGCGCCCGGTCAGGGTTGAACACGACCTGGGTGATGCCCTCGCGGTCCCGCAGATCGACGAATATGACGCCGCCGTGATCCCGCCGCCGCAGGACCCAGCCCATCAGCACCACCTCGGCACCCACGTCCGCCGGCCGCAACGCGCCGCAACTGTGGGTCCTCCGCATGTCGCCCAATTTGTCCACTCTCGCCCTTACTCCTTTCGGCCCTGCCGGTATCGAATCACTTCCCGGTCAAGCCAGCTTTCAGTCTTTCGACAAGCCCGTCAAACGGGATCGAAACCTGCTCCTTGGTGCGCATGTTGCGCAGCAGCGCGACCTTTTTCTCAAGCTCGTGGTCGCCGATCATAAGCACATAGGCAGCGCCCAGGCGGTCGGCGGTTTTCATCAGGCTCTTCAGGCTCTTTTCGCCGAACTCCATTTCCACCCGCACACCCTCCCGACCCAGACGGCAGGACCATTCAAATGCCAGCGAGCGGCTGCGCTCCCCCAGCGGCGCCAGAAATATCTCCGGCCTCAGCTGGAAGTGGCCGGGCTTCAGGCCTGCGATCTCCGCCAGGCGGTCGAAGCCGATGGCAAAGCCGGTTGCCGGAAGATCCGGCCCGCCGAGTTCCTTGACGAGTTTGTCATAGCGGCCGCCTCCGGCGACCGCGCTCTGAGCTCCCAGCTCACCGGTCTGAATCTCGAAGGTGGCGCGCGTGTAATAATCCAGCCCGCGCACGAGCCGTTTGTCGACAACATAAGCCACGCCGAGTGCGGTCAAGGCCGACTGCAGATCGTCGAAATCTCTGCGGCAGTCCGCACACAGATAATCGATGATGGAAGGCGCATCCGCCAGTGCCTCACGGCAGCCGGGCACCTTGCAGTCCAGCACCCTCATGGGGTTCCGTTCACGGCGGCGCAGGCAATCCTCGCACAGCCGGTCGCTGACCGAGTCCAGCATCTTTTGCAGTGCTTCGCGGAAGGCGGGCCGGCATTCCGGGCAGCCCAGCGAGTTCACGTGGGCCTCAACCCGGCTGACCTTCAGTCCTTCGAACAGCGTGACCAGGATGTAAATCAGCTGGGCATCCGCGAGCGGAGAAGTAACGCCGAAGATCTCGGCATCGATCTGGTAAAACTGGCGGTAGCGCCCCTTCTGGGGCCTCTCGCGCCGGAACATTGGCCCGATCATATAGAGCCGCTGAACCGGGTCGGGTGAATAGAGCTTGTGCTGGATGTAAGCGCGCACGATGGATGCCGTGGCCTCCGGCCGCAGCGTGACCATGTCCCCGCCCCGGTCGGCAAAGGTATACATTTCCTTCTCGACGATATCGGTATCTTCGCCGATGCTGCGTTTGAAGAGCTCGGTCTTCTCCATGATGGGTATGCGGATTTCATGGAACCCGAAGCTCTCGAAAAGCGCTCTGGCGTCCTGCTCAATCTTCTGCCAAAGCTCGACTTCTCCAGGCAAAACGTCTTTAAAGCCGCGAATGAGCTGAATCATCTTGACGGACAGATCCTTCGGAATTTTGATGATGTTATCCGTATCATTGCATAAATTGTAATTTTTAGCTTAAGATGGCGCTGCCCGTCAACATGATTGTGTTCTGATAGGGCACCAAAACCCGCTTCCAGGGAGCTTAAATTGCAGAGTACCGGAAAATTCAATGGATTGACGGATGTGGAGGGTGTCCTGGTGGGCAACTTCACTGACACGGACGCCGTAAGCGGCGTCACGGTGGTGATTTGCCCCGAGGGGGCCGTCGGCGCGGTCGATGTTCGCGGCGCCGCGCCGGGTACCCGCGAAACCGACTTGCTTGCCCCGGAGAACCTCGTTGAAAAGGCTCAGGCCGTAACTCTCTGTGGCGGCTCCGTATACGGCCTCGCAGCGGCCGACGGAGTGGTGCGCTGGTTGTCTGAAAAAGGTTGGGGCTTTCCCTTGGATGGACGGCATGTGGCCCCCATCGTATCGGCAGCGACCCTCTACGATCTGGGCCGCGGCTCGCAGTTTGTCCCGCCGATCAGCGCCGAATGGGGACGGCTGGCGTGCGAAGCCGCCGGCAGCGGACCGGTGTCCATGGGGTCGGTCGGCGCCGGAACGGGTGCGCTGGCTGGTGGAATCAAGAGCGGCCTGGGAACCGCCAGCCTGGTGCTCGACTCGGGCATCACGGTGGCGGCGCTGATGGCGGTCAACCCCGCCGGGTCCGTATTCAATCCGGCGACCGGACGGCCTTGGGAGATTGGCCTGGAGCTCGGAGGCGAATTCGGTCACCGCGGCCGGCGCAGCGTACGGCTTCCCGCTCCGGCCGCCGGCAGACCTGCAGGCAACACGACCATCGGCGTAGTGGCCACGGACGCTGCTCTCACCAAGGCCCAGGCGCTCAAGGTGGCGCAGATGTCCCACGACGGCCTGGCCCGGGCCATCCGGCCGGCTCATACGATGCTTGACGGCGACACCATATTCTGCCTGGCCACAGGACGACAGCGCCTGCCGGAGGTTCCGGCCTTCTACACGTCACCCCAGGCCCACGCCATCAACGACATCGGCCATGCGGCCGCCGAATGCACGGCCCGGGCAATCATCCATGCTGTTTTGCATGCCACTGCCCTGGCCGGAGCCGCGACATGGGCCGACCTGCCGGAACGCTGAACCAGAATGGACCGCCACAGGGCGGCCAGCCAGCTACTATCTTGTGGACATCACCGATTCCGTGGGATATAGATATTAATTTCCGAATTGCCGCTGGAAGTGGCTTCACCTCAACCCCTGGGCATCCAAAGATTCTCCAAAACAAAGGAGGGCACATGAAACGAGCGCTGCTGATGGGTCTTTTGCTTCTCTTGATCACCCCCCTGGCGTGGTCCGCCGGTGAAACGCCGAAAAAAGGGGGAAGCCTCATCCTCTGCGTCGGAGACGAGCCGCCCGGGCTGGACCCGACGGCCAGCGCCTCCGCCGCCATCGATCGTGTGGTTTACTCCAATCTCTTCGAGGGCCTGGTCAAGACAGATCGGTACGGCAAAATCGTACCTGGCCTGGCCTCCAAATGGGACATCTCCCCCGACGGCAAGACCTATACCTTCCAGCTCCGCAGGGGGATCATGTTCCACAACAGCGAACCTTTCAACGCCCAGGTGGCCAAGTGGAACCTGGAACGGGGCGCAGCCGAAGGCACCAAGAATGCCCACCCCGAGTTCTTCCGGGCGATAGAAAAAATCGAAACACCGGATGACTCCACATTGAAGCTGACCTTGAAGGATGTCAATTCGCTCTTCCTCGTCCAAATGGCCGAAGGTGATTCGGTCATGCTGCCCATGAAGGGCTATGAAAACACGGCCGCTGAACCGATCGGTACCGGTCCTTTCAAATTCGTGGAGTGGAAGCGCGGGGACAGCGTCGTGATGGAACGCAACCCGAAATACTGGAACCCTCAGCTGCCTTATTTGGACAAAGTGACCTACCGGTTCATCAAGGACCCCAGCGCACAGGTCGCAGCGTTGAAGGCGGGCGATGTCGACATCCTCGGCTGGATCCTCGCTCCGGAAATCGCCATGGGCATTTCGAGGGACAAGCGCTTCAAGGTATTGTCGGGCCTCTCCACCTCCGAAGTCATCATGTCCACCAATAACAAGGCGAAGCCCTTCGACAACAAATTGGTCCGGCAGGCCATGGCTTACGCCATTGACCGCAAGACCGTCAATGAGTTGGTGGTCCTCGGCTATGGCACCCCCATCGGGTCCCACTGGACGCCGATCACCCCATTCTACGTGGATCTGACCAAGAAGTTCCCCTATGACCCGAAGAGAGCCAAGGAACTGCTGACCAAGGCCGGCTACCCGAACGGCTTCGAGGCGACCATCAAGCTGCCCGCCATCTACCCGTATGCCTATAAGGCCGGCGAGGTGATCGCCGACATGCTGGGCCAGGCCGGCATCAAGCTGAAGATCGAAATCGTCGAGTGGGGCGTCTGGCTGGACCGCGTCTTCAAACAGAAGGACTTCCAGCTTTCGATGATCGGCCACGCGGAAGCATGGGATATCGGCATTTATGCCAACCCGAATTACTATTTCCAGTACGATTCCCCGGAATTTCGGGCTGCATCTACCCAGGCCCTGAGGGCCACCACCACGACGGACCAGGCCAAGTGGTGCGGCCGCTGCCAGGAGATCATCGCCGAGGATGCGGTAAACGGCTATCTCTTCGTCAGTCCGTCGCTCTCGGCCATGAAGGCCGAGCTGATGAACTGGTGGAAAGACTACCCGACCATCGCGCTGGACTGCACGGAAGTGTGGTGGAACAAATGACGGCTCTGTAGCAAACGGTTGGCCGCGCCGCACCGCCGGATCGACAGTGAAGCACGGCAGAGGCTTTCAGCCTCGAAGTTCGCGGCCGGAAAGCCGCTCTCATTGAGATAAAGGCGATATGTCAACCGGGCAGCTCTGCCAAGACGGGGCTGCCCGAATTTCATCATATGCCACGGTACCTTGCCAAAAAACTGGTCACCCTGATTCTGCTGCTGTTCCTCGTGTCCATCACGGTGTTTTCAGTGCTGTTCGTTCTGCCCGGGGACCCGGCGCAGATCATCTTGGGGATCAACGCCACTCCGGAGGCGCTTGCCACTCTGCGTGCCGATCTGGGACTGGATAAATCCTTCATGGCCCAGTACCTCGACTGGATCGGGAAGTTGCTGGCCGGGAAAAGCTACCAGTCGATCCATTACAAGATGCCGGTGTTTGAATTGATCATAAGCCGGCTGGTTGTGACCGGTCCCCTGGCGCTCATGGCCATGCTGTTTGCCGTTAGCCTATCCATCCCATTCGGCATCTTTGCCGCCCGGCACCAGAACGAGCGCGGAGACGTGATGGTCATGGCCTTTACGCAGCTGGGGTTGGCCACGCCGGAGTTCTGGCTGGGCATCCTTCTGATTCTCCTGTTTTCGGTCCAGCTGAACTGGTTTGCTGCCGGGGGATTCCCCGGCTGGGGCGCCGATGCATGGGGCTCCTTCAAGGCCCTGTTGCTGCCGGCGTTCGCGTTGGGGGTCATCCGGGCCTCCATCCTGACGCGGCTCACGCGCTCTTCCATGCTGGAGGTGCTGCGCGAAGATTACGTGCGCACGGCGCGAGCCAAGGGACTGAGGGAGGGCACGGTCGTTTACGTCCACGCGCTGCGCAACGCATTGATCCCGGTACTCACCATCATGGGACTTCAGCTTGGCCAACTGCTGGCGGGCGCCATCATCATTGAAAACGTCTATTTTCTTCCGGGCCTCGGTCGACTGGTCTTCACTTCCATCGGGATGCGGGACCTGCCGGTCGTCCGCGACATCGTTCTGCTCATGGCTGCCGCGGTTGTCTTCGTCAACTTTATGGTCGACCTGGCGTATGCGTATGTCGATCCGAGGATAAAATTGAAATAGTTTAAAGTTTAAGGTGGAAAGTTCAATGAAAAGCAATTACCTTTTTTCTGCTTTGAACATTAAACGTTAAGCCTTTTGAAGAATGAACCGCTTTTTCCGAAATAAGAACTTCACCGCCGGCTTCATCCTTTCGGCCGCCGTCGTCATCGTGGCGGCTGTCAGCTTGCTGTGGACTCCTTACGAGGCGAACCGGATGAGTGCCCGCGACCGGCTTCAGGGTCCTACCTGGCAGCATCCGTTGGGCACCGACCAATACGGCCGGGACACCCTCAGCCGAGTCATGACCGGCTCGGTGAACTCGATTATCGTTGGTCTGGTCACCGTAGCCATCGGCCTGATCATCGGGGTGGGCCTGGGCCTTACCTCGGCATACTACGGCCGCATGGCGGATGAGGCCATCATGCGCCTCTCCGACCTCCTCTTCGGCTTCCCGGCGGTGCTGACGGCGATCCTCATCACCTCCATTCTGGGCCCGTCCATGGTGAACGCCATGCTGGCCATCGGCATTTTCTACATCCCGGTCTTCGCCCGTCTGACGCGGGCGGTGGCCATGGTGGTGTGGGAAAAGGAATTCATCGCCGCCGCCCGCGCCAGCGGCATCGGCGAGTGGGCCATCACGTATCGCCATGTGCTGCCGAACATCCTCTCGGCGCTGCTCATCCAGGCCACCATCCAGTTCGCCGTGGCGATCTTGGCCGAGGCCGGCTTGAGCTATCTTGGTCTAGGCACCCAGCCGCCCAACGCCTCCTGGGGTCGGATGTTGAACGAAGCCCAGACCTTCATGGACACGAATCCGTGGATGGCGATCTTCCCCGGCCTGGCCATTGCCTGGGCCGTGCTGGGGTTCAATCTGCTGGGCGACGGGCTGCGGGACACATTGGATCCGAAAATGGCACGAATTAGATGAGAACCGTTTTAAGTTTCAAGTGCAATATACGAATTGCTTCGCCTAACACTTAATACCTAAGACTTAGAACTTGAGGCCGTGAGATGGAGCAAGAATGATATCCCCGAACATCATTAAAAAAGTATTAAACGCCATCGACCCGCAAGAGGTCATCGATCTCACGGCCTCCCTGGTCAAAATCAATTCCGTCTGGGACCCGACTGCAGGCACAAGCGAGCAGGCCGCCGCCGAATATGCGGCGCGCTGGGCCGAGGCCCAGGGCTTCCAGGTCCTCATGGAGGAAGTTGCTCCGGGTCGTCCGAATGTGATCGTCACCCACGCCGCCGGTCCAGGGCCGCGCACCCTCATGTTCGAAGGGCACACGGATGTGGTCACTCCAGGGGATGTGCCGAGCTGGACCTATGATCCGTTCGGCGCCCACATCGCCGGCCGGCGCATGTATGGCCGAGGAACCAACGACACCAAAGGCAACCTGGCGGCCATGCTGGTCGCCATGGCGGCGCTGAAACGATCCGGCATCCCGCTGGCAGGCAGCATCGTTGCCGGCGTGCTTTGCGATGAGGAGGATCAGATGACCGGGGTGCGGCACTTCATTGAGAAGGGGCACGCCGACCGGGTCACTGCCGCCGTCATCTGCGAACCCCAGGACGGACTGATCTGCACCACCCAGAAGGGCGCCCTGCGTGCCCGACTGAACATTAGCGGCAAGATGTGCCACGGCGCCATGCCGCTTTCCGGCCTGAACACGGCGACGGCAGTCGCGGAGGTAATCAAGGGACTTCATCAACTCGAAGAATCGGCGGCAAAGAGCTTCGGCCGCGATGAACTTTTAGGCTGGCCAAGTTTCACGCCCACGGTCATCCAGGCGCCCGCCAGCGGTGCGGCGCAGCTCAACGTGGTGCCCGGCGAAGCCCGGGTGCTGGTGGATATTCGCACGATCCCGTGCCAGTCCCACCCGGCCATTATCAACGACCTCAAACGTCTGGCCGGCCAAGTGGAGCAGGCCGCACGGGTGCACTACCGGGAATACGACCGGCTGCTCGACATTCAGCGCTCCCATGACCTTACGGTCGGCCTGGAAATATCGACCGATCGACCGTGCACGCTGACCGAGCGCAGCGAACCCGTCGTGCAGGCTGCGCACTGGGCCACGCGCACGGTAACCGGCCAAGAGCCCGTGTACGGGGGCGTTCCCGGCGCAACGGACGGAACCTTCCTCTGGGCTTTGAAAAAGATCCCCATTGTCACCATGGGCGCCGGGGACCGCCAGGTTCCACACCATAAGGACGAATGGGTCGATCTGGACCAACTGGTGGAAACAGTGAAGATTTACGCCTTAACCGCCCTGCAATACCTCGGAGGCTCGGCCGGAAAATGAACGGCTGTCTGATAGGCATCGAAGACCTTTCAGTCACGTTCCGCACGCCGGAGGGCACGGCACGCGCGGTCAACCGGGTCAGTTTCACCCTCGACCGGGGCGAAACGTTGGGGGTGGTGGGAGAGTCGGGTTGCGGCAAGAGCGTCACCGCGCTGAGCATTCTCGGCCTTGTCCCGTCGCCTCCGGGAGCTATCGAGTCCGGACGCATCCTTTTCGAGGACCGCAACTTACTGGGCGTGGACCCGGAAGCCCTGCGCCGCATCCGCGGCCGGGACATTTCCATGATCTTCCAGGAACCGATGACCTCCCTGAACCCGGTGCTCGCGATCGGCCGCCAGGTGGCCGAACCGCTCATGGTCCACCGGGGGCTGCCCAGGGCCGAGGCCCTGGGCCAGGCCGGCGAGTGGTTGCAGCGGGTGAAGATCCCGGCCGCGCACCGACGGTTGGACGACTACCCCCACCAACTGTCCGGCGGCATGCGCCAACGGGTCATGATCGCCATGGCCATGGTGTGCCGGCCCAAGCTGCTCATCGCCGATGAGCCGACCACGGCCCTCGACGTCACCATTCAGGCGCAGATCCTGTCCCTGATGGTGGGGCTGAAGGAGGAAACCGGCATGTCGCTGCTGCTGATCACCCACAACTTAGGGGTGGTGGCCCAGATGGCCTCGCGAGTGGTGGTGATGTATGCCGGGCAGGTGGCAGAGGAGGCCCGCGTGGCAGACCTCTTTGACCGGCCCTTCCATCCCTACACCCAGGGGCTGCTGCGATCCATGCCGCGGCTGGGCGACCGCGAGGCCGGCTGCAGCAGGCGGCTGAAGGAAATCCCCGGCATCGTCCCGGCGATCACCGCAACCATCGCCGGGTGCAAATTTGCCGAGCGCTGCCCGTACGCCTTCAGCTTGTGTCGCGAGGAACCGCCGGACCTTCTCGAAATCCGACCGGGGCAGCGGGCGCGGTGCTGGCTGAGGGAATTTCCGGAACGAAGGCGCGGCGATGGCTGAAGCGCCGCTACTCCAAGTGACCGGACTGGTCAAGCACTTCCCGATGGGCAGCGGGGTCCTGGCCCAACCTACGGCCTGGGTGAAGGCGGTGTCCGGCGTGTCCTTCGCAGTACGGCGCGGAGAAAGTTTCGGCCTCGTCGGCGAATCCGGCTGCGGCAAGACCACCATCGGCCGCATGGTTCTGCGCCTGATCGAACCCACCAGCGGCCGCATCGAGTTCGACGGCCAGGACGTCCTGCAGCTGAGCCGCAAACAGTTCGGACGCCTCCGGCGGCGCATGCAGATCATTTTCCAGGACCCTTACTCCAGCCTGGATCCGCGCATGACCGTGGCGCAGATCGTCTCCGAGCCTCTCCTGGCCGGCCGGTGTCCGGCCCGCTCCGAACGCCGCCAGGCCGCCGAGAAGCTTTTGGAAAAGGTCGGCCTGGGCCGGGCGGACCTGGACAAATACCCGCACGAATTCTCCGGCGGCCAGCGCCAGCGCATCGGGATTGCCCGGGCGCTGTGCGTGCGGCCGGAATTGATTGTCGCCGATGAACCCGTGAGCGCGTTGGACGTGTCGATTCAGGCCCAGGTCATCAACCTGCTGCAGGACCTTCAAAGCGAGTTCGGCCTGTCCTACATCTTCATCTCCCACGACCTCAGCGTGGTGGAGCATATCTGCAACCGCGTCGCCGTGATGTACCTCGGCTCCATCGTCGAACTGGCTCCGGCCGAGGTGTTCAGCCGGGAGCCTCGCCACCCTTACACCAAGACTCTTCTGACGGCGATCCCCCTCCCCGACCCCCGGCACAAGGCCGCGCCATTTGCCATGGAGGGAGACGTCCCCAGCCCGATCGATCCGCCGCCGGGATGCGCGTTCCACCCGCGTTGCCGATATGCCTTCGACCGCTGCCGGATCGAAAGACCTGTTCTGCTGCCGGCGGCCGAGGAGCATCAGGTAGCGTGTTGGCTCAACGAGGGGCGCGGATTGGGGTAAACGAAACGTTACAGGCCGATTAGAAAGGAGTCAGGGTTCAGGATTTGCCATTCAGGAAGGATGCGTTGGCGGGCAACCCTCGTGGATTTCTGGGACCCTTAAGCCTGAGTACTTACATCGGGACCAATATACCCATTTAATAGAAAGGAGATAAGCGCAAAATGAACCGACCCAAAGTAACCATCCATGACATTCAGAAAGCCAAGGAAGAAAAGCGCAAGCTCGTCATGATTACAGCCTACGACTACCCCTTCGGGCTCATGGCGGACGAGGCCGAAGTGGATATCGTCCTGGTGGGCGACTCGCTCGGCATGGTGGTGATGGGCCTGCAGGGGACGGTCGCCGTCACCACGGAGAACATGATCCACCACACCCAGGCGGTGATGCGTGGGTGCAAGACCGCTCTCGTGGTGGGGGACATGCCGTTCATGAGCTACAACACCTCCATCCGCGAAGCCATCATCAACGCCGGGCGGCTGGTAAAGGAAGGCGGCTGCGACGTAGTCAAGCTGGAAGGGGGTGCGTATTTTGCGCCGACCGTCGAAGCCATCGTCAAAGCCGGAATCCCGGTCCAGGGCCACATCGGCCTGACCCCGCAGACGGCGAGCGCCCTCGGTGGGTTCAAGATGCAGGGCAAGGACGCCGCCGCCGCCAAACAGATCATTGATGACGCCCAAGCACTCGAGGCGGCCGGAGCGTTTTCCATTATTCTGGAGGCTGTGCCCGCTCCGCTCGGAAAGCTGGTGGCTGAATCGGTCAGGGTACCGGTCATCGGCATCGGCGCCGGACCGGATGTGGACGGCCAGGTCCTGGTCACTCACGACATGGTCGGGCTCTTCGACCGGTTCGTTCCCAAGTTCGTAAAGCAGTACACCAGGATCCGCCCCGTCATTCTGGATGCGCTGAAGGAATATAAAAAGGAAGTGCTGGAAGTGAAGTTCCCCGCGGCCGAGCACTCGTTCAAAATGCCCGATGAAACCCTGAAACAGTTGAAAAAGATGGTGGCAACAAAGTAAAAGACGTGGGTCTGTGGTCCGGTTTGCCCGTGATGCTGGAGATAAACCTATAGATTCTTTTTCCGGGCTGACCGGCCAACGGGGCGACTTCGCTTTAGATCTTCAATATCTCCAGCGGTTCCTTCAGACGCTTGTTCGCCTCGTGCAGTTTCTCCTCGCTCCCGATCACTGCAACCGAACTGTGCTTCAGGCCCTTGCCGAAGTACCGTTCGGCGACCGCCTTTACTTCTTGGCGGGACAGACCGATGAGCCGTTGCTTGAAGCGCGCGCGCAAATCGTCCGACAGGGAGACGATCTTCCGGAAAAAAGCCTTGCGCGCGGCCGGCCCCGGAGGATCCGGCTTGTCGATCTCGGAGCACACCTGCAGAATGGCCTCCTTCACATCGTTCTCGTTGAAGGCCCCATCACAAGCGAAGCCGGCTGCGCCTTGAAAGGCCTCGAGCGTCGCCACGATGTGAGGATCACGATAGGAAGCCAGACTGAACACCCCGTCCTCGGAGTTGTAAAGGGCAAAACCTCCGTAAGCACCGCCCTTCTCTCGAATTTCGCGATGCAGATATAGCGACCGCAGCAGTTTGGCGATCACCGCCAGCGCAGCGGCATCGTCATGCTGCATGCGCACAACCGGAAATGCAGCGGCAACGAAGCTCACCGCGGTGGCGGTACTCCACCCCTCTCGGACCCTTTGACCGGAAAGATCAACCTCCGGGGCCATGAACCCTCCGGCCTCACCCGCTGCCAGCCCGCGGATGATATCGCCGGTGTCCTTCCGGGAAGCAGCGACAGCCTGCGATTCGCCGATCACCGCCAGAGCCACATTGGATCGGTTGAATACCTGCCTGCCGATCCTGTCCAGATCTGCCGCCATCTGCCTCAGATGGTCGTCCCCCAAGCCGTCCGTCAGACGCTTGACGGCCAGCAGCTGGTGGACACCGCTCCAGTCCTCGTTCAAGGCGCGCGCGACCGAAAAACGGCGCGAGGCCAGGGACATGGCCAGACGATGCCCGTTGTGAACGATCATCGACTCCAGGCCGGAGCGGTACTCCAGCAGCAGGTGTTTGATGCGGGTCGTATCGGAAAAATCAATGCAGGTCATGAGTTCCGCCACTAGGTCGAACATGGGCGTGAGGTTGCGCAGCAGGCTCTTGGCGCTCAACGCTAGAAACGGGACGCACGTGCCCGCCGCGTCAAAGCCGGATCGGGGGTGGGCGGCTAGGCTGACTCCCCCTGTAACGGCGTCTATGCGCCGAGCCATTTCGGTATAGTCCCTGCGCGTGGTGCCGACGCGGCCGAAGGCATGGCTGAAGAATGGTACCAGGCAGTTCAAGTCGGAGTGGAGCTTGCCGCAGCCGACCGCCGCCGCGACGTAGACGATGCCGGAGGTGGGCTGTTCGAAATAGGCCACGGCGTCATCGTGCTCCGCGAGGCTTTCCGCGATCCGCTCCACGTCCGGCGGGATGTCCTCGCGTTCCAACGTCGGCAGCCGGTCGAGGTCCTCCTCGGCGTCCTGAAGGCGCCGCAGGGCATCGGCGTCCTGTCGCAGCTTTTCGATGTCGGCGGGCGCCAGCGCCTGCATGAGTTTCGCCAACTCCGTCGCCACCCGCTGCTCCTCGCGTTCGGCCATCTCGGGGTCCGGGCAAAGCGTCAATCGGACCCGGTGAGGATTTTTCAGGAAATAGCGCGACAGCTGGCGTTCAAAGTACCGACCGAGCTCCATCTGCCGACGGATCTCCGCCAAGTCGGCGTCGAATCTCAATACGCGCAGCGGATCGCCCCCGTGGATCCAGGTGCCGGCGAGGGCCAGGAGCAGTTTGATGCCGTAAGGGTAAGGCGTATTGGTGATCTCCCGGCGGTGGAACTCCAGCTGGTGGATGGCGGATTCCACCAGTTCCCTGTCGATGCCGCGTTCGGCGAGTTCGGCGAGCACGTCAGACACGATCCGTTCCACTTTCTCCGCCGAGGCCAGCTCCACATCCTTCAGGCCGGCCGTGAAATGGGTGTCCCGGTTTTCCGCATCGTATCCGCTGCCGTCGCACAGGGCCGACCCCAGACCGGAATCGATCAAGGCCTTACGCAGGGGCGAAGCCGCATTTCCCATTAGAATTTGCTCAAGCAGCGCCAGCGACAGGACTTCCCCGGTTTCGCGGATATCGCTCGTGAGCCATGCTAAGCCCACCTGGTATTTCCTGGCGAGATCCTCGTTGCGGGCGAAGGGGTACGGGAAGCGGGCGGTGCGTGGAAGATGCCAGCGTGGCTGCAGCGGGACATCGGTCGCCGGGTCTAGTGCGGCAAAGCGGCTCAGAACGGTCTTACCAATGAAGGCCAGGTGTTCCTGCAGCGGCAGATCGCCGTAAGTGTAAAAGTAGGCGTTGCTGGGATGGTAATGTCGCTGGTGGAAGTCCTTGAGCTGATTGTAGCTCAAGGCGGGGATATCGGTCGGATCGCCGCCGGAGTTATTCGAATAGGTGGTATCCGGGTACAGCGCCTTTGAAATCGATCGCACCATGACCTGGTCCGGGGAGGACATGGCTCCTTTCATCTCGTTGTAGACGACTCCCTTGTACACCAGGCGGTCGGTTCCCTCCTTTACGGGCTCAGGTTCCAGGCGATGGCCTTCCTGCTTGAAACTGAGCTCTGCGAGCCGGGGGAAAAAAGCGGCGTCGAGGTACACATCCATCAAGTTGTAGAAATCCTTCCCGTTTTGGGTCGAAAACGGGTACATGGTCCAGTCGGATGCCGTAAAGGCATTCATGAAGGTGTTCAAGCTGCGCTTGAGCATGGAGAAAAAGGGGTCCCGCACTGGAAAGCGTTCGGATCCGCAAAGGACGACGTGCTCGAGAATGTGCGCTACCCCCGTGGAATCCCAGGGAACCGTTTTAAAGATGACGCCGAAAGTGTTCTCCCGGTCGGGCCGGTGGACGTGAATATGCCGGGCTCCCGTAGCCGGGTGGTGCAGCTCGAGAAAAACCGCGTGAATCTCCGGCAGGCCTTCCACCCGCAGGACGCGATAACCGTGGATGTCGTCGCCGGGGTTTATGTCTAAGCTGGGCACATCGGGGATAGACTTCATGGTGGACCTCGGAAAGTAAAACGGAAAATGCGGGCTACCTGCTCAAGGAGAGAGCACTGCGACACACCCGTGGCGCGTCGCAGCCTCAGCGACATAACGGATACCGTCCCGCCAGCGGCGGGGTTGGATTTTTCACAACCCCGCTAAATGGCGACGTACACGCCCCGGCTGTGCCGTTTGATCTTGCCCAGCTTGTTCAGACGAAATATGATGTTGCGGATCTTTTTGTCAACGAACCCCGTCTTGGCCTGGACGTCTGCGAACTTGAGCCCTTGCTTGGAGCGCTTGATGGCATCCAGCACGGCTTCGGCCGCCGGAACACCACTCCGGCGCCGGTTGCCTCGGCCGCGGCCGGGCGCTGCCACTGCAGGCGTCGAAGCAATCAGACCCTCGAGACGATCGAGGCGGGCCAATAGTTTTTCGACATCCCGCTTGGTGGGGATCTCATAGGTGTGCATGAAGAATTTCACCATGGCGTCGAAGCTGATGGACTTGCCTTTTTTTCTAGGCATGACTTTCCTCCTGTAATTTGAATTAGATACGAACGTGACCAAGTAATTTGGCACGCAAGCTAATGGATAAAAGTAAAAAAGTCAAGCAGAGAAAATCAAAAGGTAGATATTCTTCCGCGAGAAAGTTTGATCTGAGAAAGATTTCCTGCTACACTGCACACGGCAGTCAAGGCCCGCCTGCGCAGCAGACGGCTGGAATGTACTACCTCGATCAAACCCACAAGAGCACGCCAGTGCTCCAACGTTGAAGGTGCAACCGCGTGCACGGCATGCGATTGCCATGGCAAAATCAAACCGTTTTTTAACGCCCTAGTGCTGATCCCAAAGACTCGACATGACCTCTCCCCGATTTCTTCTCGCCGCGCACGGCCTCCGCCCGCAAAAGAGATGGGGGCAGAACTTCCTCTCCGACCCGTCGACGGCTCAGATGATTATAAGCCGGGCCGGTGTGGGGCCGGAAGATATCGTCATGGAAATCGGCCCCGGCCTCGGCGCCCTGACACTCCCGTTGGCCCGGGCAGTCCGCAAGGTCTACGCTATCGAGAAAGACCGAAATCTGTCCGCAATCCTCAGGTCCGAGCTTCAGGCCAAGGCAATTTCAAATGTGGAAACGCTGGAAGCTGATGTGCTTCAGCTCGATTGGGCCGACCTTGCCGGGAAGATTGGGTCGCTCCTAACGGTATTCGGAAACCTTCCCTACAACATCTCCTCACAGGTCGTCATCC
>JBLMXM010000317.1:0-3527 GCA_050257775.1 Hyphomicrobiales bacterium
TTCTGAACGTCCTGTGGGTGGTTCTGGGCCTGGCGGCGTTGGCGGAGTTCGTGGGAATGGCGTTCTCCTTTCTGCGGCCTGCAAAACCAGGCAGCGCTGAACGCCAAGCCCATACCGTGATTCCGGCCGGGGCAGTGGCCTCCTTCACACCCGGCACCGCCACTGCGTTTCAATTAGGAGAATTCTATCTGGTCCGGCTGGAGGATGGCGGCATCCTGGCGCTTTCGTGCAAGTGCACTCACCTGGGATGTACCGTTACCTGGGTGGAAAAGGAGAAGAATTTCCTTTTCCCCTGCCATGCTTCGGCGTTCGACATAACCGGCAGCGTGATCAGCTCCCCGGCCAGCCGCCCGCTGGACCTGTTCCCGGTGGTCATCGAGAACCACATCATCAAGGTGGACACGGGCCGAAGAATCAAGCGCAGTGGGTTTGAACCGAAGCAGGTTGTGTATCCGCAAAAGGGGTAAATCCGAAATTCAAATATCGGAATTCGAAACATAAATGAACCGCTGGAAACTCATCGGAATTATCGCGACCGCGCTGACCGTCATCGCGATACCGCTCTCCGTCGTGAAGTATCATTACCGCGCGGCGCCGGCCCGGTCGGGCTCTGCCGCCGCGTTTGTCGGCAGCGAGAAATGCCGGACCTGCCACCAGCCGGAATACGAACTTTGGAGGGGTTCCAACCATTATCACGCCATGTCGGTCGCCGACGAAGCCAGCGTGCGCGGGGATTTCAACGACGCGACCTTTGAACGCTTCGGCATCGTCTCCCGGTTCTACCGCCGGGACGGCAAATTCATGGTTCACACCCAGGGCCCGGACGGCGTGATGGGGGAATTCGAGGTCACCCACACCTTCGGCTGGAACCCGCTCCAGCAGTACCTGGTCCCCTTTCCCGGGGGCCGGATGCAGTGCCTGCCCATCGCCTGGGATGTGAACGCCAGGCGCTGGTATCATCTCTACCCGGACCAGCCGATCAATCCTAAGGACTGGTTGTACTGGACCAATGCGGCGCAGAACTGGAACGGGATGTGCGCCACCTGTCATTCCACCCGCCTCCAGAAGAACTACGACGTCAAGACCGACACGTACCGGACCACCTGGTCGGACATCAACGTCGGCTGCGAGGCCTGTCATGGGCCCGGATCGAGGCACGTCAAGTGGGCCGAGCTTCCGGACATGGCCCGGCCGCCGGTTCAAAACTATGACCTTGCGGTCCGCACCTCCAAGCTGAAGTCCCGCGAGGCCGTGGAGTTGTGTGCGCCGTGCCATTCCCGCCGGGCCATTCTGGGGGATTACACCCACATCGAGCCCGACCTCCTGGACACCATGCTGCCGAGCCTGCTGACCCGGGACCTGTATTTTGCCGACGGCCAGATCCTGGAAGAGGTGTATGCCTACGGCTCGTTCACGCAGAGCAAGATGTACGCGCGCGATGTGCGCTGCAGCGACTGCCACAATGTCCACAGTATCAAGCGGGTGAAAGAAGGCAACAGCCTGTGCCTGCAGTGCCACCGGGCGGACGACTACGACACCCGCCAGCATCATTTTCACAAGACGAAAGATGAAAAGGGCGATCCCATCAAGTCCGCCGATGGCAGGGTGTTGTTTGCGGTCGGAACCGGGGCCGAGTGCACCCAATGCCACATGCCCGGGCGATACTACATGGGGGTTCATTACCGGCTGGATCACAGTCTTCGGATCCCTCGACCGGACCTGAGCCTCAAGATCGGCGTGCCCAATGCCTGCAATCGGTGTCACGTCGATAAAACCGTCCGCTGGGCCGATGAAACCATAACCAAGTGGTACGGACCGGGCCGCCGCCCCCATTACGGCGAGGTCATCCAGGCCGGCCGCAACCGACAGGCCGGTGCCGAGAAAGGCCTGGTCCGCCTGGCCGGGGACGCGCTCTACCCGGTGATCGTGCGCGCAACCGCACTGGAGCTGCTGCAGGACTACCCCGGCGAAGCCGGCGCTGCGGGGCTGGAGCGGGCGCTGACGGACGGCGAGGCCCTGATCCGCCGCACGGCGGCGGACCATGTCCCGGCGGCCGATCCCCAGCGCCACGTCCGGCTGCTCGCGCCCCTGCTCTATGACCCGGTCAAGGCCGTTCGCATCGAGGCAGCCTCACGGCTGGCCGGGCCACCGAGCCGCTTGCTCGCGGAGGATCAACGTCGCGTGTTTGAGCAGGTGCTCAAAGAGTATATCGCCGCCATGGAGTATTCGGGCGATTTCGCGTTCGGCCGCCTCAACCTGGGCAACCTCTATGTTGCCCTCGGCCAGCCGCAGAAAGCCATCGAGAATTTCCGGGCCGCCATCAAGATCGACGACCTGTTCTATCCGGCCAAGGTGAACCTGGCCATGCTTTACAGCGAGCTGGGCCGGAATAGCGAGTCCGAGACGCTCCTGCGCGAGGTGGTCAAGGGCTACCCGGAGCTGTATGACGCGCACTATTCGCTGGGCCTGCTGCTGGCCGAGGAAAAGAAATACGTAGAGGCCGAGGTGCATCTGTCGCTCGCAGCCCGAGGCCTACCCGATCAACCCCGGGTTCAGTACAATCTCGGGCTGCTTTACGATTACCTGCGCAAAGACCAGCAGGCCGAGGTGGCCCTGAGCCGGGCGGTTGAGCTCGAACCGGATAACATGGACTATCTCCAGGCCCTGGCCCAGTTCTATCTTAAACGGGACAATCTTTCTGCTGCCGGTAAGATCGCCGACCGGATGATCGCGCGGCATCCCGGCGACCGTAAAGGAATTGAGCTGAGGGGTTTTGTGCAGCGCAAGATGCACGGGGGAAATTAGAACTGGTTCCATAACCCCGTCTGACGCCCAGGGGCGGTGTTGCAGGCCTCTCGAAATGCTCACAACCGATCGAGGTTGCTCCGCTTTCGATCCAGCCTGGGCCTTGCCCGCAGGCGTGATCCGAGGTTTTGAAACCAGTTCTATCAGGCTTCCATGAGGTCTCGAGGAGACTGGAAGATTCTTGACGGAAAGCTTTTCTTGGAGAATAACCGGATAACTCAGGAGAGCGCATGACGCAACACCACCATAATGGGCACTCCGGCGCCGAGCGCGCCCGCAGGAAACTGCACAGGGACTGGCGAGTGTGGGCGGCCGTCGTCCTGATGCTCGCCGCCATTATGATCTACGTTCTAAGCCTTGACGAATCACTGTTATCCATGGTTGTCCAGTTTTCGGCCTGTTGAAGGCGACCGAGGATACCGGTTTGAACATGGGCGATCGATCGCAGTGCATTGCTAAGAGCCTGCAAGCCATCGGCTGGGCGGTTGTCGTTCTCCTGACGGTAGCCGCCGGCACATCGTTCGGACAGGCTCCCGACGCGTCGCGGCATGATCCTGCGCCGCCACCCTCGACGGCCGTTGCCCCTGAGGAGGTCGCCACGAGGTCCGCAGAGGTCGCCAATCTTCTGATCACCCTCTCCGGCCAGTTCGCCTCCAGCCCCGAGATAGACAAGATCCAGCAAACGCTTCCCGAAGTCAGCCGGCAGATCGACCTGGATTTCA
>JBLMXM010000318.1:0-5965 GCA_050257775.1 Hyphomicrobiales bacterium
GACGCCGAAGCCCTGATCATCGGTTGAAGCAGCGGTGAGTTTGAGACGTGAATGAAACCGTATGATCCGGGCGGAGGCAATGCCGCTGGTTTCTATTTTCGCACTAAAGTGAGCGCGGACAGGAACCGGCACGCTCAGGTCCAGGGGAACGGGCCGCTCGACCGGGGATGCAGCGCGCCTTCGGCAAAGCGGCTGAACCGGAATGGGTGCAGCAGGCTGCTGCGCTCGCCCATGAGGACGCGGGCCACTTCCTTTCCCACACCGATCATCTTGTAGCCGTGGTTGCTGTCGGCGATGACATAGACATTGGGTCGCATCCAGTCGAACACCGGGAAGTTGTCCACGGTGAAACAGCCGATGCCCCCGGTAGGCGCCCGCTTGTAAAGTCTGCTGCAACCGCGGAATCGTTCCAGGCAGTGCGCCAGGCCGGCCGTCCAGTAGGCGGGGAAATCGTCGCGGACCGTGTAGTGCGGGCTGCGCGGGCCGTAGGGGTCGACCTGTGCCTCGCTCCCCAGCCGGATCGGGACCGCACCGCCTTGAACCCCTTCACGGTCCCGCTTGAAATAGATCCCCCAGAGTCCGTCGGCGAGCTTCCGTCCGGAGCCGTCCTCCAGGAGCGGCTCGCTGGAATCGACGTGCATGACGGGCGGCATGCCGCCGTCGGCCTTGGCATAGCTCCGGGGATCCACGTGGATCTCTCCCTCCTGAAGCTGCCAGTAGGTCCACATGCCCAGCCCCGGGTGCAGTGTCCCGCCGCGCGCCACGTCGATCTTGGGTGAAAGGCCCAGCATCTCCCAGACCTGCTTGATCCATGGCCCCACGCCGATCACCACCTGGTCGACGGCCACATCCCCGCTGTTGGTCCTCACGGTTCGGACGGTTCCATCCCCAGCGGCCCGGTCGAACCCGGTCACGGTGACGCCGGGAAAAATGCGCACGCCTTCCGCAGCCGCCTTTCGGGCCAGGCCTCGCATCGATTCGCGGTTGAAGGCGAACCCACCTTGGAATTCGTGCAGGCATACGCTCAGCCCGCGCGCCCGCCAATCCGGGAAAATGGCGCGCATATAGTCGAACACGGGCTGCTCGCCGCGAACGAGACGAGCGCGGTATCCGATCTTTTCGTGGCGGGCGGCGATGCTTTCGAAGTCGTTGCGCTGAACATCGCCGGCCAAGGCGATGTACCCCACGGGATGGTAGTGAAACGTCTCCGGATCGGACTCCCAGACGCTCACGCTGTGGGCCATGAGTTCCCCCATGGCCGGCTGCACATAGTAGTTTCGCACCACGCCGCAGGCGATGCCGCTGGCTCCGGCCGCCACCCCGGTTTTGTCAAGCACCACAACGTCGGCGCCGGTCCCGCGGTTGCGCGCCTTCAGCTCTTGCGCCAGGTGCCAGGCCGTGCTCAGCCCGTGCACGCCCGCCCCGACGACGCAATACTTGACAGCCGCAGGGATGGTGTCAGCCATCGCTTGCCCTCCGTCGTTACGATTGTTTGACTTAGATAGTAATGCCGGGAGGCAGCGTCAAGCCCCGCCACCCCCCCAATTAATCCTTCAGTTAAACACTTATGGCCGCAAGTGGCAGCCATCACGGTGCATGGAATTGACGCTTCGCAGCCCACCTTATTTTCGTTTTAAATTGTGCGGTCTGATCGCGTTGCAGCTAGCCAGCGCCTTGACAAGCGTTTTAAGCGGGTTAAAATCTGGCCTCAGCCTCGAGAAACCGAAAGGAGAGCATTGGATGGTCGAGATCCTCGACAAGGTGCCCAAGAGCCCCAAGCAGATCAAGGACGAGCAGGATGCCTCGGTGGCGAGTTCGCTTAACCGGATCAAGAACAAGTTCATCGTCATGAGCGGCAAAGGCGGGGTGGGCAAGACCAGCACGGCCGTCAACATCGCCATGGCGCTGGCGCAAAAGGGATTCGCGGTGGGGATCATGGACGTGGATCTGCACGGCCCCGACGTGCCGCGCATGCTGGGGCTGACCGGTGTGCCGGACTTGAACAACAAACGAAAACTCAACCCCATGCGTTATTCGGAGCATCTGGCGGCGATTTCGATGGAATCCTTTCTCCCCCAGCGTGACGATGCGATCATCTGGCGCGGGCCGTTGAAATTCTCCGCCATCCGCCAGTTTATTGCCGACGTGGAGTGGGGGGAGCTCGATTTCCTGGTGATCGATTCCCCTCCGGGCACCGGCGACGAACCGCTCACGGTAGCCCAGCAGATCCAGGACGCCAAGGCCATCATCGTGACGACCCCCCAGGAGGTCGCGCTGGCCGACGTGCGCAAATCGATCAATTTCTGCCGAACGGTCAACCTCGAAATCTTCGGCCTCGTCGAAAACATGAGCGGCTTGAACTGCCCGCACTGCGGGGAGATCATCGATCTGTTCGGGTCGGGCGGCGGGGAGCGGACCGCCCGGGAGATGGGGATTTCCTTCTTAGGGCGGATCCCCATGGACCCGCGCATGGTGGCCTGCGGCGATTCCGGCGTGTCATTTCAGAAATCCTACCCAGACTCGGCCGTCACCCGGTCCTTCAACGCCATCGCAGATCAGATGGCGCAGGTGCGCGCCAAACCATAAGAATACGGAACCGCTTCTTGTCGAACGTTTTCTCCCCGCGCGCTGCGGTCAGGATCTCGCGGCCGGCAGCATTTTCAAGAGAGCATCTCTTTCGTCTTCCAGGCGAAGCAATTCCATCATGATCGGCGGCTTCACGGAATGAGCCGGGAGCCGTTTTTTCACCTCGGCAATCTGTTCCTCGAGATGTTGAAGCCTTTGTTCGATCTCATGTCGGTCCATCTTGCGAACCTCTGCACGCAGCAGGTTTCATGATTTTATTTGTCAGCCGACAGCTGTCTTGTCAATACGATTCCGGTCATTCCTGCCTCAAGTTTCTTTTTCAGCGGCCGATAATCCCTTCAGAAGCTTGAAGTGCTTTCATAACCCCCGGATCTCGCCTGCGGGCAAGGCGCAGGCCGATTCGAAATCGCAGCATACACGGAAGTATGTGAGCATTTCGAGAGGCCTGCAACGCCGCCCCCGGGTGTCAGACGGGGTTATGAAACTACTTCTATCATCATCCAGAAAGGAGACTGCCGCGCCATGGAAGGAATCCAGAGCTGCGCGCCTGCATGCCGGGGTGCCACAAATGCAGCGCCCCTCCAATTCCAGGGGGAGGGCGCCCGATTGGCCTACCTGAACGTCTGCGAGGATCAGAGCGCCGACATCAACATCGTCACCGCCGAAGGGGACAAGGTTACGCTCTCCTCGGATCGTCATTCCGAGGTTACTCTGCTCACCTACGAACATCTGGCCTACAGCAATTCGGGCTACGAGGCGGAGGAAGGACAACTCGTTGATTTTAGTGAAGAACGCAATGTCTCCGTGTCCGTGGAAGGCGATCTGAACGACACGGAGATGGCCGATATCCAGGCGCTCCTTTCGGACCTCGGGCGGATGCTGAAGGGCTTTCTGACCGGAAAGGAGGAGATCGGGGCTGAGGCGGATACCGCCGACCTGAGCCGCTACGGCAGCCTCTCCGCATTCGAGGCAGACTTCGAGTATCACGCCACCGTGCAGGCCGTTAATATTGAAACTGACCGGTTGGCCGTCGAAACTGCCGGATTGCCGCAACCGTCCGAATCGATGCCGGCCACGCAGTCGGCGGCATCTATTGCACCCACGGGTGCGGAATCGATGCAACCGGATGCGCCGGCAGCCGTGAATGCACTATCCGCCGCGGATCTGCAGCCTGCGCCGGCCGTTCCCCTCGATGCGGCATCCAAAGCCGTCGCGTCGCATGACGACGAGGCCGCCCGGGCATTGGCGAGGAAGGTAAAGGAATCCGGGCATCAGCCGAGACGATTTGTTAGGCTGCTGAAGAATTTCCTGCGCAGCCTGATGAGGGAAATGGTTGCGAACCACAGCATCGGCGACGAGCAGGCCAAGCGGGGCGAAAGGATTCTGGATAAATTCTTCAGCCGAATCGAAGAGTCTCCCGCCGGTTCAGAAGTCAAGGAGAGCAAACGGTCCCTGAAACAGCAGTGGGTGAGCCTTCAATATGAGCTGAAGGCCGACGACCAGATGCAGTCCAGCGTGGAAGCTGTCGTGTAACCGGAATCGGCTTACATGTCTTGAAGGGCCCCGGGGAACCCCTCCCGGGGCCCCTTTTTTAGAAGAGGTTCCTAACCCCGTCTGGCATCCCGGTCAGCCTACGGCCGCACAGGAAGGCATCGGCTGAGAAGTCGCCGTAACTATGCAATTCGCTCCCGGGACACGACACGAGTGGCCGGGGCCTCATCGGCGTGCCCCGGCAACCCCTCAGGGTAAACCCGTCCCTCATGAGAGGCTATTGATATTATCTATTAATTCATCCAATTAAATCGATAGATTTGATTTGCCTTTCCAACCGGTTCACCCCTATAAAGTAGGTCAAGGGGCTGCCCAAAATGGGGGGTTCTGCGACCCGTGCGGCATGGCCGCAAACGCTCTAATTGCTTAACGCCTTTTGCCAAGGAAACGATCGATGTTTTTCATGAAGAAAAAAACCCTCATGGGGATGTCCCGGACCTGCGGGTGAGCCGCCAAGATAGGTCCGGCGGATCTGTCGGACGTGCTCAAAGAGCTGGTTATCCCCAAGCACGCGAATCTCCTCGTGGGGTTTGAGACCAGCGACGACGCAGCGGTTTACCGCCTCTCCCCTGAAACCGCCGTGATCAGCACGGTGGATTTCATCACGCCACCGGTGGACGACCCATATTGGTTTGGCCAGATCGCGGCCGCCAACTCGCTTTCGGACGTTTACGCCATGGGCGGAAAGCCGGTTTTCGCGCTGAACCTCGTCATGTTCCCGTCCCAGGCCCTTGACCTGGCGGTGCTCAAAGAGATCCTCCGGGGCGGAAACGACAAAGTGGTTGAAGCCGGCGCCTGCATGGCCGGAGGTCACTCCGTGGACGACAACGAGCCGAAGTACGGCCTGTGCGTGACCGGCCTCGTGCACCCGGACCGCATTTGGACCAACGCCGGCGCAAGAGCCGGGGATGCGCTGGTCCTCACGAAGCCTCTGGGTACGGGTGTCCTATTCAATGCCAACCGTTCCGGGCGGCTGCCCTACCGCGAGCTGGAAGCCATTCTGCCGGTGGTGGCCTCGCTCAACGCCAAGGCCCATGAGGCGGCCTTGCGGTTCCAGGTGCATGCCTGCACCGACATCACCGGCTTCGGCATCCTGGGCCACAGTGCGGAAATCGCCAGGGCCAGTGGCGTGCGGATCGAGTTGGCTTATCGGAGTCTTCCGTTTCATCCGAACGCTCTTGCGATGTACCGCAAGGGCGAGACCACCGGCAGCAACAAGGACAACCGCCGGGCCGTGGAGGGGTTCTGGGACTCCGGGCTCAAGCTTGCCGGCTATGAGGAGGAACTGCTCTTCGACCCCCAGACGTCCGGCGGGCTGCTGTTGGCACTGCCGGAGTCGCAGGCCGATGAACTGGTCCGCCTGCTCAAGGCATCCGGCGTGGAGGCCGCCGCCCGCGTCGGCCGGGTCGTTCAATCCGATCACCCGCTCGTCAACGTCGTCTGAAAGCCAGTCTTCAAGATTCCATGGCCGCCATGAGGATCCTGCTTCAAAAAGAGGCGCGAACAGAGAGTATTGTGCCCGGTGCGCTGACCGGGTTTGATCGCTTCGAAGTAAATCATCCGTACCGATGACTTTGTAATAGGGCCAAGGTCAAGGCGCGCGAGTCTCGTGACGCGAGGCGTACTGGCAGTACGCCGCAGCGGCAGCGAGATGAAGTGCAACGCAGAAATTGGCCTTATTACGAAGTCAGCGTAGCCGCACGCATGGCCCGCCGGAACCCCTCCCGGGATCCCGTGATGGTCGCCTCCGGAACGGCGTAGGAGATTCTGAAATACCCCGGGGTTCCGAACGCGCGGCCGGGGCTCACCAGGATGCGTTCCGCTTTGA
>JBLMXM010000319.1:0-10706 GCA_050257775.1 Hyphomicrobiales bacterium
CCCAGAGGATCCCCATCGCCCTGGCCGAGATCATGGACGCCAGCGGGCTCGATTTCACGCTGCTCGGCGAGCAGGAGTGGTGCTGCGGGTTCCCCCTGCTGGGCGCCGGCCTGATGGAGATGTTCGAGGAGTTCAAGGCCCAGAACCTGGCGGCGGTCAGGGCCAAGGGTGCCGGGACGGTGGTCTTCGCCTGCCCGTCCTGCTACCAGATGTGGTGTGAGTACTACCGGACGGACCTCGAGCTTTTATCCGCACCGGAGCTTCTCCTGCGGCTGGTGCGCCAAGGCAAGGCCCCGCTCGGCGACCTTCCGCTGACGGTCACCTACCACGATCCCTGCGACCTGGGGCGCGGGGCGCGCGTTTTCGATGAGCCGCGGGAGGTCATCCGCGCCATCCCCGGCGTCACGCTGATCGAGCTGCCGCGCAACCGCGAAAACTGCATGTGCTGCGGCGGCGGGGGCAATCTCGAGATGGTGGACGCCGAACTCGCTGCAAAGATCGCCAAGGACAAGATCGAGGAGGCCCTTTGCACGAAAGCCCAGGCGGTGGTCACCTCCTGCCAGCAGTGCGTGCGCACGATGACCAGCTACGTCAAACGCAACAAAATTCAGCTTGAGGTGCTGGATATCGTGCAGTTGGTGCACCGCGCGCTGAAGAAGGTCTAGCCTGGAATGCAGCGCTGGAGGCTCCTCGATACCCCGCCCATGTCGGCGGCCGAAAACATGGCGCTGGACGACGCTCTGCTGGAGCTGCGGGGCAAGGGCCGCACGGCCAACACGATCCGGTTCCTGCAGTTCAAGCCGCGCTGCGTGCTGGTGGGGTTTCACCAGTCCGTGCAGGAAGAAATCCGCGTCGATTACTGCCGCAGCCACGGCATCGACATCAACCGCCGCAACACCGGCGGCGGGGCCATTTTTTTCGACGAGAACCAGCTCGGCTGGGAATTGTTCTGCGACAAGTCCGTTTTCAACGTCACCATCCCCAACGTGAACCTGTTTCGAACCCTGTGCCTGCCGGTTATCTCTGCTCTGGCCACGCTGGGCCTCCAAGCGGATTTCCGGCCGCGGAACGACATCGAGATCAACGGCAGGAAAATCTCGGGCACCGGCGGCACGGAATCCGACGACGCCTTTCTTTTCCAGGGGACGATGCTGGTCGATTTCGACGTGGACACCATGCTGAGGGCCTTGCGGATCCCCGTTGAGAAGCTCAAGGCTAAGGAAATCGACTCCGTAAAGGACCGGGTGACCTGCCTGCGCTGGGAGCTGGGGTCGGTCCCGGCCTTGGAGGATATCAAGGCAGCCGTTCGCCGCGGCTTCGAGCAGCATCTCGGCATCCATCTGGTGCCGGGCGGGTTGATGCCGGAAGAGGAAGATCTCTTTTGCAGGAAGCTGCCGCACTACCAGTCGGAGGAATGGGTCGATCAGGTCAAACCGGTCTTCCAGCGTCTGGAGACGCTCCATGCCGCCTCCAAGTCCGAAGCCGGGCTGGTGCGCTATACCCTGTCGCTCAACTGGCGGCAAAAGCAGGTGAAAGAGGTTTTGATCACCGGCGACTTCCTGTCCTATCCCGCTCGGGCGCTGTATGACCTGGAGGCCCAATTAAGAGGGGCGCCGCTGGACCGGGAATTGATCCGGCGCGTCATCCAACGATTTTTCGAGGAAGAAAAGCTCTGCATTCCCGGGATGTCCTTCGAGGATTTTGTCAAGCCGCTCGACCAGATTTTTCAGAAAGCCGACATCGCCAAGTTCGGGATCCCGGTGGAGCAGTGCGACCTGATTCACCTCGCCAACGGCTCCTTTGCGGACATTTTGCAGCACCCGCCGTCGGTCCTCCTGCTCCCCTACTGCGCCAAGCCGACCACCTGCGACCTGAGATACCGCAAATCCTGCCGGGCGTGCGTTCAGCCGGACTGCACCACCGGTGTGGCCTGGCGCATCGGGCGGGAGCGCAACATGCGAATCACAACAGTGGTCAGCTTCGAGGATCTCTGGGGTGAGCTGATGCGGATGAAAACCGAAGGGGTGCCATCTTTTGTGGGGTGCTGCTGCCAACCCTTTTACATCAAGCATGCGGATGACTTCCGGCGGGCCGGGGTTCCGGGCATTCTGCTGGATATCAACAACACGACCTGCTACGAACTGGACCAGGCGCGGGAAGCCTATGCCGGCGGCTACGACCAGCAGACGTCGTTGAACATTGACCTGTTGAACCGCGTATTCGGCGCCCTGGAGGCATCCTGAGCGCTGCCGCGAACTGTTCGATCAGGGTGGAATTGGAGCGATGACCCCTGACCCCTGCGGGGATGCCGGCTGCGAAGCAGCCCAGGCAGCCTGCGATGTTCTGGTGGTGGGAGCCGGGCCGGCCGGATCTTCGGCCGCGCTGGCAGCCGCACGGGAAGGCGTTGCCGTGCTCGTGGTGGACCGAAGGCGGATGATCGGGGTGCCCGTCCAATGTGCCGAATACATTCCGGCCATGCTGCTGGCCGAAGTTCCGGCAGACGGCGACGTTCTGGTTCAGTCCATCCGGGCCATGAAAACCCTGATCCCGGGATGCCGGCCGGAAGAAATGCAGGCTCCGGGCTACACCATCCGGAGAGATCGATTCGACCAGCGGCTGGCGGCATCAGCCGAACGGGCGGGTGCGCGCCTTCTGCTCTCTACTTCTGCCGTCCAACGCCGGGATGAACGCACGGTGGTGCTCAAGCGCAAGACGGGCGGCCACTTGGTGTTGAAGGCCAAGATCATCATCGGCGCCGACGGACCGAGATCGACGGTTGCCAAATGGGTCGGCGCCGCCCGCCGCAACCTTATACCGGCCATTCAAGCCCGGGTGGCGCTGGCGCGGCCGATGGACGTGACGGAGGTTTACCTTGAGCCGGCATTTCGCGGGGGGTATGGCTGGCTGTTCCCCAAGGGCCGGGAGGCGAATGCCGGCCTGGGGTTGAGGCCGCTGCATGGCGGGGAGCCGTCCCCCAGGCGTTTGCTGGAGCTTTTCCTTGAGCGGCTAAGGGCTGACGGCAAAATCGTGGGACCTGCCGGCAGCTACCAGGGCGGCTGGATACCGGTAGAGCCGGTTCAAACATCCGTGCTCGGCAATACCCTGCTGGTCGGCGATGCTGCCGGGCAAAGCCACCCGATCACAGGAGCCGGCATCTTCAGCGCCGTGACCTGCGGCAAGCTGGCCGGGCAGTGGGCGGCCCGAGCCGTGCGGAAGAACGATCCGGATGCATTGCTGAATTATGAGAAGCAATGGCGCGAGCTTTTCGGGGAAATCCTGGACCGAGCCTGTGCACGGCGCCGATTCATGGAAGCCAACTGGGCCCGGTTCGATGAAATCATCACATCCTGTTGGATCGCATACAGAGACTACTATGTCTAGAAGTCGTTTGATAGCCGCGGATCACGCCCGCGGGCCAGGCGCAGGCCGATTCGAAAGCGCAGGATACACGGCAGGTTGTGAGCATTTCGAGGGGCCTGCAACGCCGCCCCCGGGGGTCAGACGGGGTTATGAAACGAGTTCTGACCTGTCCCGAAGGCTGGAGGAGGCCAGGCGCATCAGCTGGAATAACCTGGGCAGGAAAATCATCTTCTTTCTGCCGGGGATGTTCATCCAGGACGGCCGGTCCGGGAAATACCCTGCGGTCTCGCTGACCGGATCGAGGTGCGATTTGCTTTGCGACCATTGCCAAGGCAAGTTGCTCGAACCCATGATTCCGGCCGAAGACCCGGCGGTGTTTTTCGAAACCTGCCTGGGACTTGAGCAAAAGGGCCACTACGGCGTCCTCATCAGCGGCGGCTGCAACGCGGACGGGTGCCTGCCGTGGCAGCGGTTTCTGCCGGTCATCCGGGCTGTCAAGGAAAAGACCCGGCTGTTCGTTTCCGTGCACGCGGGGTTCATCGGCGCAGAAGACGCCATGGG
The DNA here is from genome assembly GCA_050257775.1 of Hyphomicrobiales bacterium. GTDB lineage: Bacteria > Desulfobacterota > Desulfobacteria > Desulfobacterales > SpSt-501 > SpSt-501. The sequence continues at coordinate 3,922 of JBLMXM010000319.1, forward strand.
GTTGAAACAGGCCGGGGTGGATCAGGCCCTGGTCGATGTCATCGGCGACAACGCGTCGCTGCGGCGCATCTACCATGTTCCCTTCGGCGTCGAACGGATCGTCTCCGGCCTGGAAGCCCTGCAGAAGGCCGGTTTGCCCATCGTGCCCCACATCGTGTGCGGCATCGACTACGGGCGGGTGAGGGGCGAGCAAAAGGCGCTGGATATCGTCGCACGATTCAAGGTCGAGCAGGTCGTGATCCTGTCCCTGATGGGCATACCGGGAACACCCGTCGGTCCCGTGAACCCACCCACCCCTGAAAACGTGGCCGAGCTGATTGCGCAGGCGCGCCTGCAGATGCCGAGCACTCCCATCAGCCTGGGGTGCGCACGCACAAGAGGCGACGGCCGGCTGGAGGTTCTGGCGGTTGACGCCGGCGTGAACCGCATGGCCCTGCCCTCGGATGAGGCCATCGAACAGGCGCAGGCCTATGGGCTTGACATCCGCTACCAAACGACCTGCTGCTCGGTACCCGAAGCCTGGGCCGGGGACCGCTGGTCATGAGAGGAGACCGAAGCATGGACGCCAGCGAGATCCAGGGCTTACGAAGTCCGGATTACATGCGGATCAGCCTGGCGGCGGCTATGACTCTCGGCTATGAACCCGGGCGTTTCTTCCGCGGGGCGAGGCTATACTGCATCAACCTGCTCCTGACCTATCCGGAGGGCTGCCGCGGCCGCTGCGCTTACTGCGGCCTGTCGGCGCAGGGTCCCGCGGCCGGCAGGGGCGAGAGGTTTATCCGCGTCCAGTGGCCGGTCTACCCCCTCGCCGATATCATTCATCGAATTTCCGGAAGACGTGCGGCTGTAAAACGAATGTGCATTTCCATGATCACGCACAGGCAGGCGAAGGCCGACACGATGGCGGCTTGCACCCGTCTACGGTCGAGTCTCGACATCCCGGTTTCCCTGCTGATCGCACCCACCCTGTTGGGCGACGGCGACCTGGAGAATTTCAAGGCGGCGGGGGCTGATAAGATCGGGGTGGCGGTCGATTTGGCAACCCCGGCGCTTTTCGACCGCTACCGGGGCAGGGGGGTAAAGGGGCCGCACCGGTGGGAGGTGTACTGGGAGTGCTTCCGACGCGCCGTTGGCGTCTTCGGGGAAGGAAACGCCGGAGTCCACCTCATGGTGGGTATGGGCGAGACCGAAAAAGAGATGTGCGGGGCCATCCAGCGCGCCAGGGACATGGGGGGACGGACCCATCTCTTTTCCTTTTTTCCAGAGCAGGGCTCACGCATGGCCGCGCACCCCAGGCCTTCCATAGTTCACTATCGCCACATACAGCTTGCGCGCTACCTGATCGATCACGGCATCGCCGAAGCGGGGCAGTTTGCATTCGACAATCAAGGCCGCATAATGGATTTCGGGCTTTCCGCCGCGGATCAAGATGGCCTCATTTGCTCCGGCGAGCCCTTCCGAACCAGCGGGTGCGAGGGGTATGATGGCGAAGTGGCCTGCAACCGGCCGTTCGCAAACTCCCGCCCCGGGCCGCACCTGCGCAACTATCCCTTCCCTCCGGCTGCCGAAGACCTTTATCGAATTCGCTTGCAGTTGGGCGGCCGAGTTGGCCCAGTGAAGGATCGGAAACGATCGTGGGGCAAAATGTCCGATGTATAGAGCCTGCGGCCCGACGACGCTGGACCATCGGGGATGAGCTGCTCGGCCCACTCAGCCCGGTTTCTTGATCCGCAGGCTGCGCATCCGTTCGATCAGCGTGGTGGGCTTGATGCCCAGCACTTGGGCGGCTCCGTTGGGGCCATAGATTTTCCAGCCCGATCGGATCAGCGCGGTCAGCAGGTTCTGCTTTTGCAGCGCCTTGATCTCGGCCTCCGTCAGGATGGGCGCAGCGGGATGGCCGGGGCCGCCGGATAGGTTCCGTCCGGCGGACAGCACCTCAGCGTTGATCCGCGGCAAGTCAAAGCGCAGCCTGCCGGAAGGAGACAGGATCAGGGCACGTTCGATTACATTCTGGAGCTCGCGCACGTTGCCGGGCCAATCGTGGGCCCTCAGGTCGATCAGGTTGGCTTGGGTCAGGGGCGGGGCCGGGCGGTTCAGACGCCTGGAGATCTCAGCGGTGAAATGCGCCGCCAGAAGCGGGATGTCCTCCTTGTGCTCGCGCAGCGGCGTGATCTCGATCGGAAAGACATTCAGCCGATAATATAGATCTTCGCGAAAACGCCCGCTTCGTACTTCATCGGCCAGGTTCTTGTTGGTGGCCGTGATGGTGCGAACGTCGACCTTCCGCGTGCGTCCTTCGCCGACTCTCTCGAACTCCCCCTCCTGAAGCACCCGCAGCAATTTGCCCTGAAGGCTGAGTGGGATCTCCCCCACCTCGTCCAGGAAGAGGGTGCCGCCGTCAGCCGCTTCGAAGCGGCCCATCCGGTCGCTGACGGCGCCGGTAAAGGCGCCTTTGACGTGGCCGAAAAATTCACTTTCGTAAAGCTCCTTGGGTATGGTGGCGCAGTTGACCTTGATCAACGGCTGCTCCTTGCGGCCGCTGTGCCGGTGGATGGCACGGGCGATGAGCTCTTTGCCGGTACCCGATTCACCCAGGATGAGCACATTGGCATCGGTCGGCGCGACGAGGCCGATGCGGGAAATAACTTCCTTTAGCGCGGGGCTTTCGCCGATGATATCGCCGTAGGTATTCGCACCGGCGAGTTCCTCCTTGAGGTAGATATTTTCAGCCTGCAGCCGTTCCTGAAGTTTCCGGATCTCTGCTGTGCGTTTCGCTACCTCGATCTCCAGCTCGCCATAAGACTTTTTCAGAAGGTCTTCGACCCGCTTGCGTTCCTCGACCTCCTGCTTGAGCTGGGCGATGGATCGGCTCAGGGCTGATTGTTTGAGATCGCATTGCTGCTGCAGGCTTCGCCGGGCCAGTGTCAGCTCTTCCAGAACCTGCGCATTGCGCAGGGAGGCGGCCAGGCGGGGCGTAGCGGCTTCAAAAAAAGCCTGGTGCCTTGCAGCGATGCCATCGACCCGGGGGGAACCGATATTGAACGTGCCCAGAACGGATTCGCGGGACTGCAGCGGCAGCACGGCGATGGAGCGGACCCCTTTCGGAAGTCGACGCACCAGCGCGTCGCTGCGGCTTTCCGGCTTGGAGACATCCCGGCAGTAGACCATCTCACACGTCTCGATGGCCAGTGCGGTGATGCTCATTTTGTTTCCCAGGCGGAAGGGTATGGAGGAAAAAGCCTCTGCGCCGGTCGTTGCGAGCAGCCGCAGTTTTTTGCCCTCCGGATCGTAGAGCACCAGGGATGCATACAGCAGGTGAAGGTGCTCCTCCGCGAATCTGAGCGCGGCTTGCGCCAGGGGCCTGACCTGCGAGTGCGCGGAGAGCTCGGCCTCAAAACGGCTCAAGTCCCTGAAAATCTTTTGGCAATCGATATTCTTCATTGACGGATTAACCTTTGGGCACCCTGCGGGGGAAAATATAGGAATGAGTTCAAGGGGGTGTCGGCGGATTAAAGTCTTAGAATGCTTCTGTTGGCAACCTAATCAACATTTTGAGATTTGCAATCAGAAAGTTGAGACTCTCAATCATTTGGTGGCTCAGAGATATTCGATCCAGGTCAAATGTGAAACCATTTCAAACGATTAAGGAAATCACGGCGCATGGCATGGCTTTTGTTTTAATAACATTATGCATTAGAGCATAGGCCTTGAGGTTTATCCGTTTGGGGCATTGGGGCCGGGGCCAGGGCAGTGAGTTTCGCAAAGCCAACTTGTTACGGGAACATCAGGGCGACATGGGGGGAAGATAGAGAAGACAGAAAGGAGCCGGAGTGCCTGGAAACCCGGTGATAGCGCCCACTGAAGGCAGAGACAAGCGAGGGGAAGAGCGGTTTACGTGCCGCTCACCGGTTGAATTGGCGTATTTCAACAATGCGGAAAGCTACAGCGGCCTGATGCGCAATTTCAGCCTCACGGGTGCAAGCTTTGAATGTCCCCAGGAACTCGTCCATGGCGCCACGGTCGTGATGCGGCTCGAGGGATACCAGGTCGAATGCCGGGCGGACTGCACGGACAGAGTCGAGTGCCCCTGGCCGCGGTACGTTGTCTTGGGAGAGGTGAAATGGTGCCGCGGCATTTCGGGCAGTAGCATTCCCCGATTCGGAGTCGGGGTGAAATTCCATCTTCCGCAATGAATCTGCCGGGGCAACACGCAATCGATCGATGCAGGGAACCGGCAGCGCATGAATTGTGAAACCTGGAGGTGCGATCATGGCTCGCGACGAAAAGACGTCTTTCACATTCTTTTTTCCCGGATCGCGGCTTTTGAGCAGCGCCGAGATATCCGTCCTCCCCGAGGACAAGCGCAAGGCCGCGAAGGATTCCGGGCGCGAAGGTGTGTGGCTGGAGGTACCTTGTCCCAATGGATCGTGCATGAAGAAAGAGGGCAAAGTCGTTCTCGAGGCGGTTACCGTCGGACACAGGCAGGAAAAGGGCATTTGGCTGAACGTCTTTTGCCCGGAAGACAGCTGCCTTTGGAAAGGTGGAACTGAATTGCCGTGACGAGGCCTGCCCCTCCATAGCAGACCCAAATCGAGTTGTGGATAGGTTGTAACCCAGATGAACTCCAAGAAGCTTGAACGAGCGATAGCACTCGGAAAGAGAATTGAGCATTTCTTCGTTGCCTTCATGGGATCGGACGGTTTTCCCTATGTGAACTCCGCCCGGAAGATCGAACCGGCAGGCGACAACCAGTTCGCCATAGAGGAGTGGGTATGCCCCTTGACCCTTAAGCACGTGAAGGAGAACCCGAGAATGGCCGTCCTCATTTGGGACCCGGCTGTCGATACCGGCTTCGAAATTCTCGGTGAGGTACTAATGTTTGAAAACCAGGCGTTTCTGAACGGATTTGCGCCCGAGGTTGAGGTAAGCGGCTATCTTCCGCAGGTGCAACGCCAGCTCATCATCCGGGCCGACAAAATCACGGCTTTCAGCCATGCGTTGCGGTGTGACGACATCCAACGGCTCACCGCCCCACAAAGCCAGACCCGGCTGCCGACCGTTGATGATGCCGGCGACCGCATTCCGGTTTGCAGCTTTGCACCCGAGTGGGCCGAGCATGCACGCTTTGATCACGATGATGCCCCATGCGACGATGGCCGGGCGGGGGAGGTCTGCGACGAAGAGACTTACGAATGCGCACGGTGATGCCCAAACGCCAGGCGGTCTTAGAAGCGGTCTTAAACGGTGACTAAAATGGCCGAGAAGATCCGATCGCAAGTGGTGAGCGGGATACAACCGACCGGGCAGCTGATGATCGGAAATTACATCGGCGCGGTGAAAAGCTGGGTCGAGCTGCAGGCGGTGAACGAGTGCTTCTTCTTTCTCGCGGACCTACATGCCATCACGGTGCTGCAGGGCGCCGTTGACCTGCGGCGGAGGTCTCTGGAGGTAGTGGCCCTCCTGCTGGCCTGCGGTGTCGACCCGGAACGGAGCACGATTTTTCTGCAGTCCCATGTTCCCGCGCACGCGCAGTTGCTGTGGGTGCTTAACTGCGCTGTGCCCATGGGAGAGCTGCAGCGCATGACCCAGTTCAAAGAAAAGGCCTACCGCGGCCGGGCGGGCATCCCGGTAGGGCTCTTCGACTATCCGGTACTGATGGCTGCGGATATTCTGCTTTACGGCGCCGATCTGGTTCCGGTCGGAGACGACCAGAAACAGCACTTGGAGTTCACCCGCACCATCGCCCGCAGGTTCAATGGCCTCTACGGGAAGATTTTCAAGATACCGGAAGCATTTATGCCCCGGACAGGGGCGCGTCTGATGGGGCTTCAAGACCCGCTGGCGAAGATGTCCAAGTCCGATGCGAACGCCGAAAACTACGTGGCTCTTCTGGACCCAGCCGAGGCGGTTCGCCGCAAGATCATGGCGGCCGTCACCGACTCCGGCAGGGAAGTGCGCTGCGATGAGGGCAAGCCGGGAATATCCAACCTGGTGAGGCTGTTCGCAGCCGTCAGCGGTGAGGAGGCGGTGTTGATCGAGGATCGCTTTGCCGGCAAGGGGTACGCCGAATTCAAGAAGAGCCTGGCCGAGCTGATGATCGATTTTCTATCCCCGATTCAAAGGCGTTACCGTTTGATCGCAGCGGATCCGGCTTCGCTGGCGGACCTGCTTCAAAAGGGAGCCCGCAAGGCTCGCGAGCGTTCGGAGGCCACCCTTGAGCGGGTATACCGAGCAGTCGGCTTTGTTCCCGCAGAGCGGGATCATCGGACCCCGGCCGGCGGATGGATGCCGGGATACGAAGGGGTACTTTACAGCCCAGTGCCCGCAGCGCCAGGGGCACGGCATGACAGGAGAAAAACCATGGAAACCAAGGACAACCAGGATAGGGCAGTGGTCGAAACCGCGCAGTCGGATATGGATGAAGAAAGCATGGCGGATTGTTGCGGGTGCTGCTGCTGCGATACTGAAGAGGAATGCGGCATGGAATAGCAAAGGAGGGCGCTTATGTACGATCAGATTGAGTCCCGTTGCTCGAAAGAGTGCAGTTACCTGTTTGATGAATGCGAAGCGGACGGCACGCGCGGCGGCGAGTGCCGGACATATTACAACCACTGCGTGGAAGAATGCACTGAAACGTGGCCTCTGCACGCCATCGGAGCCCCGGACGACTATCGCTAAGGGGGATGGCCAAGGGCCAGCGGGTCGCCGCCGCAGATAGCGGACGGTGACCCGGCAATAAGGAGGTGTGTCATGTCTATGCCGAGAAATGAAATTTATTCGGAAAT
>JBLMXM010000320.1:0-18516 GCA_050257775.1 Hyphomicrobiales bacterium
CCGCTTTCCAGGTCTTCACGGCCACCCATGGATTGTTGACGGCCGTGCTGCAGCGCAGCATCCACCTGGCGTTCACGCTCATCCTGGTCTTCCTCTACTTCCCGGCCTTCAAGCGGTCGCGATCCACCTACCTCATCGATATCCCGCTCGCCCTGGCGGCGTTGGCCGGAGGGCTTTACCTCTACGTCTCGTTCGACGACCTGCTCTACCGGTTAGGCGAACCCGATGACCTGGACCTCCTCATGGGGGGGCTTACGACGATCTGTCTGCTCGAGGCCACGCGCCGGGTGGTGGGGATCCCCATGACGATTTTAGGGGTCGTGGCGCTGCTCTACACTCTCTATGGCAGCATCCTGCCCGAGCCTTTCGCACACGCGGGTCGCTCGCTCGAGCGCGTCATATCGCAGATGTACCTGACCTCCGAGGGCATCTTCGGGGTGCCCCTCGGGGTAGCCGCGACCTATGTCTTCCTTTTCATCCTCTTCGGCTCCTTCATGGAGAAGTCCGGGGTCGGTGCGCTCTTCATCAACTTGGCCCAGGCCTTTGCCGGTAAATATCAGGGCGGGCCGGCCAAAGTCGGCATCATTTCGACCGCGGCGGTCGGAATGGTGTCCGGCAGCCCGGTATCGGACGCGGCCACGACCGGGGCCTTCACCATCCCGCTCATGATCAAGATGGGGTACCGGCGTACACTGGCGGCCGGCATCGAGGCCGTAGGCTCCTCGGGCGCTTCGCTCATGCCCCCGGTCATGGGCGCGGCGGCCTTCGTGATGGCCGACATCACCGGCGTGCCCTACAGCACGATCATCGCGCACGCCGCCATCCCGGCCCTATTATATTACGCAGGCCTGATGTTCGTGGTCGGCAACGAGGCGCGCAAGGCCGGCATGCGCGGGCTGCCGCCGGAGGATCTTCCGGGGAAAAAAGACGCGATCATGAAGAGCCTGCGCCTGATGATCCCGATCGCCGTGCTCGTCTTCTCGCTCGCGGTACTGCGCGTGTCGCCGCTGCGCGCGGCCCTGTTCTCGACCTACATCATGATCGCGATCACACTGGCCTGCAACTGGCTCAAGCCCGAGCTGCGGGTTCCCTTCCGGAATCTCTACGAGGCGTTGGTCGAGACTCCGCGCAAAATCCTGACCGTCTCGGTCGCCTGCGCCACGGCCGGGATCATTATCGGCGCCCTCGGGCTGACGGGCCTCGGCCTGCGGCTGTCGGACATCATGATCACCGCCTCCGGAGGGCACCTGCCGGTCGCGCTCGTCTTCAGCATGATCATCGCGATCGTGCTCGGCATGGGCCTGCCGCCGACCGGCTGCTACATCATCATGGCGGTTACGGTAGCCCCCTCTCTCGTGCAGATGGGCGTGCCCGTGTTCGTGGCGCATTTTTACGTCTTCTTCTACTGCTGTTACGCGCCGATCACCCCGCCGGTGGCGCTCGCGGCCTACACGACGGCCGGCATCGCCGGCTGCGACCCTTACCACACCGGGCTCGAGGCATTCCGCATCAGCCTTTCCGGATTTCTGCTGCCCTTCATCTTCATTTACGAGAACACGCTGCTCGGGTTCGGCTCCTGGTACGAGATCCTGCTCACCTCCATCACCGCCTTCATCGGGGTGTGGGCGATGTCGATCGCGCTGGTGGGCCACTACCAGGCGCGGGTCGGGGTGCTGTGGAGAATCGTGCTTGCGGCGGGCGCCCTCGGCTTGATCGTGCCCGGAGCCGTAACGGACGCAATCGGGTTTAGCGTTGTGGCGGCGTTCGTAATAACGCAGACGTCCCTGCTGCGGAAACGGACGGTGCCTACAATGGCCGAATGACACGGCGGCCGACAACGGCCGCCGATTGAGATGAGACCAACCGATCAGGAGAGTGCAATGACATCAGACATCCGGAGAGAGACCGACGTATTGGTGATCGGGGGAGGGGCCGCGGCGCTGAGCGCGGCCATCACGGCGCGCGAAAAGGGGGCGGCGGTAACGTTGCTCGAGTGCGCGCCGCGGCACTTCCGCGGCGGAAACAGCCGCCACACGCGCAACATGCGCCTGGCACACGAGGCCCAGCACCCACCCTACACCGGGCCTTATCCGGAAGAGGAGATGTGGGCAAACTACATGAAGGCGACCGGCGGGACGGGCGACCTGGAGCTGGCGCGCATGGTCGTCCACGGGTCCGCGTCGATTCTCGAATGGATGCGGGCCCACGGGGTGCACTTCCAGCCCGCGCTCGCCGGGACGCTGCACCTGGGGCGCACCAACGCCTGGTTTCTGGGTGGCGGCAAGGCCATGGTGAACGCGCTGTTCCGCAGCGCCGAGCGTCTGGGAGTCGACGTCCTTTACGAGGCCGAGGTTGTCGGGCTCGACATCCAGGACGGCCGGTTCCGGAGTGCTGCGATGCGCATGGGCGGGCGCACGGTGACGGTCCCCGCCAGGGCTGTGGTGGTCGCGGCGGGCGGCTTCCAATCCAATTTGGCCTGGCTGCGCGAGGCCTGGGGCCCGGCTGCAGACAACTTCCTCATCCGCGGCGCACCCTTCGACACGGGCACGCTGCTTAGGCTCCTGCTCGAGCACGGGGCCGAGCCGGTGGGCGACCCGACCCAGGCCCACATGGTCCCCATCGACGCACGCTCGCCCAAGTTCGATGGCGGCATTGTAACCCGCCTCGACTGCGTCACCCTCGGCATCGTGGTGAACAAGAACGGGGAGCGCTTCTATGACGAGGGGGAGGACTTCTGGCCGATGCGGTACGCCATCTGGGGCCGCCTGGTGGCGCAGCAACCCGATCAGATCTCCTACGTGTTCATCGACTCCAAAACCCTCGATCGCTTCATGCCCTCGGTTTTTCCGCCGGTCAAGGGCTCCACGGTAGCCGAGGTGGCCGAGCAGCTCCAGCTGCCGGTCGACAGGGTGGTCGCCACCGTGGAGGAGTTCAACCGGGCGGTCCAGCCCGGCACCTTCGACCACACGATCCTGGACGACTGTCGCACCGCCGGGCTGACGCCCCCCAAGACCCATTGGGCGTTGCGCATCGATGAGCCCCCGTTCTACGGCTACCCCCTGCGGCCCGGCCTGACCTTCACCTACTACGGCGTCAGGATCGACCGCAAAGCGGCGGTTATCTTCAAGGCCGGCCGGCCGGCCGCCAACATTTTCGCCGCCGGTGAGATCATGGCGGGCAACATTCTGCCCAAGGGCTACATCGGCGGTATCGGTCTGGTCATCGGGAACATTTTCGGCCGGATCGCCGGCGGCGAGGCGGCGGTGCGCGCCCGCGGCAATGCCGAGCGCATAGCGGCTTAGGAGGCACGGACGCATGGAAAAGGAACTGTTGGCCCAGGGCGAAAACCTGATGCGGATCTGCAATTCGTGCCGTTACTGCGAAGGGTTCTGTGCGGTGTGGCGCGCCATGGAATACCGGCGGGAATTCCCGGCCGGCGACCTCAATTACCTCGCCAACCTCTGCCACGACTGCCAGGAGTGCTATTACGCCTGCCAGTACGCGCCACCGCACGAGTGGGACATCAACCCGCCGATGACATTCGCCAAGATTCGAACCCATTCTTATGAGCAGTACGCTTGGCCGAGGACGTTCGCCTCGGCGTTCCGCGCGAACGGATGGGTGGCCGCACTGGTGACGGCGCTGGCCTGCGTTCTGTTCCAGCTCGGAGTCATGGTCGTGCAGGGGATTGCAGCGCTCTCGACCGCGGTGCCCGGCGGCAACTTTTATCAGGTCACTTCGCACGGCGCGCTCGTGGCGGTTTTCGGCCTGGCCGTGCTCTTCAGCCTGGCGGCGCTCGGGGTCGGACTCGTGCGCTTCTGCCGCGACATCGGAGAGAAGCTTCTCGACCTTTTCAGCCCTTCCAACCTGGAGGTGGCCCTCAAGGAGACCTTGCGGCTCGAATACCTGGACAACGCAGGATGGGGCTGCTCCTACCCGGGCGAGGACAGCTCGCCGGTCAGGCGCTGGCTCCATCACCTGACCTTTTACGGGTTCCTGCTCTGTTTTGCCGCGACCACGGTCGCGGCGATCTACGATTACGTGTTCGGCTGGCCGGCGCCTTACGGCTACGGCAGCCTCCCCGTGATTCTCGGCACCCTGGGGGGCATCGGGCTGCTGGTGGGTCCGGCCGGGCTGCTGGTCCTCAAGCGGCGCCGCAACCTGGACATCACCTACGAGGGCCAGGCCGGGATGGACACGGCCTTCCTGGTGCTCCTGCTGCTCGCCAGCGCGACCGGCCTGCTTCTGCTCGTTTTGCGGGAAACCTCGGCCATGGGGACGCTTCTGGTCGTGCACCTCGGGGTCGTCATGGGGCTTTTTCTCAACTTCCCGTACGGCAAGTTCGTGCACGGTATCTACCGCTTCGCTGCGATCGCCAAATTCGCGCTCGAGCGCAAGCGCAAGCAGGTGCTGGGGGCTTAATGGGATTCCAGAATCTGCTCCGGCCAGGGGTTAGGGCAAATCATTCCAATTTGAGGTGAGTTCACGGAGGATATATGGTGCGACTGGGCTTCATCGGCTTCGGCGAAGCGGCTTTCAACATCGCAGCCGGCCTCAAGGGCGAGGGGTTAACCGGAATCATTGCCTATGACAAGTACTGGAAGGGGGCACCCGCCTCGGAGTTGATCTGCAAGCGTGCGGCGGAAGCGCAGGTCGAGCTGGTCGCAAGCCAGCAGGAATTGATCGAGCGCAGCGAGATGGTCGTTTCGGCTGTGAGCGCCGACATGGCCGTGCCGCTCGCCCGGGCTTCCCGGCCCTTCCTCAAGGCGAACCAGATTTATGTCGACATCAACGCCACTTCGCCCATGACCAAGGAGGAAGTGGACCAGATCATCTCGCCGGTCGCGCTATTCGTCGACTGTGCGGTCATGGGGCCGGTTCCGACCTACCGGCACAAGGTGCCGGTCTCGGTCTCCGGACAAGGCGCAAAGCGCTTCCATGAGACCATGGCACCTTACGGCATGGCCATTACGTATATGGATGCGCCTGCCGGCAGCGCCTCGGCATCGAAGATGTTCCGGAGCATTTTTATGAAGGGCTTCGTCACGCTCTTGATCGAGATGCTTGCGGCCGCCCACCGTTACGGGGTCGGAGACGATGTGCTCGAGTCCGTAAAGGAGACGCTGACGGCCGGGCCGCTGCTGGAGGTCATCAACGGGCTGGTTGGGCGCGGGGTCATCCACTCCGAGCGGCGTGAGCACGAGATGGACGAGGTGATCGCGACCCTCGACACGCTCAAGGTGGACGCGATCATGTCCAAGGCTACCAAGGCCAAGCTGCACTGGGTGACCGGTCTGGGGATGAAGGCATACTTCAAGGGAGTGCCGCCCAAGGACTACCGCCAGATCTTCGCGGCGCTCGGCGGCAAATGCGGAGGACCGGACGCATGAAAGGCAGCATGACCCATCAGCTGATCGCATCGCACCTGGTCTCGGGCGAGCTGGTCGCCGGCAGCGAAATCAGCATCCGGATAGACCAGACCCTGACGCAGGATGCGCTCGGGACTATGGCGTTTCTGGAATTTGAGGCCATCGGGGTGGAGCGGGTCAAGACCAAGCTCTCGGTTTCTTACGTCGACCACCTCACGCTCCAGGAAGGCTGCGAGAACTCCGACGACCACCAGTACCTGATGACCGTCGCCGATCGCTTCGGCGTGCTCTTCTCCAAGCCCGGGAACGGAATCTGTCACCAGGTGCACCTCGAGCGACTGACGCGCCCCGGCTGGACTCTACTGGGCAGCGACAGCCATACGCCGACCGCGGGAGGGGTAGGGATGCTCGCGATCGGGGCGGGCGGGATGGACGTGGCCGTGGCCATGGCTGGCGGTCCCTTCTTTCTCACCTGCCCGCGGGTCGTGCGCGTCAATCTCCACGGCCGGCTGCAGCCCTGGGTGACCGCCAAGGACGTGATCCTCGAACTCTTGAAGCTGATGACCACCAAGGGCAACATCGGGCTGGTGCTCGAGTACGGCGGGCCGGGGGTCGAGACCCTGACGGTGCCCGAACGCGCCACCATCGCCAACATGGGGGCCGAAATCGGCGTCACGACTTCGGTCTTCCCGAGCGACGCGGTAACGCGCGCGTTTTTCAAAGCTCAGGGCCGCGAGGCGGACTGGGCCGAGCTCCGGCCGGACCCCGATGCGGCCTACGACCGCACCATCGATCTGGTGCTCGATGCGATCGAGCCCAACATTGCGCTGCCGCACTCGCCCGACAACGTGCGCCGCATTCGCGATGTTGCGGGGACGCCGGTCGACCAGGTGTTGATCGGCAGCTGCACCAATTCCTCCTACCGCGACTTGATGACGGTCGCCGCGATGCTGAAGGGCCGCAAGGTTCAGCCCCGGGTGAGCTTCGGGATCGCGCCCGGGACGCGCCAGGTGCTGCGGATGATCACGGCCGAGGGCGCCCTGACTCCCATCGTCGACGCGGGCGCGCGGCTGCTGGAGCCGGTCTGCGGCTTCTGCGTGGGCAACGGCCAGTCGCCCCGCAGCGGAGGGGTTTCCGTCCGCAGCAACAACCGCAACTTCGAGGGGCGCTCCGGGACTCGCGACGCGCAGGTCTACCTCGCGAGTACGGAGAGCGCGGTGGCCGCGGCGCTGACGGGGCGGATCACGGATCCGCGCGACCTCGGGATGGACTACCCGTCGGTGCCGCAGCCGGAGCGTTTCTTCGCCGACGCCGACATGTTCGTGGCGCCGACCTTCAGCGCCGCGATCTTCCGGGGTCCCACCATGGGGCCGCCGCCCAGCAACACCGCCATGCCTGCGGACCTCGCCGGAGCCGTGGCCATCAAGCTGGGCGACAAGGTTACGACCGACCACATCATCCCGGCGGGTTCGGCCGGCCGCTTCCGTTCCAATATCGCGAAGTCGAGCGAATTCATCTTTCGGAACGTCGACTCCGAATTCCCGGCACGGTGCGCGGCGCTTAAGGACCGGGGGCTGTCGGCGGTCATCGTCGCCGGGCTGAGCTACGGCCAGGGGTCCTCGCGCGAGCACGCGGCGATCTGCCCGATGGTCCTCGGCGTGCGCACCATCTTCGCCCGCAGCGTCGAACGCATCCACCTCGCCAACCTGGTCAACTTCGGGATCATGCCGCTGATGTTCAAGGAGTCGGAGGATTACGACCGCATCCAGCCGGGCGACGAACTCGAGATCGCGGATACTGCCGGTCAGTTCCGCCGGCCGGTGGTGACGGTGACCAACCGCACGCGCGGCGAAACTTACATCTTGGGCCACACGCTCACGTCCCGCCAGGTAGAGATTGTTCTGTGCGGCGGGCTGCTCAACTTCGTAGGTCGACAAGGACATTCCTAAACCGATTGATGAAGCTTATTTGAAAGGCTTGCATGGAACCGGTTCTGCCCGTCTACCACCAGATCCGCCGCGCCATTCGGTACTGGGTGCTGGACAAACGCTATCTTCCGAACCAGAAGATCCCCCCGGAATACGAACTGGCGAGTCAGTTCAACGTCAACCGCATGACCGTGCGCCAGGCGCTGTCCTCCCTCGTGCAGGAGGGGCTGTTGATCCGCAAACGGGGTGAGGGGACCTTCGTTACCGGCAACGAGGATCTGATCCAGGGGATGAGCCTCAAGCACATCAGCCTGACCAACGAGCTGCTCCTGCCGTTGATGAAATCGAAGACACTGACGGTCGCCAAAAACGAGGTGGCGCCGCCGCCGATCGTGCGCGAGAAGCTCGAACTGAACCCGGACGACGAGCTTGTAGTGAGGATCACGCGCGACCGACTCGCTCCGGAAGGATTCCGGGCCTTCACGATCAACTATCTGCCGCTGGAGATCGGCCGGCGGATCAGGGCGGAGCAGCTCATGAAGAAGCCGCTCGTCAAGATCATGGAGGACGATTTAAAGATCAACTTCCTAGAGGCCTATCAGACGATCGAGGCCTCGTTCGCCGACGAGGAGACCGCCGCCCATTTAGAGATCCAACCGGGGGTGCCGACCCTGCTCATGGAGCGCATCATGTACGCCGAGAAAGGCCGGCCGGTCGAGCTCGTTAACTCCATCTACGAGGCCGGTTCTTACAAGTGCTGTCTGCACCTGAAGAAGGTCAAGCGCAACACCGCCACGGACTGGATCTGCCAGATCACGACCTGACACCGGCTTGAGGGGTCGACATCACAAAGGAGGATCGAGCATATGGAAAAAATGTACCCGGCCGAACACTTAAGGGAGGTGGTCCGGGGCATCATCGCGGCGGTGGGGCTCGACTCCGAAATGGCGGGCGTCTTCGCTGACTCGATCGTTGCAGCTGACCTGCGGGGAGTGAAGTCGCACGGCACCATCCGGGTGCCGGAATATGTGCGCCGCGTGGAGAGCGGCGTCATGGATCCGCGGGCCGAACTGCGCTTTGTGCGCGATGAGGGCGCGATCGGGCTGATCGACGGCGGCAACGGCTTCGGGCAGATCGCCGCCAGCAAAGCCATGCGCCGTGCGGTCGAGAAGGCCTGCGTGCACGGCATCGGCCTGGTGGGCGTGCGCAACTCCAACCACTTCGGGATCGCCTCGTACTACGCCATGACCGCGCTCGAAGCCGGCATGATCGGGGTAGTGCTGACCAACGCCTCCCCGGCCATGTGCCCCTTCGGCACAAGGACCCCGCTGCTGGGGACCAACCCGATCGCGGTTGCGCTGCCGGCTGGGATTGAGAAGCCGATCGTTCTCGACATGTCGACCTCGCTGGTGGCACGCGGCAAGATCCGTTTCGCGGCACTGACGGGCAAGGAGATCCCGCCGGGGTGGGCGACCGATGCCGCGGGAGAGCCGACCACCGATGCCCAGAAGGCGCTCAAGGGCAGCCTCGAGCCGATCGGCGGCGCCAAGGGTTCCGGCCTGTCGCTCATCGTTGACCTCCTGTGCGGGGTGCTGACCGGCTCCTGCCTCACCGGCGAGGTCAAAACCATCGTCGACGTGAGCGGCCCTGCGCGCACAGGGCACATGTTTGGGGCGATCGACGCCGGGCGCTTCATCGGCGCCGACCTGTTCAAGCAGAACGTGGACGCCGTCATCCGGCGCATCAAAGGCCTGCCGCCTCGGGCCGGCCACCAGGTGTTCCTGCCGGGCGAGATCGAGTTCGACCTCGCGGCTAGGCGCACGCGGGAAGGGGTTCCGCTCGCGGATGAGGTGGCGCGTAATCTCAATACGCTGGCCGATCGATTCAAAACGCCTCGTTTGGCGTAAAACAAGTACACGCGCTTTCAATAGTCGAATTTGGATTAACGACACACAGGGGAGGGCAATATGACCATGGGTAACGTACTCAAGTTGTGGGTGGTCGCATTGGCGGCCGTGAGTCTCCTGGGCGCTTCGCCAAAGGATTACCCCCTTCGGCCGGTTCAGCTCATCGTTCCCTTTGCCGCGGGCGGCGGCACCGACATCGGCACTCGCATCGCCGTCAAGGCTGCGGAGAAATACTTTCCAAAGGCCTTCGTCGTGCAGAACATCGACGGCGGGGGCAGCGAGGTCGGCGTCTCGCAGATGGTCCGTTCCAAGCCGGACGGCTATACGATCGCCGGCTTCAACTCGGCCTCGGTCACGCTGACCACGATGCGAAAGGCCTCTTACAATCCCGTGACCGACATCAGCCCGATCTGCCTGGTGGTTTCCGACCCGCGTCTGTTTGCGGTGCGGGCCGACGACGCGCGCTTCAAGACGGCCAGGGACTTCATCCAGTACGCCCGGGACAACCCCGAAAAGCTGACCATCGGCACCTCGGGCGCAGGAACCTCCGGGCACCTCTCGATCCTGGTCATGAACAAAGTCGCCCAGATCAAGGCCAAGCCGGTACACTTCGGCGGGGCCGGCGAGTCCAGGGCGGCCTTCCTCGGCGGGCACATCGACGCGCTGGCTCAGACCTACGGCGAGGTATACACCATGCTCAAGGACGGCAAAGTCAAAGTGATCGCGGTCGCGACCGACGCGCGCATGAAGGAGCTCCCGGACGTCCCGACCTTCAAGGAGGTGGGCATCAACCTGGTGATCTCGTCGAACCGCGGTTTCGCTGCGCCCAAGGCGACGCCCCCGGAAATCATCGAAAAACTCGCCGGGGCGTTCCAGAAGGCCTCGGCCGATTCCGAGTACCTCGAGCAGATGGCCAAGATGGGCCTGCCCGTCAAGTACCTCGGACCGGCCGATTTCGGCAAGCTCATCAAGGAAGAATACGAGACCTACTCGGAGCTCTCGAAGGAATTGGGGCTCGCCAAGTAATCTGCACCGAACGAGGGCCCTCCCGGGCAGAGGGCCCGCACCCGTCCGGAGGTCGCTGACATGATGTGCATCAACCGCAAGGTGTCGCTGGTGCTGCTGGCCATTTTCGGCCTGTTCTTTGTCTATTCGTTCCAGTACTCGGCAGAGATCGTAGCTTTCCCGCGGTTCATCCTGGCCGTACTCGCGCTTATGTGCGTGCTGCTTTTCCTCAAGCCGGGAGACCTGGGCAAGATCAAGGTCACCGCCTTCCTGACGCCGCCGAAGGTCATTACCGCCGCCTTTATGGTCGCCTACGTGGCGGTCTTCCCGGAACTCGGTTTTTTCACGACCACCTTCCTCATGGTGTTCGGCTACGTCCTAGTGTTCGAGCGACCCGCACGCTGGAAAGCTCTGCTGGTGGCGCTGGGCTGGGTGGCCCTGCTCTATGGCGCTTTCCAGAGCACGCTGCAAATCTGGTTTCCCGAAGGTGTGCTGATGTAATCCCCAAGAGGGATTTAGGTGACACATGGATTTCGGTTTCGACCTCCAGGTCCTCAAGAATGTTCTCATGCCGTTCAACCTCCTGATGGCCACCTTCGGTGTCGCCATCGGGATCATCTTCGGCGCGCTGCCGGGTTTCACGGCCGCCATGGGGATCGCGATCCTCATGCCGATCACCTTTTCCATGACGCCGGAGGCCGGTCTGATCATGATGGGAGCGATCTTCGCCGGGGCCATGTGGGGCGGATCGGTGTCCGCCATCCTGATCAACACCCCGGGCACCCCCGGGGCAGCCGCGACGGTCCTGGACGGTTACCCCATGGCCAGGCAGGGCCGGGCGGCCGACGCCTTGCGCGAGTCGATCGTCTCCTCGTTCGTGGGCGGCATCCTGGGAGTGATCGTGCTGCAGTTCTTCGCCCCGCCGCTTGCCCGAGTGTCCCTGATGTTCGGCCCCCCGGAGTACTTCGTGCTCGCCATCTTCGGCATGACCATCATCGCCTCGCTCAGCGAGAAGATGATCATAAAGGGTTACATCTCCGGGTTCCTGGGCATGCTCATCGGGACCATCGGGATGGACCCGCTGCTCGGCGTGCCGCGTTTTACCTTCGGCATTACCGGGTTGATCGACGGCGTCATGCTGGTCCCGGCCCTGATCGGCCTTTTTTCGATCCCGGAGGTGTTGGAAATCATCCAGATGCACGGGACCCAGGAGGAGATGATCCCGAGCATCAAGAGCATCAAGATCGGCTTCCCGACCTGGGCGCACACGCGGCGCATGATCCCCACCTATCTCAGATCTTCCATCATCGGCATCATCGTCGGTATTCTCCCGGGAGCGGGCGCCAGCATCGCTAGCTTCATGGCCTACAACGAGGAGAAGCGAGCTTCCAAGACGCCGGAAAAATTCGGCACCGGGATGATTGAGGGCGTTGCTGCCTCGGAGGCAGCCAACAATTCCATTTGCGCCGGGGCCTTCATTCCCATGCTGACCCTTGGGGTGCCGGGGGATTCCGTGGCTGCCATCATGATGGGGGCGCTCATGGTGCATGGTCTGCAACCTGGCATGGAGCTCTTCACGACCCATGCCGATGTAACCTGGACCTTCATCATGTCGCTCTACCTGGCCAATGTGCTCATGCTCATCTTCGGGCTATACTGCGCCCCCTGGTTCTCCTGGGCGACCAAGACTCCCAAGCACATTCTGGCCATCTCGATCGTGCTGCTCACCACCGTCGGCTCCTTCGCGGTACGCGAGAGCATGACCGACGTTTATGTCATGCTGGCATTCGGGATCGTCGGCTATCTCCTTAAATCCCACGGGTTCGATGTCGTGCCGGTGGTGCTCGGGCTGATCCTCGGCCCCATGGCCGAAAAGGGTCTGAACGGGACGCTCGCCATCTCCTATGGCCAGAACACAGTCTGGTTCATTCTCCAGCGGCCTGTCTGCCTGGTTCTCATCGGGTTGACGATTTTCGCATTATTGATTCCCTATCTGCGCAAGCGGAGCAAAAGGGACATCTTTGCATCACAGGAAGCGGATGTGCAATAAACCGCCATCACGGCCGCGGAGTTCATTACTTCATTGAAAGGAAAAAAACTCGTATGAGCATGCAGGAAATTGGAAAGCCCGGATTTCGCTACAAGACCGATTTTGAACGGCCGGCGGCGAATGTCATCGCGCCGTATCGCGCCCTGATGAACAAAACGGGGTGCCTGACCGGCAATGTCGGCGATTGCATCGGAAGGGCGGGAGCCATGGACGCCCGAATCAAGAGCCTGGCAGCAGGCATGAAGATCGTCGGGCCGGCTCTCACGGTTCGGGTCCCGCCGACGGACAATCTCATGATCCACAAGGCGCTGACCCTGATCCAGCCCGGCGACGTCCTGGTGATCGAAGGCGGCGGCAATCACTCCTGGGCGCTGCTGGGCTTTTTGATGGTGAGCACGGCTCAGAAACTCGGCGTCGCCGGGATCGTGGCCGACGGCTGCGTGCGGGATGCGCAGGAAATCCGCAAATCGGGCTTTCCAATCTTTTCCGCCGGTTTGTCGCCGAACGGTCCATTCAAGGAAGGCCCCGGCGAAATCAATTTCCCCATCAGCTGCGGCGGCCAGGTCGTTCGGCCGGGAGACATCATTGTCGCCGACGATGACGGGGTTGTGGTCCTGAAGCAGGAGCTGGCGAAGACCGTGATCGACGAGGTCGACAAGATCATTCAACGGGAGGACAAACGGTTGAAAGAGATAGCCGCCGGGATGGTCATCCGGCCGGGAATCGACGAAATCCTCGCCCAGAAGGGGATAAGATAGAACCGGATGGCCATCATGAACGACTCGAATGAGAAGACGATGCTCGTGTTCAGTGCACACTCGGCGGATTTCGTTTGGCGGGCCGGGGGGGCCATTGCGCTTTACGCTAAACGGGGCTACCGTGTCTGCATTGCCTGCTTTACCTATGGCGAGCGGGGCGAGTCAGCCAAGCTTTGGAAACAACCGGGCATGACGCTCGAAAAGGTCAAGGCGATACGGCAGCGGGAGGCGGAAAAGGCGGCGGCCGTCCTCGGCGGCGAGACGATTTTTTTCGATGCCGGGGACTACCCGCTTCGTCCGACCGAGGACCTCGTCAACCGCTTGGTGGATCTCTACCGCGATGTTCGGCCCGAATTCGTGCTGACCCATTCGCTGCAGGACCCTTATAACTTCGATCACCCTGAGGCAGCTCGTCTGGCCCAGGAAGCGCGCATCATCGCGCAAGCACACGGCCACCCCGGCAAGAAGGTGATCGGGGCACCTCCGGTTCTTCTGTTTGAGCCCCACCAGCCTGAGCAGTGCCGATGGGAACCGAATATCCTGCTCGACATCACCGGTGTCTGGGACCTGAAGCGCAAGGCGTTCGAGTGCATGGAGGCACAGGAACATCTATGGGAATATTATACGCGCGTGGGGCTCCAGCGGGGTGTTCAGGCCTCGCGCAACTCCGGTCGCAAGATCACCTATGCGGAAGGCTATCAGCGTCTGTTTCCGCAGGTCTGCGACGAACTGTCATAAGAGCTAAATACCTTTTGATAGGTTGCATTCTTCCGGCAGGATCGGATCGAAAACGACCGGCTCTGTTACTTGCCGAGTAGCCCATGGACACACTGCATAGCCTCATGCTGGGATTTTCAGTCGTCAGCACCCCGACGAACCTTTTTTATTGTTTCATCGGAGTTCTGATCGGCACACTGGTCGGGGTTCTGCCCGGAATCGGGACGGCGGGCAGCGTGGCGGTTCTCCTGCCGTTTACCTTCGGTCTCCCGCCGGCCACGGCCATCATCCTGCTGGCCGGGATATGGTACGGCGCGATGTACGGCGGATCGACCACTTCCATCCTGGTGAACATC
Organism: Hyphomicrobiales bacterium; assembly: GCA_050257775.1. Classification (GTDB taxonomy): domain Bacteria; phylum Desulfobacterota; class Desulfobacteria; order Desulfobacterales; family SpSt-501; genus SpSt-501. Next base: position 14,091 of record JBLMXM010000320.1, read on the forward strand.
CCCGGAGAATCCTCCTCGGTGGTCACCTGTATTGACGGGTACCAGATGGCCCGGCAGGGCAGGGCGGGAAGGGCCCTGGGGATTTCGGCCATCGGGTCCTTCATCGCCGGTACCTTGAGTGTCTGCCTCTTGATGCTGGTGGCGCCCGTCATGGCTCGATATGCCGTCAAGATCGGCCCGCCGGAGCTATTTGCTTTGATTCTCTTCGGCTTGACGCTGTCCGCATACCTTTCATCCGGCCCGGTGATCAAGTCCTTCATGATGGTCGCTCTGGGCATGATCCTCGGCACCCAAGGCATCGACACCGTCTCCGGGGTCCAACGATTCACGTTCAATGTAAATGAATTCTACGAAGGGGTTGGAATCCTGCCGGTCATCATGGGAATTTACGGCGTGGGGGAAATTTTCATCAACCTGGAGGAAACGATCAAACGAGATGTCTTCAAGGTTTCGATCAAGGGTCTTCTCCCGGACTGGGATGACTGGAAAGCCTCGTTCAATCCGATCATGCGAGGCACGTTCCTGGGTTTTTTCCTGGGGGTCCTTCCGGCCTCAGGGACCCTGATTTCGACCTTTGTTTCGTATATCGTTGAAAAACGGCTCTCGAAGCACCCCGAGCGGTTTGGCAAGGGTGCGATCGAAGGCGTGGCGGGCCCGGAATCCGCGAACAACGCGGCGTCCTCCGGCACTTTTGTCCCTCTCTTAACCTTCGGGATCCCCACCACCGCGACCATGGCTCTCATCCTGGGTGCGCTCCTGATCCACGGAATCACCCCGGGCCCCCTTCTACTAAGAAATCATCCTGATGTCTTCTGGGGGGTCATCGCGAGCATGTACATCGGCAACATCATGCTTCTGGTGCTGAATTTGCCTTTGATCGGAATCTGGGTGCGTTTGCTGAAAGTTCCGTATAGCGTCCTGTTTCCCCTGATCCTCGTTTTCTGCGTGATCGGCGTTTATTCCAATCAGAACAGCTTGCTGGATGTGACCTCCATGATTTTTTTCGGCCTGATCGGCTACCTGGCGAGGAAAACGCGCTTCGAATGTGCGCCGTTGATATTCGCCTACATTCTCTCACCGATCTGGGAAGAATCGTTCCGACAATCGCTTCTCATGTCCCAAGGCGATTTGACCATCTTCATCACTCGGCCCTTCCCGGCCATTTTCATCATGTTGACCTTGCTCTTTGTGGGCTCTTCGGTCATTTTATATCGAAAAAGGAGAACGTTTATGGATCAGCTGGGGAGTGCGGATTCATAGTGTTCTGCAGCCGTTTCCTCTGCACGTCAACGAGCATAACCTGCCGCACCAGGAAAGGAGAAAAAAACATGAAAAAAATGTCTGCGTTTCTACTTGCGTGCTTGGTCCTGTTCACAGTGGCGCTGGCCAAGCCGGCCGTCGCTCAGGAGAAATATCCCAAGGATCCCATTACCATCGTCGTTCCGTATGCTGCCGGCGGCAGCCATGACCTGGTGGCTCGAGCTCTCCAGCCGCAGTTGGAGAAGATTCTGGGAGTTCCGGTCATCGTCGACAACAAACCCGGGGGCGGTTCAACCATCGCGTGCAATTTTGTAAAAGCAGCTCCTCCCAATGGGTATACGCTGGTAACGGTATCCCCTACCTTGAGCATCATTAAGTACACTCTGCCTGAATCAAATGTGACCTTTGACCAGTTCGAGCCGATTGCCTACGTGGGTTACACCCCCCAGGGTGTCTTCACGCGCATGGATGCCCCTTGGAACAACCTGAAAGAACTCCTGGATTATGCCAAAGCCAACCCGGGTAAGATCAAGTGCGGGAATGCCGGGCACGGGGGGAATTTTCACATGGGCGCGGTCGGCATTGAACAGGCTACAGGAGTAAAGTTTACCCACATACCGTTCAAGGGGGCCGCCCCGGCGGTTCCGGCGGTCATGGGCGGGCATGTGGATATAATCGTCTCAACCATTGCCGACACTCTTCACATGGTCAAGGGCGGAAGCCTGAAGGTTTTAGGGCTGGCAGCGCCCGAACGGAATAAATTCGCCCCCGACGCTCAGACGTTCAAAGAGCTGGGATATGACGTCGAGTTCTCGACTTACTGGTCCTACCTCGGCCCCAAGGGGATGCCCAAAGATCGAGTGAACCTTCTCTTTGACGCCTTCAAGAAAAGCACGGAAACAAAAGAAGTCAGGGAATTTTTCGATATGCAGGGAGTCACCCCCTCATTGAAGAATCCGGAAGAGCTGGCGGCCTACTATAAGGCGGAAGATGTGAAGTGGGGGAAGCTGATCAAAGAGGGCGGCTTGATGCCTTGAAAAGCGGCGTCTCAGGCCGCGATCCGGTGTTGCGTTTCGTCGTGTCGGCGCTGCGGCGTACGAATGTACGCCTCGCGCCGTGCGACTCGCGCGCCTGGGCTGACGGCCTGATAGTTGCTTTTCATTAGACGTGACAACGCCAACCGCACTTGAAGGATTGCAATGAGCAGCAACGGTACGATCGCGCGGTACGAGGCACACTTTCACAGGTCGAAGGCGCTTTACGAGCGGGCCCGGCTCGTCATGCCGCGGGGTGTATCCCACGATCAATGGTATGCCGACCCGTTTCCGATCTACGTGAGCCGCGCCAAAGGGGCTCACCTCTGGGATATCGACGGATACGAATATGTCGATTACTACGGAGGGCATGGAGGAAAGATGCTGGGCCATGCCCCTCCCGCCGTAGTCGCCGCCGTGCAGAGCCAGATTGAAAAGGGAACCCAGTACGGGGCGGTATGCGACCTGGCGGTCGAATGGGCCGAACTCATCCAAAAACTGGTCCCCTCGGCAGAGTTAGTCGAGTTCATGAATTCGGGCACCGAGGCGATCATGTATGGGATCCGGCTGGCCCGGGCATTCACCAAAAGGGAGAAGGTGGTCCGGTTTCAATTTCACTTTGCCGGGGCTTACGACCCCGTTACCGTGGGATACAAGAAACCGTTTCACGTCCCCGTAAGCGCAGGCATTCCGCACGCTACGGTCAAGGATACGGTGGTCATTCCAATGAACAACGCCGAAGCCTTGGAGGACGCCCTGAAAAAAAGAGATGTTGCCGCGGTGATCACAGAGGCGGCCGGCAGCAGTTCAGGGGTGGTCGGGATCGACCCATCTTTTTACAAGGTCATGCGGGATTTAACCGCCCACTATGGCACGCTGCTTTTTTTTGACGAAGTAGTGACCGGGTTCCGTTACTCCCCCGGCGGGGTGCAAGCCGCAGTCGGGGTGACTCCGGATTTAACCGCCCTGGGAAAAGGGGTTACCGGCGTTGTACCCGGAGCGGGGGCCATAGCGGGGCGGAAAGACATCATGGATCTGCTCCTGTTGAAAGACGAGGAATGGAATCGTTACCAGCGGGTTTCCCATTCCGGAACCTTCAACGCCAACCCCCTTTGCGCCGCTGCCGGAATCGCCTACCTGAAAATCATCGCCACCGGAGACCCCACGCGGATAGCCAACCAGAAGGCACGGCAGCTGCGCGACGGCCTGCAGCGGCAGGTGGACGAACGCGGGATTGCGGGATGCGTCTATGACAGCGGGTTTTCCGTCTTCCATGTCTATTTTGGGACGTGTGACCTGTTGGGACGGTGTGACCGTGTAGTCTGTCTGAATGATCAAAAAACGCGGGACCCTGCCATAGGCCAAGCCCTTTTCATGAACCTGGCCTTGCACGGGGTAAAGACCCCGACCCGGGGCTATGACGGCTTCGTTTCAGCGGTCCACACCGAGGATGATCTAAAGAAGACCATTGAAGCCTTTGGTCACTCCTTGGATGTCCTCCTGGATGAAAAAAAATTGGCCCATGGCCGAAAACCCAATGCACCCGCTGTGCGGGCGGACGTCGACTCATGAAAACGGATCGCATCAGCGGAATCGTTATTTTTGCAATAGGAGCGGCCGTGTTGGTGACGTCGCTCTCGTATCCTGTCGGGACCTTGCGGAATCCAGGGGGAGGTTTTTTCCCGCTCCTGGCCTCTGTCCTGCTTCTGGTGCTTTCGGCAGTGTTTACCGTGCAGAGTTTTACCGCCAAGGCAGATGAGGACGCTGGCGCGGGCGCTTTTTTCCCCGGCGAAGATGCGCGTAAAAGGGTTGTTCTGGGCGTGGTCGGGTTGTTGGGCTACCGCTACCTCATTCCCGTGATCGGTTTTGCGCCCGCTACAGGCGTGTTCATCTTTTTTCTGGGTAAATTTCTGGAAAGCTACACGTGGAAGAAAAGCGTCTTCTTTTCTGCTGCGACCGCCGTCTCGGCCTACTACCTCTTTCAGGTCGTCCTTAAGATTCAAATGCCGATACCGATGTTAAAATTCTGATGCCCCCCGGTAATGTGTTCGAACCATACCCGCGCGGCTGCAAAGAACGTTGAAAAGGAGGAAGAGAGTGCTCGAAAAATCGGATCGTGTAAAGCGTTTGTC
>JBLMXM010000321.1:0-2614 GCA_050257775.1 Hyphomicrobiales bacterium
TCGGGCATGATCATGATCTGGATCAGGACGAGGATGAAGGCAAGGTCCTTGCCCGGGAAATCGAAGCGGGCAAAGGCGTAGGCCGCCAGGGTGCACAGGACCAGCTGCCCGGCGAGGGTCATGCAGACCAGCATGAACGTGTTCAGAAAGTAGCGCGCGAAGGGCGCCACCTTCCATGCCGAGCGGAAGTTGTCCAGGGTCAGCGGCGCCGTCACATCGAACCGGCTCACGAAATCCATGGAGTGAAAGGCCGCCCAGGCGGCATAGAGCAAGGGTGCCGCCCACAGGAAAGCCAGAAACCAGGCCGCCCCCATTTCTAGGCGTCGCCCCCAGTCAACCCCGCGGATCATTGGTAATGGACCCTCTTTTCGATGTAGGCAAACTGCGTGACGGCCAGCCCGCCCAGGACCACCAGCAGCACAACGGTCAGCGTCGACGCGTAGGCCGTGTCCCAGAAACTGAAGGCGACCTCGTAAATGTAATAGAGCAAGAGCGACGAGGCGTTGTCCGGCCCGCCTTTGGTCAATATGAAGATATGATCCACCAGCTTGAACGAATTGATGGTAGCGTTGACGACGACGAAAAGGGTCGTCGGCATGAGCAGCGGCAGCGTCACCCGTCGGAAGAAATACCAGCGGCCGGCCCCCTCGATGACCGCGGCTTCCTCAAGTTCGGGGGGGATGCCCTGCAGCGCAGCCAGGAAGAAGATCATGAAGAACCCCGCGTCCTTCCAAATCGCGAGAACCATGAGGCAGCCGAGGGCCGTGCCGGGGTCGCCGAGCCAGTTGTGGCTGGCCAGTCCGACGAAGCTCCTGATCTTGTCGAGCAGGCCGATCTGGGGCGTATAGAAAAAAAGCCAGATGTTGGCGACCGCTATCATGGGTAGGATGGTGGGCGTGAAATAGGCCGTCCGCACGACGGCCCGGCCCGGCAATTTGGCGTTGACCCACACCGCCATGAGCAGCGCCAGGCCGATACTCACCGGTATCGTTCCCAGCGCATAAAGAAAATTGTTCCCGAGCACCTGCCAGAAAACGGGGTCGTTCAACATGTAGTCGTAGTTGTCCAGCCCGACGAACTTGCTCGGGTGTCCCTGGCGAGGGGTCGAGAAGAAGCTCGAGAAAAGCCCGCCGACGATGGGATAATGGGTGAAGGTCACCATCAGCACTGCGGCCGGCAGCAGCAGAAGCCAGGCATAAACCCAGGCGGCGGTTTTGGGGTTAAGGCGCCTCATGGATCCCGTCACTGTTGCGTCTGATGGATCTTTCCCCCTCCCCCGGTCTTTCCGTGAGGAGGGGGGATCGATCCGGCAAAGTTCTTCCCGCTGTTCGCCTGCTTAAGGCGTTGGATACGGCGAAGGCTTCAGCGGTATGGCTTGAGCACACGCTCCGCCTGCTGCTGGGCGGCGGTCAGGGCCTCCTTGGGCGGCTTGGCGCCGGTGAGCACGCTCTGGATGGCATCGTCCAGGAATTTCTTCACCCGGGCGTTTTCGTGCACGGCCAGTTCGGCTACGGAATACTGGAACTGGTCGCGGGCCACCGCCGCGGCCGGGAATTCGGACACGTACTTTTTCAGCGTGGCCGTCTCGTAGGCCGCAGGGCTGGTGGCGACATAGCCGGTGGCCATGGACCAGCGGGCGGACATCTCCGGCGAGGTCATGAACTTGATGAACGTTAAGGCGGCCTGGCGCTCCGCAGCGGATGCCTTCTTGAAGATATAGAAGTTGCCGCCGCCGGTGGGCGAGCCGCGGCGCTTATTGGCCGGCAACATGCTTACCCCGAAGTCAAACTTGGCACCCTCACGTACGGCAGTGAGGTTTCCGGTCGTGTGCCACATGATGGCCGTGGCGCCCTCGAGAAACTTCTGGCGCAGGGTGCCCCAGTCGATGGTCCCTTCGGGCATCGCCTTATATTTCACCGCCAGATCCCGCCAGTACTGCAAGGCTTCGACGACGTCGGGCTTGTCGAAGTAGGTCTGATTGCCCTCCGGGTTCATGAGCTCCAGGCCGTTCTGGATGCAAAGTGCCTGGAACAACCAGTACGGGTAACCGGTGGAGGGGATGTGAACGCCCCAGCGGGTGACATTCCCGGAAGAGTCCTTCTTGGTCAGCTTTTGAGCCATGGCAGTCATCTCCTGCCAGGTGGCCGGCGGCTTGTTCGGATCCAGGCCGGCTTCCTTGAAAGCTTCCTTGTTGTGATACATGACGATGGTCGAGCGCTGGAACGGTACACCCCAGATCTTGCCCTTTAGCTTGGAGTTCTGCATCAGCGCGGGATAAAACGAGGACAACCACTTCTTGTCCCCGGCCCCGGTGGCCACGTCGTCGAACGGCACCACGGCATCCTGGTCGATGAGCTCGAACAGGTCTATGGAGAACAGCACGCTCAGCTGCACCGGCTGGTTGGCCTTGAATGCAGCCAGGGCCTTGACCCGCGTGTCATCGTAGTTGCCGGCGTAGACCGCTTTAACCTTGATGTCGGGGTTGGACTTTTCGAACTCGGCAATCATGTCGTCGATGACCTTGGTGATCGGTCCGCCCACGGCCACCGGGTAGTACATGTTGAGTTCCACAGCGGCCTGGGCCGCCGTGCCGGCCAGTATAACGGTCAGCACG
>JBLMXM010000322.1:0-6806 GCA_050257775.1 Hyphomicrobiales bacterium
TACCGTTTTCGACCACATACCCCCGGTGGATCACCGGCAGAACCGGCCGCGCGAACTGTTCGCTCAATACCACGGTGATGCCGCAGTGACGCTGCAGATTGACGATGGCCTCCATGACGGCCTGCTGCATGAGCGGGCTCAGACCGAGCAGCGGCTCGTCCAACAGCAGCAGCCGGGGCTGGACGACCAAGGCCATGCCGATGGCCAGCATCTGCTGTTCGCCGCCGCTCATAAAGCCGGCTCGCCGGGATTTCAGCCGGTCCAGGTGCGGGAACAGCTCGAAGACGTACGCGATGGACTTCCTGGTCTCCGCGCGGGACTTCAGGTAGCCTGCGATCCGCAGGTTTTCCAGCACGCTGCTCTCCGGGAATACCGGATGGCGTTCACGGGAGAGCACGATACCCTTTTTCACCCGTTCGCTGGGAAGGGCTTCGGTGATGTCCTCCCCCTGGAAGAGGATCCGTCCGTAGAGGGTGATCCGCTCGCCGCCGCGGCGCTTCTCCTTGGTGCGCATGTCGATGATGAGCCCCGAGAGCGCGTTCATCAGGGTGGTCTTGCCGGCGCTGTTGGACCCGATCACCCCCACGATCTCCCCCGCCTGCACCTCCAGACTGAGACCGTTGAGGGCCAGCGCGTTTTCGAAGAACACCATCAGATCCCGCACCTCGAGCAGAGGCCGTTCCTGGTCCAGGGCATCACTCGTCTTGGATGTGTTCATCAGGACTCAACCCCCAGATAAGCCCTTTTAACGGGTTCGCTCGCCATGACCTCCTCCGCGCGGCCTTCGGCGATCTTCTGGCCGAAATTCAGCACGACCACCCGGTCGGCGATCCGAAACAACTCCTTGAGGCGGTGCTCGATCATGATGATGGTCTTGCCCTCCTGGCGCAGCTTCTCGATGATCGGCACGATGCTCGCGACCTCGGCCAAGCTCAGGCCCGAGAAGAGTTCATCGAGGATGATCAGGTCGGGCTTCAGGGCCATCGCCTTGGCGAGCTCTAAGCGCTTGAGGTAGCCCTGGGGCAGGACGGCGGCACTCTTGTAAGCCACCTGGGAGTCGCGTTCGAAGCCGACTTCCTCCAGCAGGTCGAGCGCCACCGCATCGCGGTCGCCGTACCGGCCGCCGGCCAGTTGTTTGACGCGCGGCGAGTACAGCGGAATGATCATGTTCTTGTAGGCCGGCAGCTGATAAAACGGCTTGACCATCTGGAAGGTGCGGGAGATGCCCAGCCGCACCACCGCGTGGGCCGCCAGTCCGGTGATGTCGCGGCCCCGGTAGATGACAGCGCCCCCCGAGGGTTTGACGAAGCCGGTGATCAGGTTGACCGCGGTGGTCTTGCCCGAGCCGTTCGGCCCGATGAGTCCCAGCAGCTCACCCTCGGCCAATTCGAAGCTGAGGCCCGATATGGCCATGATTCCGCCGAAGTTCTTGTAGAGCGAGTCGACCTTGAGGAGAGCTTCTGCGGGCCTCATTCCACCTCCACCCAGCGTTCAAACTGGTGGTACTTTCGCTGAACGTAATGGAAGATGCCCTCCGGAACGGCGACGATGAACACAACTAGGAAACACCCGTAGAAGACGATGCGCAGGCCGCCGATGCCCCGCAGGATTTCGGAAAGGGGCACGAGGATCACCGCGCCCAGGGTGGCGCCGGCAAGTGTTCCCGGGCCGCCCACCACCGCGGCGGCGATCGGCAGAATGGAGTAATCCAGCGCGAACACCGGCATGCCGACGAACATGTACACGTGGGTCATGAAAGCCCCGGAGAGCGCGCCGATGCAACTGGCAATGAAAAGCGCCTGGGTCTTGAACCAATAGATGTTGATCCCGGCGTTGATCACCGAGCGGTCGTTGTCCTTGATGCCCTTCAGCACGAGCCCGTAGTCGGAGCTGAACATGCGCCGGAATCCGAACAGGGCGGCCAGAAGCACCCCCACGATCAAGTAGAGTTCGATCCACTTGGAGGGTAGGGGGGCGATGCCGCTCAGCCCCTCGGTGCCGCCGAAGATCTTGGTGGCTTCGACAATTCGAACCAGCATGAGCGGGATGATCAAGGTGACCATGGAAAAGTAGATCCCCCGCAGCCTCAGCACGGGGAGCAGGCAAATCGTGCTGGCCAGCCCCCCGAGCAGCGTGGCTGCGGGCAGCGCCAGCAGGGGGTGCCAGCCGAAGGTGTGGTTCAGGACGCCCGAGAAGTAGGCCCCCAGGCCGAAGAACAGCGCCTGGCCGAGGGAGATCATGCCGGACTGGGCCAGGATGTCCCAGCTGATGGCCAGCAGGGCGAACACGGCGACGGACAGCAGCACTTTCTGCCAGTAGGCGTCCAGAACCAGGGGCAGGAGAAGAAATCCCACGACAGGCACCAGCCGGGGCGCCAGCAGATAGAGCATTTCACGCCACGAACTGAGGGCGAAAACATCCCCCGCGCGGACCTTGATGCCCCGGTCAATCCGTTCTCGGCGTCGTTCCAAGCGGCTCAGATCCTTTCTTCCAGCTCTTTCTGCCGGCCGAAAAGACCGGAGGGTTTCACCACCAGGACGACGAGGATCGCAGCCAGGCTGACGATCATGGTCCAGTGCGGGCTGAGGTAGGTGTCTGTAAACCGCTCGGCAAAGCCGATGACGAAGCTGGCTACGATCACGCCGCCGGTGCTGCCGAGTCCGCCGATGATGCAGACCGCCAGAGCCTTGATCAGCACCTCGTAGCCCTCGCTCGGCGAGATGCTGCCGAGCGGTATGATGAGGGTTGCCGATATCGCCGCCAGCCCGCAGCCGAGGGAGACGCTCAGCACGGCGATCCGATCCGAGTCGATGCCCAGCGTAAGGGCCGTGCGTTCGTCCTGGGCGATCCCGCGGAAGGCAAGTCCCAGCCGGGTGTGGTGGGTAAAGATCCACAGCCCCCCTACGAGGATCCCGGCCGCAACTGCAATCAAGACGCGCTGCAGGTCCACCATGGTGGTACCGATCATCAGGCTCTCATCAATGAGGACCGGCAGGGTGTACTCGAAGCCCACGAACCCCAGGTAGTGGAACAGTTCAAGGATCGCAAGGCCGATACCGAAGGTGGCGATCACCTCCGACAGGGGCTGACCGCGCACCCGCAGAAGGATGAAGCGGTACATCACCGCCCCCGCCGCCATGGTCACCGCGAGAGAAACGCAGATCGACAAACCGTACGGGAGCTCCAGCAGGTTGAGTAGCATCCAGCTGAGGTAGGCGGACAGGATGTACATGGCGCCGTAGGCGAAGTTCGCCACCCCGCTGATGCCGAAGGTCAGGTTGAAGCCGATCGCCATCATGGCCAGGATGGCGCTGTTGAGCAGACCGTATATGATCGTTCCTAAAAACATTCGGCAGTCTACTTAGCGGCCTTCAGACCCTTCGGCAGCTGGATCTTGGCTTCCGCCAAGGAGTCGGGGAAGACGATCCGGCGCTTGCCGTCATCGGTCCACTGAAAAACTGCGCCGACCGCGGTTTCTTTGGGGTCGAAGCCGTAGACGACCTGATTGCCCGCGTCGAAGCGAATGCGGCCCATGATCCCCATCCGGTCGGTCTTCTTCACCTGGGCGGCGACGGCGTCCGGGTCCAGGCTGCCGGCCCGTTCGATCGCTTCCGCCAGAATGTAGACGGACTCGTAGGCCGGTGCCGGGCCATGGCCGGCCTGCAGTTCCTTGCCATAGATCTTCTTATACTTGTTGTAGAACTCGACGGACTTGGGCAGTTTGTCGCTGGCGATGGCGCTGCCTAATTCGAAGATGCAGTTGATGGCCCCGCCGATCTTGCCGTCAAAAGCCTTCCAGGCATCCGAGCCGGCCAGCGGCGAGATGAAGCCCGCCATGAGGGCCGGCACATTCATGGATTTCCATTGCTTGACCAGGATGCCGCTCTGGGGCATGTCGAAAATCGGCATGATCACCTGGGCGCCCTTGGTCTGGGCTTTCATCAGGCCGGATGAGAAATCCGAAGTGCCGGTCGGGTAGGCTTCCTGCTCCAGGACCTCCCATCCGGATTTTTCAAAATAAGCCTTTCTCACTCCGTCAGCCGTAGCGCGAGCCCAGGCCACATCCTGGTGCATTATATAGACCTTGGTGAAGCCAAACTCCTTGTTGATAGCCTCCATGGTGCCGGCGAGGTATTTCACCAGGTAGACTGCGTTGAGGCAGTCGCGAAATACGTACTTGTATTTTTCCGGGTCCTCCTTGACCTTGGCTTCTGAGGCGGGGCTCATGGCGATGGAGCCGATCATCGGAGTTTTATATTTAGAGATCAGGTCCATGCCTGCGACCAGAGCCTCGGAGCGGAAGGGGCCGACCACAATGGCAATGGGTTTTTTTTCCAGGATGTTTTTCTCGATGCCGAGCAGCGCTTCCGGAACAGGGACCCCCGGAGCAGCGTCACGGATGTCCATGGCTGACACCTCGAGCATCCTTTTCTGTCCGCCCACGGTCACGCCGCCCTTGGCATTGATCTCACTGGCAGCCATTTGAACCACTTTGTGGGATTCCTTCCCTTCCAGAAATGAAAGGGAGGTGGGCACCCCGATGACAATAGGTTCCGCAGAGTAGGCTTGGCCGGCCGTGAACAGCCCAACAGCTATCAAAACCGCAAAAATGCTGAAACTGGAAAATCTGTTTGTCATGGCTTGCCTCCTTGATGAACCGGTTTCATTTAATGACGCTATTTTTTTTATTGATTTTTACGATTTAGCTATATCGTAGCTACACAACAGCCCTCGTGAAGTCAAGTAGTTTTTTCCCGATCGCGTCCGGATAAACCAAATTTGTGGCTTGTGCCCTTCGCGGCTGATATGCTATCGACGCTCAAAACAGCGGCGGGGTATTCCGCAAGCCTTTTGAACGTGTCTGGGTGCCCATGCCTTTAAATCACGCCGGTGTGAACTGGAGCCGGTTGAAAATGGCAACCGCCTGAGATGGAACACTATTATATCCAGCGATGCACACGGACTCACGACATGGGTTATGGCTCAGTAATTCAACGGTTAGCTCTCAAAAAGGCTTGACATCCGTCCTGCCGCCGGGCTAAAAAAACCGGATAGGTTCAAGTATCCTCATCGGGAGGCCGATAATAACAATATCGTACAGGGGGTTAAGCGGAAGCCCGCTAACCGCCGGACGAAGGAAAAAGAAGCATCTGCCGCGTGTCCATTGGAGGGCAACGGGCGCAAGGCAAGCGCCCAGTCAGTTCGAGACGATCATCGAGGTCCGGAAAATTGCACAGGTTACGCGACGTATCGCCTTACGAACCTTTAATCCAGCTTGCCAAGGTATTCGGGAACAGGGCCATAGTCATGGCCGTTTGTTTCCTTGTCTTTTGTTTTGATGCATTTGAGGCATCCGCTGCCCTCGAAAATGACGCATCCGGGGGAACCCCGCCTTCTTGCGCGGTCAGCCCATCCGAATCCAAGCAGACCCCATCCAAACCCCCGGTTCGACCCGCCGCCAAATCGAAAGGCGCCGCTTCAGCCAAGAAAAAAGCTAAGCCCGCCGCCCAACCACTGGTTTCAGCCAAAACCAAAGCCAAGGCCGAAGCTATCACATCGGAAATGGCTCCGGTTCTGCCATCGAGCATCGAGCAGGAAATCAGCAAGTTCTTCGGGCTGCGCTACCGCTTCGGCGGCGAAGGTCAAAACGGCATTGACTGCTCGGCGCTGGTCAAACAAGTCTATTCGGATGTTTTCGGGGTGAACCTGCCGCGCAGTTCCTCCGAACAAAGCCGGCTGATGAGCCTGGACAACGTATCCCCCGATGAACTCAAAACGGGGGACCTGGTGTTCTTCGGGCCCCAGCGCAAGCGCGTGAACCACGTCGGCATGTACCTGGCGGGAGGCCACTTTCTGCACGCGGCGCGGTCGGAAGGGGTCACGATTTCGAGCCTCGACGAGGGCTACTGGAAATCGCGGTTCATGTTCTCCAAGCGCATGCGCGGCCTGGACCTGTTTGAGGGCGGCGAGGACGACGTGGACCTTCACAGGGATGTGATGCACGATTCCATGGCCTTCGGTTTGAACAGCGACGATTCAGACATCAGCTTCCTGGATTTCGGCGTCAAGGTCAATGATTCCGTCGAGCTGATGGTGAGCGGCTTTTTTCTCAACTCTCTGGATGAAGACAATCGGCCCAATTCCGCAATGCCGTCCGCAGGCCTGAATGGGACCGAGTCGAAAGAGGGTGAAGGCGGTCTCCGACTGGCGGCCATTCTGTCGCCGCTGGAATGGTTCAAGCTGATCCCTTCCGTGATTCAAAGCGGAAGCAGCAAAGGCGAGCGGGATTTTCAAAAATTGGGACTGGAGACCTGGATGTTCCTGCCGACTTCACGGGTGGCGGTGTTCATGGCCGCTCATGCCCGGAACCAGGAAGACCTGTTCGATCACCCGCTGGAGGTCTCTCCGGATTGGCAGACGATGGATGTGGCGCTCGGCCTTCACTACCACCTTTCCGATTCTCTGCGGTTTTCTCTCTGGGGCACGCATGCATACAACCCGGATCCCAAAGCGACCGAGGACCCCGGCCGGCGTAATGCCCCGATGGATGAGATGTCCTTTCAGCTGAACATCAAATTCTGATGACTTCGTAAAAAGGCCAGTCTCTGCGTTGCGTTTCATCTCGCTGCCGCTGCGGCGTACTTCAAGTATGCCTCGCGCTACGAGATTCGCGCACCTTGATCTTAACTTTTTTACAAAGTCATCGGAGCGGATGACTTTGCACGAGCTCATCCGATTCTGAAAAAAACCGTAAATGTTTTTTTACTCCCGCGCCTGAGCGTTGCCGGCGATGAACGGCGTTGAGC
>JBLMXM010000323.1:0-17923 GCA_050257775.1 Hyphomicrobiales bacterium
GGCACCGGCCAGCCCTGCCCCGACAATGGCCACATCCACATGCTTAGCCGGCATCGGTAACCACCTCCATGCCCTCACGCACCAGGGTCATGCAAGCGCGCCGGTCGGGCATCCCGTCAACAGTCACCCGGCATTCCTGGCAGACTCCCATGCCGCAGAAACCGCCACGTCCGGCTTCTGCCTGGTCTTTCAATGGTTGACGAAGAGCTATAAGACCCGCCGCCAGAAGGGCGGCAAAAACTGTCTCACCGGAGTAAGCCGTAACGAACCTGCCGTCCACAAGCAACGACACCGGTTTTCCACGCTGATGGGATTTGATTCTCAAGTCGGTCATGCAGCGCCTTCCGGAAAACGCTCCAGGCGGAAATCGTCCAGGGGAAATTGCGTGCGCCCCGTGGCAATCAAATCGGCCATGAGCTCACCGGTGATGGCCGACAGCGCTATGCCGTCACCTTCGTGGCCGGCCGCCATGATGAACCCGTCCAGGCCCGCCACTTTCCCCAAGATCGGCAGGCCGTCCGGCGTGTAAGGCCTCAAGCCCGCAAAGGTCCGGATCACCGGCACGTGTTTGAGCGCCGGAACGACGGGGACGATGCGGCGTGCGATCGTGCGGATGCCCTCTACGGTGGTGCGGCGGTCGAATCCCACGAACTCCCGGCTGGAGCCGATCAAGATGTTGCCGCGGTCGGCCTGCTCAAGCGAAAACCCCATGCCGCCCCTGGCGGCGAGCTCCGGATTGAACTTGGCGGCCACATATTGGGCGGAAATCAGGCAGTGTCGCAGCAACGGCGGCACCGCGGCCGTAACCAGGATCTGACCGCGCCGCGGCGTGATGGGGACCTTCAGCCCGGCCATCCGGCCGACCTCAGCTGCAAGCGTCCCGGCCGCGTTGACCACGACCGGTGTATGGATTCGGCCGTTAGTCGTAACTATCCCTGTTGCTTGGCCCGAAACCGCCTCAATCCCTTTTACCTCAACCCCTGCTAAAATCCGTGCGCCCGCGCATCTTGCCGCGGCCAGGAAAGCAAACGTAAGGGCATATGGGTTCACCTGGGCATCGAGCGCCGAGAACGTCGCTGCGATCACTTTTCCCGAAAGGCACGGCTCGCGACGCCGAGCCTCAGCGCCGTCGATCAGTTCCATCTCTAGCCCGCTCCGGCGCTGCTCATCGACCGAACGCCGCATGGCGGCGAGTTCGGCTTCATCCTCGATAATGCACATGCCGCCGACGTTCTTGAATTCGATGCCGCTCCCGAGGATGTCGATCAGCGCGTCGAAACGCCTGCGGCTTTCCAGCGCAAGCTTCAGATGCAGACCGGGTTTCTTGGACTGCAAAAATACAAGCCCGTCGCAGGCGCCCGAGCTGCCGGCGGCGGGCTCGTTTTTTTCCAGCACCAGCGGCTTGATCCCATGGCGAGTGAGATGAAAGGCAATGGATGCGCCGATGACCCCGGCCCCAATGACGACGACGTCCGCCTTTTTCGAAAGCGATCCAACCATGTGCGGAGATGTGATCATATGGGAATCGAGGGACCGGCGCCTTGCCGATCCGTGAGCCATCTCAAATCTTCACATATTCCCGAGTGTATTTGTTGAGCTTGTCTTGATCCAGCTCTACGCCAAGGCCGCTTCCCGCCGGAACGCGCACGGTCGCTTCCTTGATGTTCCGCCCGAAATCCGTCACGTCATCCGACATCCGAACCACCGAGCCATACGCGTGGCCCATTTCAACCAAATTGGGCAAGGTGCACCCCACTTGAAGCAACGCCGCCTGGGTGATTCCAAATTCGAACATACTGTTCATGAGGCAATTGATGCCAAAGGTCTCGGCCGTTTGAGCGATCTGCTTGGACCTGAGCAGTCCGCCATTCTTGGACACTTTGATGCTGAACACATCCACGGCTCGATGCCGGATCAGCTCGGCGGCGTCCTGGGGACTGACCAGGGACTCATCCGCGCTCACCGGGCAGCAAGCACGATCCCGAATGCGCTTTAGCCCCAAAATGTTCCAACGCTTCACCGGCTGTTCGATCAAATCCGGAGGAAAGTCCCGCGTGGCCTCGATAAACGCCAGCGCTTCCGATTCTTCCCACCCTTGGTTTGGGTCCACCACGAATCTGATTTCATCCTTGAAATGTCTGCGGGCGGAACTCATGCGCCTAACTTCATCAGCGATCGGCAAGCTTCCCATCTTGATCATGATGGTCCGGCAGCCTCTCTGGCGAAGCTCCTCGATGGCGGCGAGATCCTCTTTCGGCCCCTCGCTCCCGATTCCCCAGAGAATGGGCAGCTCGGCATGATAACGTCCTCCCAGCATCTGGTGCACCGGGATTCCCAGCACTTTTCCACAGATGTCATAAAGAGCCATATCGATGGCGCCGCGGGCGGTCGGGTGGCCAAGCACCAATCGGTCCAGAATGCTTTCGATGGCTGGTATCTGTTCAGGGTCCCGTCCCAAGACAAGGGGGGCTAGGGCCTCCCGGGTGATGCTCATGACGGTTCCAGGGGTCTCTTCCGTAAACGGGTTCATGGGGTCGGCTTCGCCCAGACCGACGATGCCTTCATCGGTGTGCAACTTAAAGATAACGGCCTGAGCTTCATGCAGGGTGCCGTAAGCTTTAGACAAACGGTACGGCTTGGCGAAGGGGATGGCAATGTGAAAGAGCTCAATCCCGGAAATCTTCATGTCGCGGCTCCCCAGTCCGGAACGGTCCTCTTCAAGATTCTCATCGAGCGCCCGTTTCGACGTACGCGGTGATCTGCTCAGGGCTCATGCCGGTCAGGCCCAGCCGCTCGACGGTTCGTCCGGTGGAAGCAAAATTCTCGCCGGTGAGAAATTGGGCCAGATTCAAGATCGTTTCCATGCGCTGCACATCAACGCCAATCATCTTGCCGATGGAAACCATGGGCAAAAGCCCCATGGGGATATCCTCCATGAGGTAGCGGGTGCGCAAGGTTTTCTGCCCCCTGATCTTCGCGTAGGCGCGGTTGTTGCGAACGGCCTGTGTTAGCGTCGCGCCCTCCGCGGCATAGGCCAGCCGGTACCACTCCCGGATGGTAGGCAGGCGGAGGCCGAGCGCCTCGGCCACGGCGAGTCGTTCCTGATCCATGGACTCCACGAAAGCGCCGATGGAGGGGGTCATGCCGTCCCAGTAATACAGCCAGTCCCGGCCGGATTCGATCAGCGATGTGTTCAACACGGTCGGGGCGGGGTGCACCATGGCATTGGGATTGCCCAGGCTGGTTTCAAGAACGTTTCGGCCGGCTCGGATTTGGGGAAAAACGGCTTGGAGCATTCGCAGCGGCCGAGCGCCTTCAACAGCCGGCAGGGCGGCCACCAGCAGGTCCTTTTTGACGCCTAGAATGGAGGCTCGACCGGGTTGAGGGCTGCGGCAGGCATAGATGAGCGAGTCCGATTCCAGTATCGCGATCCGGGCGAGACAACCCTCTTCATGCAGGACGTTTCTGAACTCCAGGGCGCCGCCGGTTGCTCCGGGGTGAAGGAACACCACCTGGCCGTCCGAAAGAAACGGGGCGCAGCTCCGGGCCACATCCCGATGGGCATGGGCGGGTGTAACGACCACGATGATCCCGGCGCCCGGGATTGCTTCTGCTGGATCATGAGTGGCGAGTTCAACCTGCCCGAACCCCCTGACCTGCCCTTCGAGAGCAATGCCACCCTGGGATTGAATGGCCGCAACGGTTTCGGGCATCACGTCCACCATTCTGACAGTGTGACCCATCAACCCGAGATGACCGGCCAGGGACTGTCCCCCGTTTCCACCGCCGATCACCACCCACGGCAGGCTGTCAGGTCTTGTCGCCATACGTTGCGCACCTGGGGTTTGAAAGATTAAAAAAACGGCAGGCTGTCTTTCATCAACGGCAGGACACGGCCAAGCTTGTTCCGCATGGCGCGAGCCAGTATTTCGTTGGCCACGGCGATATCAAAAATGGCCATTCCGAGATTGAAATTGATGATGCGCTCGGCCGCGCTTTGCCGGCCCGGCTTTTTTCGGGTCACGATTTCTCCCAGTTCGGCATGCAGAGACGGCAGGGGCGCGTAGTAACCCCCCTCACCGTTATAAAGATGATTGAATTGGCCCCAGTCGTCGACAACGAACTTGTCCATTTTCCCGATAGCCGCAGTTTCCCATCCGCGCGGCCCGACCGGCAACACGAGCGCACCGGGCTTGACCCACTGTTCCTTGAAAATGCGCTCCTTGGGGCGGCCAACGGCGGTGATGATGATGTCCGCCTCTTCAAATACCTCCTGAACCGAGGACCGAACTTCGATCTCAAACGGCACGTGGCCCTGCAGCACATCCTTCAGCCGGTACGCGGCGGCGGAATCGATGTCGTAAACGCGGGCCCACTGAAGCCCGGGCAGCACCTCCTTGAGACTGAGCAGGTTATAGCGGCCCTGGATTCCAGCCCCAACGATACCGACCCGCTTCGCCCCGGCGACAGCCAGATACCGGGCGGACACCCCCGACAGGGTCGCGGTTCGCAGGGCGGTGATGTAGCCCGCCTCCATCACGGCGACCGGCTGCCCCGTAGTGACGTCATTCAACGCCAGCAGGCCCATGATGGATGGCAACCCGTACCGCGGGTTGCCGAAGAAGCCGCTGACCCATTTCATCCCCGAAATGTTTTTCCGGGGCAGGTAAGCCGGCATGGCGTGGATAAAGGCGTCTGCCAGCGGGTGGACACCCGGCTTGGGCGGATTTTCACAGAGCTTGTCGGCATGGTCCTTCAGGACGTCTTCCACTATGGCCATCGTGTCGGACATGGTGAGCCCGGCCTGGATGACATCCTCCTGCGAAAGGTAGATAAAGTCGATGCTCTTCATAGGCTCGTCCAGCTTTCCAGCACTCGGATAGACATCAGGATCAACACGGCACCTTGACGCCGTGTTGGCGGGCAAACTCGTTCAGCTTACTCCGCAACTCCTGATACTGATCGAACGCGTCTTCAACGGTGATCGTTCGGCAGTCGACACCCAATGTCTTTTTGAAATTCTCGTAGGCCTCGTCGGTGACCACAATATCTCCATTCGCTCTGATCTCCAGAACGCCATCATATTGCTGGGCATCCAGCATCAACTGCCGGGCCTGCTCCAGGGACACGCCTTCGGGCAAAACCACCTCGGCTCCTTTGCGGCTCAGGCGCACCGGATACCCCCCCTCCAGCCCCTGGGGCCCCGGCGCATGGGTCAGCTCTCCGGTGTCGTTCAGGATGGCCATAATGTTCTTGACGGAGGAGGATGCCACCACGAACTGACCGTGGCGCCCAGCTGGCCGGAGGGCACGCTTCGGCAGCTCGGCCACGAAGCTCTGTCGGTCCCCCAACCGGTCGGTGACGTCAAGTTGGCCTACGTAGACCCTCAGGAAATGAGGCGCATCATACCCCTTACCGGATCGGCACCAATTGTAGCAATGGTAGTGATGCGCGATCAATTCGACCGCCACGTTGCTGATCGGGACATTCAGGATCTCGGAGGTCGCCTTGCGGATATACGGGATGATGAGGTCCATGTTGCAGATGCCAACCGTGGGCGCCAGACCGTCTCTCGCCAGGCTGGGATTGGTGGCATCCGGAAAGGATGAGTTGACCACATGAGTCTGAATGCCGGACATTTTGACCGCCTTCATGAGCTTGGCGGTCAGCGCCAGGTGGGCGGATGCCCACGGACCGAGCCCGCAGCGATGCTGGTACAGCCGGGCGTTGACTTCCGGCGGGAGCTCGTTGACCACCCACCAGGACTGAAGAGTGGTGCCGTTGTAAATAATCGTCGGGTTGATCTTTCTCAGCAGCTCGGCCGTCTGCTCGATCTTGAGTAAATTCATCGGCTGAAAACTGATGAGCGGATAAAGCCCCAGGTAGGACGCCCCTAAGATCGCGCTGTTGATCTTGCGCATTCCCCAGTCCGGGTTCACATCAGCGGCTACGATATCGACCATTCCCGGCATGCGGCTGAGGAATTCCAGAACGATCCCCCCCAGCTCCCCGATTCCGATGATCATGATCTTCTCTTTTTCCCGCATGCGAAATTCCCTCTTTCCTGTTAGAAGATGCAAAGGCACTTCAGGCCAGTGGCCGGGATCCCCTCATCGGAGCCTCCCGGGACATGAGCGAATCCTTGATGATCTGCCGGATGTCGGCCTCGAAATCCTTTTTCGGACCGGCTTTTTTCACCTGCCCCATGTCCAGCAGGTACATGTAATCGGAAATATCGAGGGCCTTCATGATGTTCTGATCCACGATGAGGATCGTGGTACCCTGCCGGGCGATTTTGGTCAGCAGTTCATAGATTTCACTGGTAATCTTGGGGGAAAGTCCCACCGAAGGCTCGTCGATCATCAGCAACAAGGGCTGGGACATGATTTCCTTGCCCACCGACAGCATCCGCAAATAGCCCCCGCTGAGAACGTTGGCTTTTTGGGCCCGCCGCTCGGCCAGCACCGGGAAAAAATCATAGATTTCCGCCAGCCGTTGCGCCACCCGTCGCTTGTCCCGACGAAAGGTCCAAGCGCCGAGCAACAGGTTGTCCTGAACGGTCAAATCCGGAAACGTGCTGTATTCCTGGAGCATGTAGCTGATGCCCATCCGCTTGAGCTGGTAGGGATGGCTGGTGCCGATTTCACGGTCCCGGAAGACGATGCTGCCCTTGCGAGGATGCAGAAAGCCGAATATGGTCTTCATCACGGTGGATTTGCCGGCGCCATTGGCACCGATGATCCCCGTGATGGCGCCTTCTCGGGCCTCAAGGCAAACGTCGCGCAGCACATCGATGCCTTCTACATAACCGGTGGTAACGTCGTTTAGCCTCAGCATGGGGTGGTCGCTACCCTCCCAAGTATGCGTCGATGACCTGAGGATCACCGGCAACTTCCTCGAGTGTGCCTTCGGCAATTCGCTCGCCGCGGCTGAGAACCGTAACCTTGCTGCATAAGTTGCTGATCGTCGGCATTTCGTGACTGATGACCAGAAAGGTCACCCCGTTCTGGGTGTTCATCCAACGGATGGAATCAAGAATGATGCCCTTGATGGACTGGTGAACGCCGGCAAAAGGTTCATCCATCACGTAAAGCTGCAGGTTCTTATGCATGAAACCCCGGACGATCTGAAGCAGCATGTTCTGGCCTCCCGACAGGCTCTTGGCTGGTTTGTCCTTGAGCCGTGCCAACAGGGCGAATTCCAGCAGCTCGTCGGCCCGGGCCTTGGCCTCGCGCCGGGTCTGGCCCTGGCAGAAGGCCGGGATCAGCATGTTCTCCAGCACCGTCATTTCCCGAAATACCTTGGCGACCTGAAAGGTTCGCATGATGCCAAGGGAGGCAATCACGTCAGGCTGTAGACCGTCGATCCGCCGGCCCGAGAAATGAATGCTTCCGCTGGTCACTTCATACATTCCGGTGATCAGGTTGATGAGTGTGGTTTTTCCGGAACCGTTGGGCCCGATCAACCCCCGCACCTCCCCGTTGGCCAAAGACAGGGAAATTCCGTTGTTGGCGACCAGGCCCCCGAACTTTTTCACCACGTCCCGCACTTCCAGCAATAGGGAGCTGGAACCCGAACGTTCATCTTGGGAAGGCATCATGTTTTCCATATGGACGCGAGTCTCGAGGCGAATAAGGCCCTATTTCATGAACTCACAGAAAGTCATCCGCTTTGACGACTTCGTAGAAAGGTCAACATCAAGGCGCGCGAATCTCGCGGCGCGAGGCGTACTGGCAGTACGCCGCAGCGACAGCGAGATGAAGGGCAACGCCGAGATTGGCCTTTTTACGAAGTCGTCCTATTTGTCATAGGCTGAAACCGATTCCCTGTCCCCCAAATGCAGCCATCGGGGCAGCCGGTGGACCAGCTCCATGAGACCGCCGTTGAAAAAACGCATGATCAATATCACCAGTACGCTCAGGATCACGATCCGAATTTCCGACTGCTCCCGCAACAATTCCAGTGAAATGCGGATTAGGATGGCCCCCATGACCGGCCCTGCCTGGGTGCGCATGCCTCCGATGACCACAAAAATAATGATCATGGCCATCTCGTTGAAATCCCCCATGACTGGGCTGATCAACCCGATACTATGCCCGTAAAACGCACCGGCCGACCCCGCAAGGGCACTGGCGATGATGAAGGCCAGGACCTTGTAGCGCACGATGTTGACTCCCATGGACCGGGCGGCAATGGCGTCGTCGCGGGTTGCGCGCAAATAGTATCCCATGCGCGAGTACATGATGACGGCGATCAAGCCCACCGTAAACACGAGGATCCCCAGAAACAGGTAGTAGTACGGCAGGGGTTTCAGGGTCCCAAACAGCAGGGCGGATTCCAATCCACGGTCTCCGCCGGTAAAGGTGAAATGCATCCGCAGGTAGTTGCGCACCACTTCAGCGAAGGCCCAGGTAATCAAGGCGAGGTAAAGCCCGTGCACCTTCAGACAGACCACGCCCAGAACCCAGCTCAATACGATCGCCAGCAGGATCGCAGCCGCAATCCCCAGTCCGAAGCCCGCTTCGGCCTTGGCCATCAACAGGGTTGAGGTATAAGCGCTGATCATGGCAAAGGTGTGGTGGCCGAGGGAAAACTGCCCGGTGTACCCTGCCAGCAGATTCCAGCTGGCTGCCATGGCCGCGTAAAAGAAGGCGACCGTGAGCACATAGGTCCAGTAATCCGACATTATCGCCGGAAGCACCAGGCCGGCGGCAAGAGCTCCTGCCAGTCCGATCGTTTTTATGAGTCGGGTATTCATGTTTTGCGGAGAAGTCAACGCAGGGTAAGTTTTAGCGTTGGGCCCTTCAAACGGCTCGCTCCGGCTTGCCGAACAGCCCATAGGGTTTGATCAGCAAGATGCCAACCAACAGGACGAACCCGTAAATGTCGACAAACGACGGGCTGATGAATGCCGATCCCAGGCTTTCGGCAATACCCAGAAGCAGCCCGGCCACCAGGATTCCCGGAATGGAACCCAGCCCGGCGATGACAATGATTTCGAAGCCGCGCACCGTGGGCACCGCGCCACAGGCCGGGTGCACGAGGAAGGTGGGCGCCAGCAAGGCGCCCGCCGCCCCGGCAAGAGCCGTGCCGATTCCGAAAGCCAGCATGTCGTATTTGAGAACGTCCACGCCGGCGGTCTGAATTCCGGAACGGTTCTGGGCCACCCCACGAAAGGCCTTCCCGGGCCATGATTTCTTGATGAAATAATAAAAGAGACCCAGCAAAACAAATGCTCCGATCAGGGCGATAACCCGGTTGCCGCTCAGGGGCAGCGTCAGAAGTTTCGTGGGGCCGGCGTAATCAGGGGGTGTGTAGATATATGGCCCGCCGATGGCCACGGCCATATTGCGCAGGAAGATGGACAGCGCGATCGTCACGATCGTCGCGTACTCCATTTTGGCCTCGATAATGCCAACGAACATCGGTTTGATCAGCGTGTACTGAACCACGACTCCCAGGGCGAAAACCAGCACGGCTGCGATGGCTACGCCGGCATACCAGAAGCGCACGGGGATAAGGTACAGCAGCAGCAAGTATTGGGCGAATGAACCGATCATGAAAAATTCGCCCATCGACCAGTTGATCACCTTCATGATGCCGTAAATGAAGTTGATCCCCATGGACATCAGGCAGTACAGCATGCCCATGATGAGGCCGGATATCAGAAATTGACTAAATAGGGTGAAGTCGATGGCCGAAGCCTCCTCCCATTGAAGAGCCGGCCCGCGCTGCGGTCAACCGAGCGCCGGGCCGGCCGGAGTCAACAACCACCCGCGAGGCGGGCGGCTTTGACAAGGGCGTTGAAATACTGCGTCTCAGGCTGTGATCCGGTGTTGCGCGGCTCTTGTAAGTGCTCACATATTATTCATATGCTGCGCTTTCCAAAACGCCGCGCGCCTGGGCTGACGGCCTGATACTTGTTTTTTACGCCTTGTTACGGATTGACGATTTTGCCGTCTCCGCCGAACTGCGGCGGCCATACCAGCTTGGATTTGGTGAAATCCTGGCGGACTTCCGTCTGCTGCAGGATCAGGTGCGGCGGCGACACATTGTGCCATTTAACGCTGTTCGGCTCTTCGAATTTGACCTCACCGCTCCAATCCGTAAATTTACCGCTCACCAGCGCTTTCTGGAGGTCCTTCGGGTTGTCGGACTTGGCCAAATTCAGAGCTTGAGCGATGACCAAGATCTCTCCATAAGCATTCAACGCATAGAAAGTCGGGTCCTCGTTGTAGAGCTGCTTGTATTTCGGCATCAACCAGTTACCGAACTTCGTCATCAGCATTCCCGGCTTGTAGTAGGCTGTGTATAGAATATAAACGCCGTTGGCACCGACCGCATCCCAATACTCAGGACGGATCGGCCAGTCAAAGGAAGCCAGCATCTTGGTCTTGGGGAAAAAACCGATATCGTAAGCCTGTTTGACCATGAGATAAGCCGGCGGGCCTACGCCGATGTTGATGAGGATATCCGGGTTCCATGCCTTGGTCTCGAGCAGCATGGGGGTCATGTCGGTGATGGTGCGGGGGAAGATGATCGACTTGACCTCCAAGCCGGCATCCTTGGCGGCATTTTTCACCGCCGTATCGAAGCCGGTTCCATAGTCCGTGTCTTCGGCGATGACCGCAAGCTTCTTAAAACCCATAGCCTTGGCGAAATCAACCCAGAATTTCGCCCGGTCCGGTGTCAGTGACATGATGCTGAATATATATGGATTTTTCGATAGCGTGATCTCCGGGCTGGATGCCCCGGTGGAGAATAGGGGTACTTCAAGGTCCTGCGATACCTTGTTGACCGCTAGGCATACGGAACTGTGGTACTGGCCGATCACTGCCACGACGTTGTCTTTTTGGACCAATTTGCGGAATCCGGCGATTCCATCGGCAGGGGTGCCGGCATCATCCTCCACCACCAGCTCCAAGGGCCTGCCATTTAAGACTCCACCCATTTCCTCGTTGACATACTTGATGCCAAGCTCTGCGCCCCAACGGATCCGTTTTCCGGCGGCCGGGTCTCCGGGCGGTGAGAAGGGTGACAGAAGACCGATTTTGACGGGTTTGCCCTTGGGCTGGGCGTAGACCGGGGTCAGCCCGGTCAGTACCAGGACGATGGCCAGAAACGCTACCGGCAGGCACACAAACTTCTTTGTGAGCAACAGTTTCATAAGTCGCATCCTCCTTTCACACGTAAATGGATTTGGGCGGGCTGCGGATGAAGGGGCTATCCAGCTTTAATCTTCTTCTAATCAACTCCAAGCGCTTAGTCAAATTCAGACCAATCGCGGTTTCTATTCAAGACCGCTTATAGTGCAAACTCAAGCGCTCGCGGTCCCAGCAGTCCTGGGTGTCCCGGCTGAGATCTTTCTTGCGGATTCGCTGGGTGGGCGTCTTGTCAAAACCGTTTACCCAGGCGATGTAGCGCGGGATTTGAAAATAAGGCATGCGGGGTTCACACCAGTGAATCAATTCTGCGGGATCGAGCGCAGCGCCCGGCACGCACTGGATAAACGCCTTGAGATCCTCTTCACCCACCTCCGCCGGGACACCGATCACTGCACTTTCTTGAATCAACGGATGTGAATTCAATATGCGTTCAACTTCCCAGGCCGAAATGTTTTCCCCGCGTCGCCGGATGCTATCCGTCTTGCGGCCGACAAAGTAGAAATCGCCTTCTCCGTCGTAATACCCGAGATCGCCCGTGTAAAGCCACCCATTGCGCAGGGCGGCAGCTGTGGCTTCCGGATTTTCCAGATAGCCTTCCGTGATCAGCCCGGGCTCCCTACCCCGCATGATGATTTCCCCGACCTGCCCGTAAGGCAATGGGTGCCCGGCGTCGTCCACGACACAGACATCCAGGTAGGGATAAGGCTTGCCGATGGAGCCGACTTTACCTGAGGCATTCAGGGTCGTGAACCCTGATCCTTCCGTGAGTCCGTATACCTCGTGGACCTTGATTCCGAAGCGCTGCTCAAACGCCTCCCAAATCCGTGGAGTGCAACCCGCTCCGAAGGCCAGGGTAATAGAATGAGACCGTTCCTCGGGGCGGGGTGGCTGTTTGAGCAGAATCTCCAAAACGCCCCCGAGGTAGTGCAGTTTGGTCACCCCATACCGGCGGACCTGGTCCCAGAAACGGGAGGCGCTGAAACGCGGCACGATGGCTAAGGTTATAGGTTCTTGGAGGGCCAGCACGCACATTTCAGCTCCGGCGCTGTGATAGATGGGTTCCCACAACAGGAACACATCTCCGGGCTGGACATCCGCGGCTATTCCGGCACCCATGGCGCAAGTACGCAGCATCCGCTCCGTCATCAAAGCGCCCTTGGGCATGCCGGTCGTACCCGAGGTGAACATGATGGCCCGGGTGTCATGGATCGCCGGAGCGGCAGCCAGCGGCCGGCTGTCCTCTCCGGCCAGGTTGGCGTAGTCGATCGCGCCGGCGCTTCTCGATATTCCGGCGACGGACCCCCGCAGCACAACCGCCTCCAACGACAGGGCAGATGACAGGAGTTCCAGCAGACCCCAGTATTCGCTCTCCGCAATGATCGCCTTTGGGGAGGCCTTGGAAAAAATCCACTCCAGGCTGCTTCCGCGGAGGTTGACGTTGACCGGTATCCAAACGGCGCCTAAAGCGGAGAGGGCAAGAAAGGTGGACACGTGGTCTGCGTGGTTGTTCAGCATCACGGCCACCCGCTGCCCCGGTCCGATCCCGATCTTTGAAAGACCGTTGGCTAACTGGTAAACTTTTGCTTCAAGAGTGCGAAAGTCGATCTCGCGATCTTCCCAAATGGCAAAAATATCATCCGGGGTTTGACGCGCGCGGGAGTCCAGGAGCTGAAGGAGGGTTCTTTGAGGGCTCATTGCAGCCGTGCTCATATCGTTCCGCTAACGGGGCCATCATCATTATTCAGGCAGCTGAAAAACTAAATTGCCGTGGCCGCTTCAGTGCTTGCGCCGCTGCGCGCGGTTCGCCAGGAAGCGGCGCATGTACTCTTGCGGCTCACCGGTTTCGTAGGCTTCGCGGTGGTAGCGCACCGCTGCATCCATGGTTTCCTGAAAACTGGCTTCCGTGACCTCCTGGAACCGCTTTTTTATCAGCCGCATGGCATGAGGGGGCTTGGCGGCCAGCTCCCTGGCCGTTTTCATGGCTGCGGCCTTCACCTCTTCTCGGCCCACCAGGTGGTGGATGAGCCCGGTGCGCAGGCACTCCTCGGCATTCATCATGCGTCCCGTCAGGGTGAGTTCGATGGTGCGAGAAAGCCCCAGCATCTCCCGCATGATCCAGGGGCCGGTGATGCTCAAAATGCCGGAATTGATCTCCGGTTGGCCCATCATCACCCCGGGATGCCCGATGCGTACGTCCGCCAGCAGCGCTACCTGGAAGCCTGAGCCGGCCGCAACCCCGTTTAACGCGGCCACCAGTGGCTTCGACAGGCTCCTAATCGACCCGTACAGTACCCGCCATTCTTCGATCCAGGCTTCAGCCCCGTGAGGGTCGAAATCCTTTGCCTCCTTGAGGTCCTGGCCCGCACAAAAGGCCCGCTCTCCGGAACCAGTCAAAATAATAGCCCGAATGGCTGCATCACGTTCAAATTCCTTAAGCGCAGCAATCAGCTCATTTCGCATGGGCCGATTCCAGGCATTCAATGAGTTGGGACGGTTCAACGTGATCAGGCCAACCTCTCCCTCTGTCTGAACAATGAGAAATTGATACATGACGATCCTTTTTCTTGATAGGCAATCGCCAGCGGCTTGGGGACAGAACACGACGCTGGCAATCGGCCTCGTTGAATGAAACACCAGCAATTATCCCTGCCGAGCCGAGGCTGTCAAGAAATTCTTAGGGTTGTACCTTGACATATCTGATGGTAAACAGAATGTATGGATCAGAAGCCGACCACCGCACCTTCGGCCGCCATCGGCATCCTGGTGATGGACGCCCGCATCCGGCGCATCCCGGGGGATGTCGGCAATCCCGCCAGCTTTCCCTTCCCGGTGGTCTATCGCATGGTGGCCGGTGCAACGCTTGAGCGGCTCATCCGCGAGCGCGATCCTTCTTTGCTGACCGCGTTTGTTCAAGCCGGATGGGAGCTGGTGCGCCAGGGGGTTAAAGCCCTAACCACCACCTGCGGCTTCATGGTCCTCTTTCAGCCGGAACTCGCAGCCGAATTCCCCGTCCCGGTCTTCACTTCGAGCCTGCTGCAACTGCCCTTCATCGAGCGCAGCCTGAAACCCCGGGACCGGATCGGCATCCTGACGGCGGATGCCGCCAACCTCACTCCCGAGCATTTGCGCCGCGCCGGCGGCGACGAGAACCGGATAACGGTTTACGGCTTGGAGGGCCAGCCCTGTTTTTTCGAGGCCATCTTCTCCGGCAGCGGACGGCTTGAGGAGGAAAGGGTGGCATCCGAGGTGGTGGGGCGGGCGCAAGAAATGGTGGCGTCTGATCCGGCGATTCGGGCTATCCTGCTGGAATGTGCGAACCTTCCTCCCTACGCAGCCGCTGTCCAGAAGGCGCTGAGACTGCCGGTGTACGACTTCACCACGATGCTCCACCTTGTCCAGGCGGCCTTGGTGCGAACTCCCTTCACCTCTTTGGAATAGAAGTTGAAAGCGCGGCTGGTGCTTGAGCCATCACATGAAGCCTATTCATGACCCGGCGCCTGCCCATCGGGGACCCTTTCGCTGTATACCGTATTCATGGTATGGACGCCGGACCAGGGGCCGGTTAAGGTACAGCAGTAACATCGCTTCAGGCCCTTTCGTGGTTGCAGAACGATCGGGAATTTTATATGAGTTCTCTTGGTTGCTTTCCCGGCAGTATGAATGCGGAATAATGTTATACGGTTAGGCAGACTGAACGGCCTGAAAGCCGATAACCCCAAATGCGCTGAGGCAAGCAGAACGCGGTATTCGCCCCGTACCGGTACCTAACATGCGATTTCATAACGTTTGGTGCTATCGTAACATCCTGCTATCCAAGGGATTTGCCAAATCCCTGTGGAAGTCCAGGAAAAACCTGGCTGCGGCCGAAAACAACCTTCCCCTGCCGGCCGGACCTTATATGGCCGAGCTGGATGTCACTTATCGGTGCAACCTGCAGTGTCAAATGTGCCAGCGCTGGCGTGACCCGCGGCGGGACGAACTGGCTATAGAAACGTACAGAGGCTTGGCAGTTGAATTCGATGCACTCGGAGTTCACCAGATCAGCATCGCCGGCGGAGAACCGCTGCTGCGGGAGGATGTTTTCAGCATCATCGCAGTCTTTGCCGAACGCGGCATGTCCGTCAATCTCTGCACCAACGGCATGCTGGTGGAAAAATATCGCCGCCGGATCGCAGAAAGCGGCGCCACCTGCGTCACCGTAAGCCTGGATGCGGCTACGGCAGACCGCCATGATGAGATCCGCGGCAAGGCCGGGTCCTTCCGCCAGATTGAACGCGGCATCATCTCGCTTCTGGAGCAGCGCAGCGGTCGCAAGCCCATTCTGCGCGTCCGCATGACCGTCTCCAATGCCAATGCAAATGAGATCCGGCAGTTCTACGAACAATGGCACGGACTGGCGGATGATGTCCTCTTCCAGCCGGTTCATCACTGCACGGACTCGTATTACACGGGAATGCCGGAAGCCGCTCTGAATCTGGATGCTTCCGTCATTTCCAGTCAGCTCCGCGGGACACCGCTCGCCACAGATCCTTACATGCGCGGGTTGATAACGAGCTTAAGTGAATGCGGGGCCTATCCATCCAGCCCGTGCTATGCGGGCGTGCTGATGGCGCGCATCGACCCCTGGGGCAACGTTTACCCCTGCCTTGAGCAGCATGTGTGCGTCGGATCGGTCCGCAGGGATTCGTTTTCCGACGTTTGGAATTCGAAGCCGTTGAAGGAGGAACGCAAGCGGTTGGCGTCCCGACGCAACTGCCGCTGCTGGTACAACAACACGGCCCTCATCGGTCATTTCGGCACGCTGATCCAGAACACCATCAGCGGTCGAAAAAGATGTTCTTCCCGGTGGCCGCAAGAGGTATCCCCATAACAAAATCCCAGTCCACCGCCTTCATCGCGCGCGCCACGGTCCCGATTCGGTACATGATGCGGTTGTCCACGTTGAGCATGCTTGCCGTCTTGACGGCCGACCCCAGGGCGATACCCATATCCAGCAGGCGAAACGCGCACGCGGGACCGGAGAATTCCTTTTCCTTCTTGGCCTGCTGCTCGAAGCTCTTACAGTCCGGATGGCCGCAGGCCCCGCAGTCAAGCCCGACTGCCTTGGAATCCTTCAGCCCGATCAACAGCACAGCCCCGGAGCGGGCAACCCCCTTGGCGTCGCGGTCGAAGTCTTTCTTGCCGGTGCGCTCGCCGAAACGGATCATTTCATCCGCAAGCCTCTGAAGAGCCTCCCCTGTAAGGATCTGTGTCTGTACAAAACTTACCCCTTTGCTCTTGGGGGCGGTCACAGCCGAGAGTTCC
Source organism: Hyphomicrobiales bacterium (assembly GCA_050257775.1). Taxonomy (GTDB): domain Bacteria; phylum Desulfobacterota; class Desulfobacteria; order Desulfobacterales; family SpSt-501; genus SpSt-501. Next base: position 16,470 of record JBLMXM010000323.1, read on the forward strand.
ATCAACTTGGCCGCAATCTCGATGCCTTCCATCTTAAACCTCCTATACGCGGTTGATTGCAGAATTTCACAACTTAAATTACAGTACAATCCTGCAAGGACACGATGTCCAGGACTGTGCAGGATATTTCAATCCATAAGGCTTCATCCGAAGCCGCCGGTATTCTCAATGCATCGTTACACGCTCCATCGCTGGCAGCACGCGCACCGGTTTCACACGGATCAGAGCCACGGCGAGCGATCCACCCACCGGGTGATCGCCTTGACGCTGGTCATGATGGTGGTCGAAATCGGCGCCGGCCTGGCATACGGCTCTATGGCCCTTCTGGCGGACGGCTGGCACATGGGCACTCATGCCGTGGCCCTGGGTATCACGGCCCTGGCATATTACTTTGCCCGCCGGCATGCCGACAACCCCCGGTTCACGTTCGGCACCGGAAAGGTCGGTGAGCTCGGAGGATTTGCCAGCGCCATGGTGCTCGCTGTGGTGGCGATCATCATGGCTTTCGAATCGACGCAACGGCTGATCTCGCCCCAGGCCATCCGTTTCAACCAGGCCATCGGGGTGGCCGTGGTGGGCCTCATTGTCAATGTGATCAGCGCCTTCATGCTTCAGGATCGGCATTCACAAGCTCACGCCGACGACCACGTGAAAGGGCGCCACCACGATCATAATCTCAAGGCAGCCTACCTGCACGTGCTGGCCGACGCCCTCACTTCAGTTCTGGCGATCGTGGCCCTGATGACCGGCAAGGTTTTCGGCTGGGTGTGGATGGACCCGTCGATGGGGATGGTCGGCGCGCTGATCATCATCCGGTGGGCCTACGGGCTGCTGATGGACACCGGGCGAATCCTGCTCGACCGCGACGTGGACCCGCAGCTCGTGTCCGACATTGTGGGCCGGATCGAGGCGGAATCCGACAACCGGGTGTCCGACATCCACGTCTGGAGGGTCGGCGCCAAGAGCCTTTCGGTTATCCTGTCGGTCGTCACCCATCATCCGCAACCGCCCGAACATTATAAAGAGCTGCTATCGGAATTCGACGAGCTCGAACACGTGACCGTTGAAGTGAACGGCTGTGAAGGCGACTCCTGCATTCAGTCGCCTGTTCCCGGAGATTAGCCGTAGAACTATGGCTGGCGACAGAATTCCGTTCTGAATTAAGAAACAGGGTAGGCGTTCTGAGCATGGCAGGGGCGTTCGGGCCGCGATCCTCGAGGCTGAAAGCCGTTCCCAGAGGAAAAGAACTTTTGTCCCCCATCCCCTCGGATGGCGCAGCTCCCCACCCTCCGGAAACCCACCTGATGAAAAACTGCAAAAAACATCAGGGGCGACCGCTATGCCAAGGTCGCCCCGGTTGTTTTTAGACGGATTTACCTGTTCAGCCGCCCGTAACCGGCGGCTCAACGCAGGATTCGCCTTCACAGGCGTTCACTTCAACGGTCACATGTTCG
>JBLMXM010000324.1:0-3737 GCA_050257775.1 Hyphomicrobiales bacterium
TTTTTTACGCCGCCGTCAGCCGCTACTTCTTGACGTCGCCGAAGGCATACTTGCTGACCAGGTCCATGATGTCCGTGGGCGCCTGGGTCTCGATGATGGTGTCCCCGGGTTTGAGCAGCTCGCCGCTGCCGCCGGGATCGATGCTCACATAACGGTCGCCGATGAGACCCTCGGTCTTGATCGAGGCGATGGCATCGTCATAGACCTTGATCCCCTTGTCGATCCGCAGCTCCACCACGGCCTGCTGCTTGTCCTGGTCCATGCTCAACTTGCCCACCCGTCCGACCTCCAAGCCGAGCATGTTGACGACGCTGCCCTTCCTCAAGCCCGTCACCTTGCTGAAGCGCGCGATCAGCGGATAGGTATTGTCCTCGAACAGCCCGAGGTCTCCGAGCTGGATGGACATGTAGCCGATGCAGACCAGGCCGATCACCACAAAAATGCCGACTACCGTTTCCTTTGAATACTTTTGCATGCCAAATCACCTCCGCGTGCCGCACTGGAACTTGGCGATGGGTTTCTTGTCAAACCGCGCGAATTCCATGACCGATTCGATTTCGACCTGCGGCTTGCCCTGGGCCATCCCCACCGAAATCACGAAATCAAAGCATTGGTCCGGAGGGATTTCTTGCCGGAAGGTTTCTTCCAGCTCGCACATGCCGTGCTCCCGGAAATCGGCGGTGAACTTCTCGAGGATGCGCCGGGCCTCCTCCAGATCGGAAAAGGGGAGGATCGTGGCGAACTCGTTGATCGACTGCCGGGTGGAAAAGCCGCCCACGGCCCCGAAATGCTTGCGAATGTAATTGCCCAGGGAGCGCAGCGTCTGCTGGGCCGCATCATGGCTGATGGACTCGCTGACCTCGTCCATGTTGTCGAAGCCGAACATCAGCACGGCGTAGGATTCGTCCGCCCCCCGCCGGGCCAGCTCGGTCTGGTAGCGGATCTTGAAATGCCGGCTCGAGTAAAGCCCGGTGATGTCCTCCTGCAGGCTCTCCAGGCTCTGGAGAATTTCATCGTGGAACGGGTGGTTGAAGTTCTCCAGTTCCTCCGCGGTGCCTTCGAAGACGATCTTTTTATCCCACAGGGCCAGGATGCGGTTGGAGATGAAAAACACATCGGGGATCTCGTGGCTGATGAGAATGGCGGTGAAGCCGAATTTCTTCTTGTTTTCGGCGATCATGCCCAGGATGGCGTTCTTGCGGATCGGGTCCTGGCCGGTGGTCGGCTCATCGAAGAGCACGATCTGCGGGTCGGTCACCAGCGCCCGGGCCAGGGCCGCACGTTTCTGCATGCCGCCGGATATTTCCGAGGGGTACTTGTGGGCGACCTCGGTCAGCTCGGTCTGGTTGATCCGGGTCATGACCTTTTGTTCGATCTCCTTGCGGCTGAGCCGGGTGGTCCGCTTGAGAGGCAGGGCAACGTTTTCGAAGATCGTCATCGAATCGAACAGGGCGTTGTTCTGGAACATGTAGCTGATCCGGCCGATGTACCCGTTCCAGTCCTGGCGGCTCATCCGGTTGATGGGTTTGCCCTGGTACAGGATCTCGCCCCTGTCGGGTTTGAGAAGGCCGATGATATGCTTGAGCGTCACACTCTTGCCCGTGCCGCTCAAGCCGATAATGGTGGTGACCTCCCCTTCGTAGATCTTGAAGTTGACGCCGTCCAGGATCGTCCGCTCGCCGAAGGTCTTGGTTACGTTGCGAAACTCGATCAGGGGCTCTCGTTCCATGCTGGCTGCTCAGGTGTTTAGGTTTTGGGCGGAAGGCTGAAGTAAAAAAACAAGCCTTCACTCTTCAGTCTTCAGTCTGTTTTTACCCCCTACAACAGAAAGGAGGTGACCACATAGTCCGAAACCAGGATCATGACACAGGAAATCACCACGGCCGAGGTGGTGGACAGGCTCACGCTCTTGGAACCGTAGCTGTCCTTGCGCATGTGCGTGAAGTAGCCCTGGAAGCAGCAGATGGTGATCACCAGCACCGCGAACACGATCGACTTGATGAAACCGCCCCGCACGTCCACCCACTCCACGCTGGCATCGATCCGGTAGAGGTAGGCTCCGGAATCGGCGCCCATGATAACGACACCGCTCAGGTAGCCCCCCAGGATCCCGATCAGGTCGAAAAACGCCGTCAGGATCGGAAAGCTGATCAACGCGGCGGCAATGCGCGGGCTGATGAGATACCCAAGCGCGTCCACGCGCATGGTGTAGAGAGCGTCGATCTGCTCCGAAATGCGCTGAATGCCGATCTCGGCGGTCATGGCCGAGCCGGCCCGGGCCGTGATCATGATGGCGGTCAGCACGGGCCCCAGTTCCCGGATCAGAGAAAGGGATACGGCGGTTCCCAGAAACCCGACCGCGCCGAACTTGTTCATCACATAGTACAGCTGCAGGCCCAGCACCATGCCCGTGAAAAAACCCACCAGGGCTACGATGCTGGCCGACTTGGCCCCGATGAAGTAGACTTGGTTGATGATTTCGGAAATCTGCTTGTAGTGGAAAATCTGTGCGAACGCCCGGACCAGGAAGATGGCCATGGCGCCCAGAGTGTTGTTGAGCTCAATGCCGAAGCGGCCGAAGGGGTTGAAAATCGCTGCCAGAATCGGTCTGCGTTCCTTGGGCGCCACCGCGATCGGTTCGTTGTCGGGCAACTGGTCGACTGCCATGAAACCGCCTCCGCTTCTATGCACAGGGACGGTTGGAACCGTACCCTGCAATTAAACATCCGCGGCCTGCGCCGCGGACGATTGACAACACCCCGTAGTGTTAGGTAAAAGTAAATGAGATTATTACCTTATATTAAGTGCGATCCGAAAGCAAGAATTAATATAATTGATAATTCACAGGGGTGGACGCCTACGCAGGGCTTAAGAACCGAAGGAGGATCCCATGATGAAGCTGGTTTTGCTACGACACGGCGAAAGCCTGTGGAACAAGGAAAACCGGTTCACCGGCTGGACCGACGTTGGCTTGACCGAAAAAGGCGTGCAGGAGGCCATCGAGGCCGGACGCATCCTGAAAAAAGAAGGCTATGTGTTCGATGTGGCCTTCACATCGGTGCTCAGCCGGGCCATCAAGACCCTCTGGCTCGCGCTGGAGCAGATGGACCTCATGTGGATACCGGTCGATTTGAGCTGGCGGCTCAACGAACGACACTACGGTGCGCTGCAGGGGCTCAACAAGGCCGAAACCGCCGAGCGCCACGGGATGGACCAGGTCATGCTCTGGCGCCGCAGCTACGACGTCCGCCCCCCGGAACTCACGGCGGACGACCCGCGCTTTCCCGGCCGCGATCCCCGTTACGCGAACCTGGGGCCGAAAGAGCTTCCGCTCACGGAATGCCTGAAGGACACCGTCGAGCGCTTCCTGCCCTACTGGCACGACACCATCGCGCCGACCGTGAAATCCGGCAAGCGGGTGATCATCTCGGCCCATGGCAACAGCCTGCGGGCCCTGGTCAAATACCTCGACCACATCTCGGAAAGGGACATCCTGGAGCTCAACATACCGACCGGCATCCCTTTGGTCTACGAATTGAGCGACGACCTGAAACCCCTCCGCAGCTACTACCTCGGCGACCCGGAAGCGGCGAAAAAAGCCGCCCAAGCGGTCGCCGACCAGTTGAAAAAGAAAAAATAACGTGAAAGAATAATTGATGCGTTTTCATGCGGCCGCACTGGAGATCACCGAATTAAGGAGCGAAGCACCCCCATGGACCTGATAACCACCGCCAGAG
>JBLMXM010000325.1:0-14288 GCA_050257775.1 Hyphomicrobiales bacterium
ACGACTATCGCTAAGGGGGATGGCCAAGGGCCAGCGGGTCGCCGCCGCAGATAGCGGACGGTGACCCGGCAATAAGGAGGTGTGTCATGTCTATGCCGAGAAATGAAATTTATTCGGAAATGGAAGCCGCATGGGGCGCATTTACCAAGTCGCTGGAGAAATCTCTGCGTTTGCTGGACGCCGACATCAAAGAGGCCAAACAGATGGCCGGGAAATGCACGGACGAATGGTGCGCGGCCACCGAGCATGTGATTGATGATCTCAGCAACGCGCTGTTTTCCATCAGCGAGCCGCGCTGGTCGGATGCGGCTGTTTCAAAGAAGATCAAGGAGCTCAAACATCGCGTTCACGATCTCTATGCCGACTACCGCCAGGTCTACCGGAGCATACACTGACCGGCCTGGCGCTTGAATCCGGCTGGCGCCGAAAGGAACCTGCGGCTGCACCAGCGGCGCGGGTGCTTCCATGGAAAGGCGGCCCGGGCGCAGTGGGCATCAGCCGCCTTCAGGTATTCCGGCATGGAAGGAGGTAAAGATGTCACTGGTGACTATTACCCAAACCATGGGCTGCAACGGGCTGGACATCGCGCGGCGGGTTGCCGAGGGCCTCGGCACCGATCTCTATGACGATTCCCGGCTCAGGGCAGAAGCCATCCGGATGGGGCTCAGCGAGGAGAACCTCAAGGGATTCCGGGAAAAAGCCCCGGACTGGTTCGATCGCATCCTGGGCGACAAGCCCGAAATGTACCTGGAGCTGATGGAATCGGTGGTTTATGAGGCGGCCCGGCGCGGGGAAGGGGTCATCCTTGGGCACGGCAGCCAGATGCTGCTCCAAGAATTCGGTTGCGCCACGCATGTGCTGGTGACGACGCGCGAGGAGAACCGCATTCATGCGCTGATTCATGAGATGAACCTGTCCCCGGAAGCCGCACGGAAGGTGATCCGTCAGAGCGACAACCGTAAGAAAGGCTTTTTCCGCTACGCGTTTGACCGGGACTGGGACGACCCATCGCTCTATGATCTGTGCATCAATCCCGACAAGGTCGGCGCGGAGAGGGCCGCCCAGCTCATTATGGACCTGGCCCGTTCCCCCGAATTGAAAGCCTGCAGCAGTTACGCCCTCGAAGCGCTTGAGCGCTTGTCGAAAACCAAGAGGATCGAGGCCGCCCTCAGAGAGACGGATCTTCGCCCGGCCGGCCTGAGGGTCGAGATGCCGGAAAAGGGGGTCGTGCACATTTCCGGCGTGATCTTCAGGCATGAGGACAAGGGACGCATCCCGGCCGTCCTCGGCAGAATTCCCGGGGTAGAAAAGGTCCAGGTGGATGATGTGATGGTGGCGCCGGCCGGATACGATTGACGGAGTGTGGCGGCTCCGGGTTGGCCCGGCATTGCAAACAGTCGGATGGACCGGGAGCAGGTTTTCATGAAGGAGCCGGCGAATCAGATAGAGGCCCAATGAAAGGGCAGTGGGAGGAAACACTTACGGGCAAGGGTTCAGCTATCCATGAGAGTGTCGAGCGGATGAGCGCCGGGCGCCAAGACCGGGCCGGGGCGCCTGCAGCCGGGTGGGGCCGGTCCTTCCTTGACAGGCTGGGCCTGCGGGGCGATCAACTCGGCGCCGGTTCGGGTTCGCAGACCTGGGCAAGCGGCCCTGCGCTCAGCGTCGTGTCTCCAATCGACCTGCAGCCGCTGGGGGTTGTGCGAACGGCTACGGTAGAGGACTATCAGAACGTCGTTGCCCGGGCGATCCAGGCGTTCGAGACCTGGCGGTCGGTGCCGGCCCCGAAGCGGGGGGAGGTGGTCCGACAAATCGGGGAGGTGCTGCGCCACAACAAAAAGGAGTTGGCGGAGATCGTCAGTCTTGAAGTCGGGAAGATCCGGGCCGAGGCTGAAGGCGAAGTCCAGGAAATGATCGACATGGCGGATTTCGCCGTGGGCCAGTCCCGCATGCTCTACGGTGCCAGCATGCCGAGCGAGCGGCCGGAGCACCGGATGGTTGAGCAATGGCATCCGCTGGGGCCGGTGGGAGTGATTACCGCCTTTAATTTCCCTGTGGCGGTGTGGGCCTGGAATGCCCTGATCGCCATGGTGTGCGGGGATACCGTAATATGGAAGCCATCTTCGAAAGCGGCGCTCAGCGCCGTGGCTGCCATGAAGCTTGTCTGGTCTGTGCTGAAGAACAACGATCTGCCCGACGGCATCCTGAACCTGGTCGTCGGGCCCGGGGCATCGATAGGCGAGGCGCTGATCAACGATGGGCGGATTCCCCTGATCTCGACCACGGGCAGCGTGAGGATGGGCCGGCGAGTGGCATCGATAGTGGGGGCGCGCCTGGGGAGGACCATCCTTGAACTGGGAGGCAACAATGCGGTCATCGTCACCCCCAGCGCGGATCTCGATCTGGCCGCCCGGGCGATCGTGTTCGGCGCCGTCGGCACCGCGGGGCAGCGCTGCACGACCATTCGAAGGGTGCTGGTCCATACGGACATGTTCGAAAACCTGAGCACAGCCCTGCTGAGATCCTACCGGCAGATCCGCATCGGGGATCCCCGTGAAGACGGCGTCCACATGGGGCCGCTCATCGATTCCGAGGCGGTCGGCGCCATGCAGACCGCTCTTCAGCGCCTCAGAGAGCAGGGCGGGAAAATCCTTTATGGCGGCCAGGTGCTGTCCGGCGGCCTGTTCGACACGGGAACCTACGTCGCCCCTTGCATCGCCGAAGCTGCCGCGAACCTGCCGATCGTGCGTGAAGAAACCTTTGCGCCGATTCTCTACTTGATGCGGTTCCGTACCCTTCAGGAGGCCTTGGCAGATTTGAATTCCGTGCCGCAGGGACTTTCTTCGGCTATTTTCACCAACCACCTGGTGGAGGCGGAAACGTTCCTCAGCACCCGGGGAAGCGACTGCGGGATCGCCAACGTCAACATCGGCACCTCGGGGGCCGAGATCGGCGGGGCATTCGGCGGCGAGAAAGACACCGGCGGCGGGCGTGAAGCCGGCTCGGACGCCTGGAAGGCCTACATGCGGCGGCAGACCTGTACCATCAACTGGTCCCGTAAGCTGCCGCTGGCCCAGGGAATTGAATTCAACGTGGCCTGAACAGGAGGAGGATGGGTCTCGGTTAAACGGGGGACGCCGTGAGATACTAAAGTGATGGTTGCATGAAGGGGATTGATCTCTTCGCGGCGGTTATTTTGGCGCTCGGGGGCTTGTGCTGGGGGGCAATCGGCTTTTTCGGTTTCAACCCGGTCGAGGAGGTCTTCGGTCCCATGAGCCCAATCAGCCGCATGATTTATGTGGTGTTCGGCTTGGCGGCATTGTACGAAATCGTCTTTTACCGGCTGATTCAACGCCGCTGGGAGTGCCGGTCGTGGCCGGAGGGAGCGGAGCGGTCGCCGGTCTGATGCGATGGCAACCGAGCATGCGTTATGACCGCCGCCGCCCGGTGGACGAGCGGGGCGGGTGGATTCAAGCCGACAGCGGAGAGGAGGTTTAAGCCATGGAAGACCAAAAAAAATCCGAACGCGATTGTTCCCGAAAGTGCATACGCGTCCTTCAGGACTGCGAGGCCAGCGGGCGGGGTCGGTATCAATGCGAAAACGGTTACAAGCAGTGCCTCTCCAGCTGCCTCCTGGAATAGCCGGTACCCTTTCTCTTCCACATGGAGGAAGGGGCTCGCCGGGTTATTACTCTGGCAACTAGATATGCCAACTCGTGTTCGGGCGCAGGCAGAGCGGGGTGCCCGCCGCGGCGAGCCGCAACCAATTCTCCAGGTGATTCTGCCACGCCCCCCAGCCGTCTAGAGGGTGCCGCAGACAGGCAGAGACGGTCGGCGGCTCCGTGGGAACCGGTCCTCAGGGGCTGTCCGGGTTGGAATGAAGCGGGCTGGCTGCCGTGCGCAGGTTCGATGAGCGTATGGTTGTGGCTTGCCGCGGCGGGCACCCCGCTCCGCCTGTTCGTGAGACGCCGCAATTTGGCATATTTAGTTGCCGGTCCAATAATTTAGGACCAATCCTGCCGGACGTAGTAGAATTGTGAAATATGTCGGACCGAGTGTTAAGCTGTCCCGCCGGTTGGGCTTGCCCTGGATGCCCAAGGCCAGGGGCTTTTCCGTCAATCTACCCGGCCGCTAGAACGGAATGCTCGCCTGACCATTCTTGGGTCATGCCGGCGGCTTGCTGAAGTCGAGATAGCCGGCCTGCACCACGGTTATGGTGATGACGTTCACCACGTTCTCCATGTCCGTGTTGCGCTGCAGCACATTAAACGGTTTGCTCAATCCGATCAGCATGGGGCCGACGGCTGTGGCGCCTCCCACCTGTTCCAAAAGCTTGTAAGCGATGTTGCCCGAGTTGAGGTCGGGAAAAATCAGGACATTGGCTGGCCCGCCCAGCCGGTTGAAGGGGAACATTCGTGTGAGCTTGCCTTCCAGGAGTGCGGTATCGGCGTGCATTTCACCGTCGATCACGAGATCCGGTTTGCGTCTTCGAGCGATTTCCACCGACTGGGCCACCCTGGCCGACAAGGCATGGCGGGCGTTGCCGAAATTCGAGAATGAGAGCATGGCGATCCTGGGTTCCATGCCGAAGAAATCCGCCATTTCCGCAGCTAGAACCGCGGTTTCCGCAAGGGTCTCGGCCCTGGGATCGACATTCACCGTGCAGTCGGCAAAGAGCAGCGTGTGATTCTTGGACAGCATGAGATAGAGCCCGGCCACGGTCGACACGCCCGGCCGCAGCGGGATCACCTGGAGAACGGGGCGGATGGCATTGGGGTAGCTCTGGGAGATGCCGTGCACCTGTCCGTCGACCAGGCCTTCCCGGACCATCATGGCGCCGAAGATATAAGGGCTCCGCAGCTGGGACTGGCACTCGGCCAGGGTCCAGCCTTTGCGCTGGCGCATCTCGAAGAGCCGATGGGCGAATTCGTCGAAATGGGGCGTTGCTTCAGGGTCTAGGATTTCCAATCCGTCAAGGGGGATGTGCAGGCTGGCCGCCAAGGCCTGGATCTGATCGGGCTTCCCCAGCAGCAGGGGATGGGCGATGCCCTGCTTGGCCGCGAAATGAGCCGCGCGCAGGATGACGGGGTGATCGCCCTCAGGCAGGACGATGCGCTTGGGCAGTTGCTGGGCGCTGCTGGAGAGCTTGCTCATCACCTCGCGTTCCGGTCCCAGAAGCTTCTCCAACTGCTGCGCGTAGGCCGCGCCGGTGGGCGGTTGGTGCCGGCTGACACCGCTGCTGATGGCGGCCTCGGCCACGGCCGGAACAACCTTGAGAAGCACGCGTGAATCGAAGGGTTTCGGGATGAGATAATCCGGTCCGAACCGGATGGGCTGTCCACCGTACGCACGGATTACGGCGTCAGGCACATCCTCACGGGCAAGTTCTGCCAGGGCCCGGACCGCGGCCATTTTCATGGCGTCATTGATCTTGGTGGCCCGAACGTCGAGCGCACCGCGAAAGATGTAGGGAAACCCGAGCACGTTGTTGATCTGGTTGGGGAAATCGGATCGGCCGGTGGCGACCAGGGCATCCGGACGGCAAGCCTTGGCGCTGAAATAATCAATTTCAGGCTCGGGGTTGGCCAGCGCAAAAATGATGGGCTTATCCCGCATGCGGGCCAGCATGGCCGGGGTGAAGGCGCCTTTGACCGAAAGCCCGACGAGCACATCCGCGCCTTCCGCCGCCTCCTCGAGGGTGCGCATGGCGGTGTCGGCGGCAAAATCCTCTTTGTACCGATTGATTCCTTCTCGACGGCCTTTGTAGACCACTCCCTTGGAGTCGGCCAGGATAATGTTGTCCTTCCGGACGCCGAATCGGGTGTAGAGCTTGGCACAGGCGATTCCGGCCGCACCGGCACCGTTGATGACGATGCGCATATCCTCCATGCGGCGGCCCGTCAACTCAGCGGCGTTCAGGAGGCCGGCCGCCGAAATGATGGCCGTGCCGTGCTGGTCGTCGTGAAACACGGGGATGCTCATCCGCCGGGTGAGCTCCTCCTCGATGTAGAAGCAGTCCGGCGCCTTGATGTCCTCCAGGTTGACGCCGCCGAAGCTCGGCTCCAGCGCCTTGACCGTGCGGATGAACTCGTCCGGGTCGCTCGTGTCGATCTCGATGTCGAACACGTCGATGTTGGCAAACCGCTTGAAGAGAACCCCCTTGCCCTCCATGACCGGTTTTCCCGCCAGTGGCCCGATGTTTCCGAGCCCCAGCACGGCGGTGCCGTTGGTGATAACGGCGATCAGGTTGCCGCGGGAAGTGTACTCGTAAGCCAGGCTGGGGTTCTTCTGGATTTCGAGGCAGGGGACCGCCACCCCTGGCGTGTACGCCAGGCTGAGATCCGATTGGGTGAGACACGGCTTAAGGGGTACGACTTCGATCTTGCCCGGGCGGGGCTCCCGATGGTACCGCAAGGCTTCCTTTTCGTACAGCATGGCATAACCCTTTCGGAGGCTTTCAAAAGCAAAAAGGTTTTCGACCCAGCCTCTATAATGGGGAAAACCTTCAACGCCTGGACGAGGACTTTCAATCCCTCACATGGTTATTGGCATTTCTATCACAATCGAATCAAATGTGCAAAGTGACCCCTCCTCTCGAATAGCGGGTTAACACCCTGACGTTATCCCGCTGCATCAGCACCCGGCTCAACTGTTCAATGATGGTCTCGATCAGGTTGACATATCCATCTGGCCCTCCCCTGAGACGCGATTGAGCCTGGCGGCAGGTGGCGAGCATTTTTCAGAAGGGTGGAATCCCACGGCCCGGCGGGGTCATCGAACGTCGGATGCACTCTTGAGATAATTTCTGGGGAAAGAGAGGGCGGCCCCGTGATGGCACGATCGAGGCCGCCCTCTTCGAAGGAGGTGCAGGAGCAACGTTGACAACGGGCAGTAGGCGGGAAAAGGTCGTCAACAACACCTGCACGGAGGAGAGAATCATGAGGGCAAATCATGATCCTGGCCTTACAATGCTCTTTCCTACCGATTTTGTCAAGTATAAAATATCACAAAGTGGTATTTTTTTTGGATCGACAATTTTCAGCATGATATTTGTTTTACTGTCGCTGTCATCGCCAGAGCTCTATTTTCCCGGCCTTATGCAATGAGGCCGTTCGTTCCAAGTTTGCCTTGGCCGGTTTGAAGCCGGGGTCGATTTCCAGGGCTGCGCGATAATACTTTTGGGCCTCGGCCCACTCCCCCCGGCATTCCTGAAATGCGCCCAGCAGGTTGTACGCCTCGGGCCGCCCGGGATCCAGCGCCAATGCCTTTTGCGCAACGGCCTTGGCGTCCTCCAGTCGGCTGTCGGTCACATGGCGTTTGCAGAGCTCCATCAGTGTCGGGTAGTCTTTCGCTTTCGACTCATCGATGGTTTCCCGTTCCATGACCTTGCCGACCAGCGTGCGGATCTCATCCGGTGTGCAGGGCTTTTGAATAAAGTCGACAGCGCCCGACTTCATGGCCTCGACGGCGGACTCGATCGTCCCGTGAGCGGTGATCATGATGACGCGCACTTTGGGGTGCCCCTGCCGGACACGGCGCAACACCTCGATCCCGTTCATGCCGGGCATCCTGAGATCCAGGAGGGCCAAAGCGAATTCCGCATCCTGGAGTTTGGCCATCGCCTCCGGCCCGTCCGATGCCGTCCGGGTGTCAAAGCCCATCTGCGCCAAGGTCTCGGAAAACGTCAGGCGGATGTTCTTTTCGTCGTCGACAACGAGAGCATGTTTTTTGTCCACGGGTAGCCTCCTATCTATTGCTGCAGCGTCTGGCCGCAGCCGTCAGGTGCGATCGGTGCCGAAACTCAGCGGGGAGTGGAAACCGCTGTTAACGGGTGGCTGTGAAGGCCTGTCGCTTAAAGACATCGTGAAGCTGTTTCAGCACGACCTCGCACAGGGCGGTCGCCTTTTGCTTTCGGACCAATGAGATGTTGAGCGAGGTGACATTCGTGTTTTCTCGCGACCACGCGATCACGGTTTGGGTTACCGCCATAAATTCGCGATGGGCCGCCATGGCTTCGTTCACATAAGCCTGTTTCCCGGCAGGTGCCAGGCGTTCCAGGCGCTCCAGTGAACGGCGAACGACCTCCTCCTTGGCATGGATGACCTGCTCGATCCGGCTCATTTCTGCATCATCCGGCGTTGCAATGTGAGGCGCGTGCAGAGTGTAGATTTCAAGTTCCGCCGCGAGCGCGTTAGAGGCTGCTCGGATGAGCTGCACATCCGTCACGTCCCGGGTCAATGCGTTCAGCGCATTTTCGAACTCCTCGACCGCCTCGCGCCCTTTGCTGAAGGACAATCTGGAGGCCTTGAGGTTGGTATTTTGAACCGCAAGATCGAGAATCATCCGGTCGATTTTGCGGACCTGCCCCCAGGCGGCCTCGAATTCCTGGAGCAATCTCGACTCATCCGTCACCGGCTGCAGGCCGATCAGACGGGACAGCTCTTGGAGATCGGCGCCCACGGCTTCGCCAGCCCTGCGGGATTCGTCGGCGAACGCAAGGGATGCCTCGTCGGTTTCCGCCATCACGGCAAGCTTCTCGGCCTCGATCGATTTCAGGAAGTTGATTCTCAGGGTGGACAGGGTTTCGAGTTTCTGCGTCATGATCTGCGGAACATTCTGGAATTCCAGGGGAGTGTTCCAATAGTACAAGAGTATGAGGAGCAAAACGGCGGCCAACCCCAGGGCAGCCCATAACAGCCGGGCGCGAGCAAAGATCGACTTGGGTCGCACGTGGGTTGCGGCCGCTTCCATCCGTTCCGTATCTTCCGTGAAGCCGTTCGCCTGCGCGTCGCGGGCATTCAGCGGTCGGACCTTTCTGTCAATATCGTCTGGCATGCCGCCTCCTAGGCAGGATCCGGTACGCCAGGGACCCGGGGTGCGTACCTTATGTCGAAATTAAAATTCGGGAAAATCCTGGGCAGCCTCATCAGGTTAAACACCATCACGCCGATGGCGAGCCGATCCGACCATGACGACATCGGCCAGCCGAAATGAACCGTGATGGACCGGTCCGAAAGCTCGTATTCAACCACCTTCAGAAATGCGACCATGCGCTGATAGAGACCGGTTTTGCCGATCGGGAAGCGGAAGTGGTTGGCACCGGCTTTGGCCGGAATGCCCTGACGCGGTGAGAAAAAACTCACAAACGCCTCATTTTCATCGGGCGGCACCGAGGAACTTTCCCGCGGGCGGCTGAAGTAGATATGCAATTGCCGGCTTGAGGATTCGGCGAGGTAAAGAATCATGTTCATTTCGTTTTCGGCCTGCTCGACCTGAGCTCGTTCCGGCCAGCGCTTTTTGGCCACCACGATGCCGGAGGCCAGCACCACACATGTCAGGGTCCCCCACAGGGCGGTGCCGTGGGGCTTGTCCCACGCCAGAAACCCAAAGCAGCTCGTCAGGATAACGAACAGGAACAGGGTTCCGATTCGGCTGGTCGAATACGGGATCACCTCCTTGGTGCCCATGAAGTAGCGATAGATGATCAAAGACCCCATGTTGATGCAAAAGCTCGCCACCAGCCCGATGGCATACATGTCGGCCAGAATCTGCTGGCTTCCGCTGGTGACGAGAACGATGGCGGAAAAGAGGACCGCGTCCATAACATGGATGCGATAGAGGGAATTTCTCCGGTTGGTGGCGATGATCCAGTGGAAGCCGTAGCGGTGGGCCACCTTTTCGATCAGCTCGCTCGAGGCCACAAAGGCGGTGTTCACGGCCATGAGCAGGGTGAAGCTGGCCAGCACGGCCACGACCACGCCGAATCCGACTCCGTTCACAAGAGTTGCAAAGTAGGTTATCAGGTCGCCCTCGTGCTCCGGGAAATTGATCGGGGCCGACAGGGCCAAGACCGCAACCAGCGGAGTGACGATGCCCACCGTTAAAGCCAGAAACACATAAGCCTTTTTGATCGAACGCCAGTTTTCAACGAAGCCGGCGGTTTGGATGACGGACTCGATTCCCGAATAGGCCAGGATACAGAAAGCGATGTTCTTGATGAAACTGTCGTAAGTTCCCAGCCATGATTCGCCTTGCAGGGAGGCCATGGCATGGCGTCCGGACAGCCTGATTTGTGTGATGGCGGCGTGATCCAGGTCGATGAAACCGGAGACAATCAAATTCAGGATGACGAGGGCGGCAAAGATGAAGATGGCGAAGGTGAAGCGGACATTTTCACGGATGCCGAGGATGTTCAGACCGGCGATAAACCAGATCGCCCCGAGGACCAGAGACATGACCAGGACCGGAGAATCGGAGATAAAAGGGAAAAAGGAAGAGGCGTTCAGCACGGCGCTCACCGCCGAAATACAGGCGGTGAGAATGTAGTCCACCATGATCGATGAAACCGCCACAAAAGACACGACGGGGCCGAGCACGAGATAAGAGAAAGAATAGACCCCACCGCCGATCAGCCCGTGGTGCTCCAGGATTTCGGCGATTTCCACAAACCGCGTACTCAGAAAGCGGATTAGAAGGCTGGTCAGGGCGATGAAGATGATGGCGCTCGATCCGATAAACCGGTAGGACTCGGCCGGCACGTAGAAAATGGATGTGAACTCATCCATCAGGGTGATGATGCCGATGCCCAGCCAGGTGAGCCACAAGCGGCCGGATTTGTAGTAGGTCAGAAAATCGCGCTTTCTCAGGAGGAATACGAAAAGCCCGACGAGGACCAGATTCAGCGCGACCAGAACCGCTGCCTTCATGCCGTTAGCCTCCGCGATTCCATCCACTTCAGTCGCAGACCTGTTAGATTCAACACAACGTGCTCCAGGCGTACGGTCATCCCGGGTTATGGGCTGCCGGAGCGGCGGCCTGACGCTCCAAGGCCGCCGTGTGTTCTTCCAGAAGACGGGCCGCGTCCTCCGCGTTGCGGGCATCCGCCAGCTCCTGGCGCAGCATCGGGAGCTGCGCCAGCTTGCTGATTCGGCTCAAGAGCCTGACATGAACTTCCGGTGGCGCCATGGGCGTCAGCAGCAGGAACATCACGCGCACCGACTTGCCGGTTGATGGTTCACTGACCCCCTGCTTGGCGACCCCTATCCCGACCACGGCCGCTTCCAAACCGGGCAGCCGGGCATGGGGCAGCGCCACGTCCTCCCCCAGAAAGGTGGATCCCTGCTGCTCCCGCTGGATCAAGGCCTGCCAGGCCGCCTGCTCCGACACCTGCTTGTTGTCCCGGCAGCAGGCGGAGAGAAGCTGCCGCATGGCCGCTTCCTTCTCCATGGGTTCGTGCCATAGCAGCACCGCGACGCGGGCAGGAAAAAAGCTGGCCGGCGTTGATTCCGGTTGAGGCCGGACCGCCTGGCCCGTGTCCAGGACGGCGCCTTCCACCCGGGCGACCGCGCCGGTTCCGACCTCGCGTGTGTCGAGGACCACGACGGTGATCCCCCTGGCTTCCTCCACCAGGCGCTGAATGAGATTCGCCTTTCCGGTCAGCCGTTGCCACAGCGGCTGTTTGCGTCCGCTGCGCCCGACCACGATGTGGCCCACGCGGTATTCCTTCGCAAATTGGAGAAGGGTCTTGACCACATCATCCCCTTTATAGGTGAACACGGTTGCCCCCAGTTGCTGGGCGAGGGTTAACGTGTCGGATAGCACCCTCTGCGTCTCGGCGTCGATCTTGGTCGGGCTTTCCGATGAGGTTTGGACATAGACTGCGTACCAGTTGCGGTTCAGGCGGCCGGCCAGGCGCGAGGCATACCGCAGGAGGGCCTCGCTGTTCGGGCTGCGCGAGCTGAGGCAGGTCATTACCTGATCGGGGCTGGAGGGCACCTCGTCGGCCATCGGAGCGCGGCGACGCGAGTCGATCTGGGCGGCCAGCTCCCGCAGGGTGAGTTCCCGCAGTTGTTCCAGATTGGACGGCTTGAAGAAATGCGTGAGGGCGGTTTCGATGCGCTCAGTCGTGTAGACCTTGCCCTCCTCGAGCCGCCGGCGCAGGTCTTCCGTGGTGATGTCCACGTTGACGATCTGGTCGGATTGCCCCACGACGCGATCCGGTATGCGCTCGCGCACCTTCACCCCGGTTACCCGCTCAACGGTGTCGTAGAGGCTCTCCAGGTGCTGGACATTGAGAGTGGATATCACGTGGATGCCGGCAGCGAGGATCTCCTCCACATCCTGGTAGCGCTTGGCGTTTCGGCTGCCGGGGACATTCGTGTGCGCCAGTTCATCCACCAGCACGACGCTGGGCCGCCGGGCCATGATCGCCCCGAGGTCCATCTCCTGTATCTCGATGCCGCGATATACGATTCGTCGTCGGGGAATGACCTCCAGGCCCTGCAGCAGGCATTCCGTTTCGATCCGGCCGTGGGTTTCCACCAGCCCGACCACAACCTCGATGCCGTCTTCCTTGAAGCGCTGGGCTTCCAGGAGCATCTGGTAGGTCTTGCCGACCCCCGCGGCATACCCCAGGTAAATCTTGAGCCGGCCGCGCTGCGACCTGCGAACGAGCCGCAAAAAGCTGTCGGCACGATTTTCCATCTCCTGCTCAGCCTCCGATCACGCTGTTTCCGTCAAAGCTTCGGCCTGCGGCAGAGTAAACCAGAACGCCGATCCTTTGCCGGGCTCGGACGTCAGGCCGACGCTGCCGCCGTGGGCCTTGACGATCTCCCTGACGATCGCCAGGCCTAGCCCGACCCCTGCGGGCTTTTCCCGCCCGGGCACGCGGTAAAAGGGGTCGAAGACGCGGTTCACATGCTCCGGCGGTATCCCGATTCCCGTGTCCGTCACCGTGAAGCAGACCTGGCCGTGGTCTGCTTCCGCATTGATGGTGACGGTGCCGCCGGGGCTGGTGAACCTCAAAGCGTTCGACAGAAGGTTGGCCAGGACATGCTGGAGCCGCTTGGCGTCCCCCGGTACCTCCGGCAGGTTGTCAGGGACGCTGTTGATCAAGGCGATGCCCTTGTCCCGGCTTTCTGCCAGCATGGGCTCCAGTGAATCCTGCACCAGCGCATGGGGCGACAGGCGTTCGATGTCCAGCAAGGTCTTCCCGGATTCCATGCGGTCGAGATCCAGGAGCTCTTCGACGATGCCGGTCAGCCGTTCGCTCTCATCCCGCGCGGCCAGCAGCAGCTCGGTCTGCTTCTCGTTCAGCGGGCCGATTGCGCCCTCGAGCAGCAGATGGATGGACATGCGGATAGAGGTCAGGGGATTGCGCAGTTGATGGGACACCGTCGTCACCGCGCTGCGCTTGAGTTCCTGCTGCTCGCGCACCTGGGTCACGTCCCTCAAGATGACCGCGGTGCCGGAAATATCCTCCCGATGGGCTTCCGCCGGGATGGGGACGACCGTGGGCGCGAAGAAGTACTCCCGATTGTCCCGGAAGACCTGGATGCCGGCGTCCCGACCGGTATTTTCCACCACCCGGCCCTCATCATGGGCTCGCCGAACCATGCTGGTCAGCCACTCGTAGCCGAGGTCGCGCACCCGGACCCCGGGCCTGAGGCCGAAAAATTTCTCTGCCGGTTCGGTGGAAACTTCCACGCGCTCTTCGAGGTCGAGCACCGCGATGGCGGCCGGAAGCGCCTTGAATACCTCGCTGGTGGCCTTTCGAGTGCGCATCAGGTCGCGGCGCTCACTGCGTCGAATGTGGCGCAGGCCTTCGGCCATGGCATTGAAGGCTTCCGAAAGCTGGCCGATTTCATCCCGGGAATCGGTCTCCAGCACGAGCTCGAGATTGCCGCTGCGAATTTCGTTGGCGGATTCAGTCAACCGACGAATGGGGTCCAGGATCCAGCGCTGGGTCAGGATGCTGAAAAGAATTGCGACCGCTGCACATGCCAGAATGGCGATCGTCATGCGCCGTTGGGCGGAATCGGCGCGGGAGCGAGCAACATCGTTGGCCTCGCTCATGTTGGTCTGATTCATTTCCAGGATCTCCTGGGCTATCCCCTTGATCTGCCCGAAAAGGGGCAGAAGATTTGAAAAATACTCCGTCCGCCGCGCCTCCAGGGGCCTTGAGGTATCCGTGATGATCGGAACCAGCCGCGTATAGTCGTGATACAGCTCGCGGAGGCGATGGGCCCTTTCGCCTTCACCCGCAAGAGTGACGTTGCTCATCTCCGTCTCAAGGGCCTTCGAAAACTGCTGCATGCTGGCATCGATCAGGCGCTGGCCTTCGACTTCGGCTCCAAGGAAGGAGAACAGTACCCCGCTGTCGGTGCGCTCGAGCGACTCCTTCATCTCCTGGCAGGCTAGCACGCTTCTGTAGTTCTCGCGCAAAATGACGTCGATCGCCTCGCCCAGATGCCGGATTTGCGCAATGGTCAAGGCACCTATGATTGCCACAA
>JBLMXM010000326.1:0-6372 GCA_050257775.1 Hyphomicrobiales bacterium
CCAGTCGAAGCTGGAAATGATGACCCGGCCCATGGCCTGGCTTGTTTTCACCAGCTTCACCACTTGGCGCTCGATGGCGTCTTCCGGGTAGTCTGCCTCAAAGGCGCTTGTCTTGATTTCGATGTTCAGCAGGCACCGGTTCGCGGTCAGCTGGATCAGTTCGTCAATTTCGGGGACGCGCTCCGCGGAAAATTGTGGGTCGAACCAGCTGCCGGCATCCAGCTGCTTGATTTCCGCAAGCGTGTGCTTGGAGACCGCTCCATTTCCGTTCGTGGTGCGGTTGAGGGTGTCGTCGTGGATGACCACGACTTTGCGATCCCGGGTCAGGGTGACGTCCAGCTCGATCATGTCGCAGCCGGCCTGCATGGCGCCCTGGAAGGAGGCCAGTGTGTTCTCGGGGAATCGGGCCGGGTAGCCCCGGTGGCCGATGAGAAGAGGGCGGGGGAATCGGGTCAGGTTGAGGGACGGGTTCATATTCTCTTCTTCGTTTCCGGATTAAACAGGTGCAGCTTCGCCGGCGGCAGGGATAGACCGATCGTGGCCTGTTTTTCAAAACGGTGCACGTCGGGCAGTCGGACGGTGAGGGGGATGTTGCCCTCACCGAAATGACCGTGCACGAGAGTGTCGGCGCCGAGCAATTCGACGTGATCCACGGTGAGCCGGATGCCGCCCGTCTGGTCGTCGTGCAATTCCAGATGTTCAGGCCGGACTCCCAATATGACCTTCTTGCGGGCCCAAGCGGGAAGTCCAGCGCCGTTCAGTGGCACCCGGACAGTCCTCCCCAGAACGGCCGATCTCCCGTCCTCGCTCACAGTCGCTTCAAGGAAATTCATGGCCGGAGAGCCGATGAACCCGGCGACGAACAGGGTGGCCGGCCGTTCGTAGACCTCGAGCGGCGAGCCGACCTGGGCGGCGTAGCCGCTGTCCATCACCACGAGCCGGTCCCCCAGCGTCATGGCCTCCACCTGGTCGTGGGTCACATAGATGCTGGTGATCTTGAGATCTTCGTGGAGCTTGCGGATCTCAAGCCGCATCTGGACCCGCAGCTTCGCATCCAGGTTGCTGAGGGGTTCATCGAAAAGGAACACCTTGGGCTCGCGGACGATGCAGCGGCCCATGGCCACGCGCTGGCGCTGGCCGCCCGAAAGCTGCCGCGGCTTGCGGTCCAGCAACGCGTCCAATTCCAGGATCTTCGCAGCGTTGCGAACCCGGCGGTCGATGTCATCTTTGGCCATGCCGCGCATCTTCAATCCATAGGCCATGTTCTTGTACGCGGTCATGTGAGGGTAGAGTGCGTAGTTCTGAAAGACCATGGCGATATCGCGGTCGGCGGGCTCCAGCTGGTTGACGACCCGGCCCTCGATGGCGATGTCCCCCGAGCTGATCTCTTCCAGGCCGGCGACGAGGCGCAGCAGGGTGGACTTGCCGCAGCCGGAGGGCCCAAGGATGACGATGAACTCGCCGTCGCGGATGTCGCAGCTGATCCCGTGAATCACCTCGGTCTTGGCGAATTTCTTCGTGACATTTCGGATTGAAACATCTGCCATTTTTTTCGTACTCAGTCGTAGTTTGAAACTGTTAGATGGAGCTTGGTTTTAGGTTTTATGTGTTACGTTTTAAGCAAGCGATGAGAAGGCTTTCTCTATACTATTTTCATTTGCTTAACACTTAACACGACGATCCACAGCCACAATTTGGAAAACAGGATTAATGATAGAATCCAATCAAGGATCGCTCGTATAAAGCCGTCATTTCTCGGTTTCCGTCATCCCTCGCACAAACTGCTTCTGCATCAAGACCACCACCAGAACCGGCGGCAGCATGGCCAGGATCGTGGCAGCCATGATGATGTGCCACTCGGCCTGGCCTTCGCCCACGTCGAGCATCCGCTTGATTCCGATCAAAAGAGTGTAGTACTTCTCGTCGCTCGTAACCAGCAAAGGCCACAGGTATTGGTTCCAGCCGTAGATGAACAGAATTACAAACAGTGCGGCGATCGAGGTGCGCGACATCGGCAGCAGGATGTCGAAGAAGAAACGCATGGGACCGCCGCCGTCTATGCGGTGGGCTTCGCAGAGCTCGTCGGGCACGGTCATAAAGAATTGCCGGAACAGGAACGTAGCCGTGGCGGAGGCGATCAGCGGGAAAATGAGGCCGGCATAGGAGTCGAGCAGCTTAAGATCGGCGGCCACCTTGTAAGTCGGCAGAATGCGAACCTCCACTGGGAGCATGAGCGTGATGAAGATCATCCAGAAAAACACCATCCGGAACCGGAAGCGGAAGTACACGATGGCAAAGGCAGCCAGAAGCGAAATAGCGATCTTTCCGAATGTGATGCCGATGGCCATGATGAAACTGTTAACCATCATGGTGCCGACGGTAGCCCCCACATTTTGCGGCCCGACCGTGAGCGCCTTGAGATAATTTTCCACCAGGCTGCCGCCTGGCAGCAGCGGGAACGACTTGGTGATTGCTTCGAGGGGGTGTGTCGATGCAACAAAGGTGACGTAGATCGGAAAAGCCAGAACCAGCGCGCCTAGCACGAGTACCGCGTGGGTGACAAATGTCAGAACGGGGCGGTGTTCGACCATCATATTAATAATGCACCTTGCGTTCGATGAAACGGAACTGGATCACCGTGAGGGTGATCACCACCAACATGAGAACCACCGACTGAGCCGCTGAACCACCAAGATCCAGGTTGATGAATCCGTCGTTGAAGACCTTGTAAACCAATATGTTTGTGGCGTAGCTGGGCCCGCCGCGCGTAAGGGCGTGGATGACCCCGAAGGTGTCGAAAAAAGCATAGACGATGTTGACCACGATCAGGAAGAAGGCCGTGGGCGACAGTAAAGGAAACACGATGGTCCAGAATCGCCGCCACGGGCTGGCACCGTCGATGGCCGCCGCCTCAATGAAGGAATGCGGTATGGCTTGAAGCCCTGCCAGAAAGAATAAAAAATTGTAGGAGACCTCGCGCCAGGCCGACGCGACGATGACGAGGGTCATCGCTTGCCCCCCGTTCAAGGTGTGGTTCCAGTTCACCCCGACTTTTCTCAGGAAAAAAGCCATCATGCCGACCGTGGGATTGAACAGGAAGTACCAGAGAACGCCGGCCACCACAGGCGCCACGGCGTAAGGCCAGATGATCAGCGTTTTGTAGGCGGTCGCGCAGCGGATGGCCCGGTCGGCCATGACCGCCAGCAGCAAGGCTGCGGCCAGGGCGAGTCCAGCGACCGAGAAGCTGAACACGAGGGTGACATAAAACGAGTGCAGGTATTCGGGGCTGCTGAAGAGATCGATGAAGTTGTCGAACCAGACGAAACTTGACGATGTCCCGAATGCATCTTCCTGCAGGACCGACTGGTAGAGCGCCTGTGACGCCGGCCAAATGAAGAATACCAGGGTGATGATGATCTGGGGAGCGACCAGGAGATAGGGCAGAATTTTTTTCCGGAAAACAACCCGCTTTTCCATACCCCTCCCCTTTCCCCCGGGCTTTAAAAACTTCGCCTCCCCCTTTGACGGGGGAGGCATGGTGGGGGTGAGCCGAAGCTGCTATTTATTCGCTTTCTCGAATTTCCGCAGCAGTTCGTTTCCGGCCTTGACGGCATCATCCAAGCCCTGCTTGGCCGTTTTCTGACCCGAGAAGATCGCCTCAAACTCGTTGTCCATTATGTCCCGGGTCTTGGCATGATCGCCGAAGCGGATGCCCTTGGAGTTCTCGGTCGGCTTGTGCAAGGTCATCTGCAGGATCGCCGTTTCCGTGCCGGGGTTCTTTTCATAGAAACCCTGCTTCTTGGTCAGCTCGTAGGCGGCCTTGGTGATGGGCAAATACCCGGTAAACTGGTGCCAATCCGCCATGACCTCGGGTGTGGAGATGTAGTTGAAGAAGGCGGCCACACCTTTGTATTCTTCCGGCTTGAATCCGTTCAGCACCCATAGGCTGGCGCCGCCGATGATCGTGTTCTGCGGAGCGCCTTTCACATCCGGCCAATAGGGCAGCATGGCGGTTCCGAATTCGAATTGGCAGGTCTTCTTGAATCCGGCGTAGCTAGCCGAGGAGGCCGTATATAGGGCCACCTCCCCGGAGTTGAACTTCGCGTTGCCGAGATCGGTTCTGCCGCCGTAAATGAAAATCTTGTCCTTCTGCCAGTCGGCGAGCTGCTGGATATGCTTCACATACAACGGCGTATTGAACGTGTAGCGCGCATCCAGACCGCCGAAACCGTTGGCCTTGGTCCCGAAGGGAACGTTGTGCCAAGGCCCAAGATTTTCGAGGTGGATCCATCCATTCCATGAGGATGACAACCCGACCGGACTGGCGCCGGATGAAACCAGCTTCTTGGCTACTTCACCGACTTCGGGCCACGTCCTGGGAGGCTTGGCAGGATCCAGGCCAGCCTTCTTGAAAGCATCAATGTTATAATACAGAATCGGCGTGGAGCTATTAAAGGGCATGGACAGCATCCTGCCGTCCGTGGTGGTGTAATAGCCGGTTACAGTGGGCAGGTAGGCGTTGGGGTCGAACGGCAGGCCGGATTGCTTCATGACCTCGTATACCGGCTTGACGGCGCCCTTGGCCGCCATCATCGTGGCCGTACCGACTTCGAAGACCTGCAGAATGTGGGGCGGATTTTTCGCCCGGAAAGCCGCGATGCCGGCCGTCATGGTATCCGCATAACTGCCCTTGTAGGTGGGTACAACCTGGTACTGGGTCTGGGATTTGTTGAACCCATCGCAGATGGAGTTCACCTTCTCTCCAAGGACACCACCATGGGCGTGCCACCAGTTGATGGTAACCGGTGCAGCCAGGGCCAAGACCGGCAACGTCAGCAGCGCCAACGCCGCGAAGGCGATCCGCAATTTCCGCACGTGTTTCATGGGTCCCTCCTTTTTTTTCAGGTTCAAATTTCACCCAATTCCCCGTCTGCCGAGAGCATGCGTTGCCATGAAAACCCGAGACGTGTAAAAAACGCGGTTCTGAGAGCGTTAGATGTTGATAACAGAAGAGAAAATATTCCATGACCGGGAGCATAGTCAAACGAATTCTGGCATTGGGACCCTTCAAGATGGAGGTCGCATTACCGGCGCTTCCCGAGCCCGAAATGGCCTAATTACCAATTTTAAGAATTTGACACCTAAATCTCTTGGGGAAGCCCGGCAGCTGGGGCCGAGAGTATCGGTTTGGACCCCGGATGAGCTTGAGGATCCGAAGAGCCTGATCGACATGAAGGTGGATGCGATAACGGCCAATCGGCCGGATGTGCTGAAGCGGCTGGTGGATAGTCGAAGATATCAGCTGGCCTTAACACAGTTTCCCTCCCCTTGCGGGAGGGGAATAGGGGAGGGGGCGCCCTCATCTGCGCCGCGTGAACAGATACAGCCCCCCGATCGCCGCCTGGCTGACGATGCAGATCAGCAGGGCGGTGCTGAACGCCTGCGGGCCGCGGGAGGCCTCCGGATAAAGGCCCTGCATGACGATGCCCAGGCCCTGCAGGAACACGGCCGGGCCCATCATGGTGAAGAAGTTGGTGCCGCTCATGGCCGCGCCGGCCATTTCTTTCGGCACGAGGGTCTTGATGTGGGCATAGACATGCATGCCGCTGGCGGAGGCGATCCCGAAGGCGAGAAAAATGGCCCCGGCGACGAAAATGCTGGTGCCCGGCGGAAGCGCTCTCATGCCATAGGTGATCAGCGCCAGCATCAGCAGGCCGCCGGCCACGACCCATTTGGGCGTCTTGAACACCCGGTCGGACACCGCGCCCCACAGAGGTCCCCCCAGGATCAGTCCGAGGTTCATCGCCAGAAGAATGTTGCCGGCCTCAACAGGCGAAAACCCAAGAGCTTCCATTAGAAGGGGGCCTGCCCACAAAGTCTGCAGCGCGGCGTGGGTGCCGTAGCGCACGAAGGTCCCGGCCGAGATGATCCAGTAGTCTCTGGTGCGCATCAGGATCCCGAGGTTTCCAAATGGGGATCCACTGGAGACCGGCTGCGCTGCCATGCTCTTTTCCGGCGGCCGGTCCTGCACGATCCAGAAGAGGACGAGCGTCAAGAGCAGGTGGAAGGCGATGATGGTCTCCAGGCTCAGGCGCCAGCCGAGCTGCTCCACCAATAGAACCAGCGGCGTGGCGGCCACGATATTGCCGAGGGTCCCGATGGCGTAAAGTAAGCCTGAAACCGTCGCGAACGTGCTCGGTGGAAACCATTCCATGACCAGCTTCAGAGGCCCCATCAGGTTGCAGGCCATTCCCACCCCGAGCAGCAGGCGACCGGCCAGGCCCATCGCCAGCCCGTGCGCCTGCGCAAACATGATGGCGCCCGCAATCCCCACAAAAGATAGAACGATCATCAGCCGCTTGGCTCCGACCT
>JBLMXM010000327.1:0-24544 GCA_050257775.1 Hyphomicrobiales bacterium
GCTGTTGTTGTTCTCATCGTGGCGCCAGCGCTCGGCATCCCGGCGATCGAGAAAATCTCCGGGCGGATAAAGCACCTGCAGCCGGACCCCGTTGACCGTTGATTGCCGCGGAATCGCGGAGAACTGAGGAACGGCGGTCCCGTGCTCGGCCGCTGTCTGCATGAGGCTCGCGTAGCCCGGGATCTCCCGGGACTCGCCGTTGGTCCAAAGGGTTCGGACGTGGAAATTGTCGGCGATAAAGATCAGGCCGTTCAGGTGGTCGCTGTTGGGGTGGGTCAGGATCAGGGTGTCGACCGTGGCGATCTTGTTCCGCCAGAGGAAGGGGGCTACGACGTTGGCGCCGATATCGAAGGCTGCCGTATCGGGGAAACCCCCGCCGTCAACCAGCGCTGTGGTGCCTCCCGGGAACTCCAGCAGAACGGCGCTGCCCTGACCGACATCCAGGAGGGTCAGCCGCAGATCCGGGCGGCCGAAACGCTGATAGATCCAGTAGCCCACGTCGACGCTTGCGCCGATCAGGCCGAAGACCAGGACGGCCGCGGCGGCCTTACTCACCGGGCTTCCGTGGCGGATCGTCCGGGAAAAGAAACTGTCAAGACGCTCTCGCATGGAACGCGCTGCGAGCCGGCCGCGGGCGGCGTCCGGATGCAGGTCGGCCGGAGCGTTTCCCTCGGTGGCGAGGTAGAATCCGGCCCAGCTCAACAGGTAGAACAGGACCATCTCCTCCAGTGAGGGGCTCACGGTCCGGACCGCGGCATAGGGCAGTGCCGCCATCAGTTCCATGAGCCGGATGGATTTGGAAAGCACAAACCCGCTGACCTGGTAGCACGTCACGGCCGCCGCAACGCTCAGCGGGGCGAGGAGCGTGCCTACCAACCCCACTACGACCGCGAGGTAGCCCATCAGGGGAATTGCGACACAGTTGGCCGCCAACCCGATGAAGGACAACACGTTGAAATAATACATCCCGAGCGGAAGCGTCCCCCAGGTGGCGATCAGCGACACCTCGAAAAATGCAACTAGGCCGCGTTTAATTTTCGCCCCCCGGCCTTCCTCGCCGGGCGACACAGCCGGGTGCACCGGCCTCACCCGGTCTATCGCGTAAACGATGGACCATACGGCTGCGAATGAAAGCTGAAACGAGATGGAAAAAAGCGACGCCGGCTGGGCGAGCAGGATCCCCAGGGCAGCCAGCGCCAGCGTGTTCATGAGATCAGTTTCGCGCTCCACCAAGAGGGCGATCAGAAAGACCGCTACCATCAAAAGAGCCCGCTGGGTGGAGGGAGAAAATCCGGCCACGAGGGCGTAGAGGGTGACCGGGATCAGGGTCAACACGGCCGCACCCTTGCGCGCCCAAGCATGTCGGAGAACCGGCGGGATCCAGCTCAACAGCCACCGGAATATCGCGAAGGCCGCCGAGGCCACGATAGCAATGTGAAGGCCCGAGATGGCCAAGATGTGGCTGGTGCCTGTCCGGATAAAGGTCTGGCGGATGTCCTGTGAAATCGCCGACTGGTCGCCCACCACAAGGGCCTTGAGCACGGAGGCCTCCGGCCCTAACCCGGCTTGGTCGATGAGCCGGGCGATGGCGGTGCGCATCCGGTCGATCCCTCCGAGCCAGCCGGCCTGCGCCTGGTTTTGCAGAAGGGCCAGATCTTTTCCGTTGGCAAAGACGCTGCCCCAGATCCCCCGGTACGCCATCGCGCGCGCGAAATCGAATCCGCCCGGGTTGTTGAAATTGTGAATGGGCCGGATGCGGCCGTGAATGGAGATGCGGGCCCCCTGATCGATGGCGATTTCGGATCCGGTCAATGTGACCCGCAGAAGGCCGGTCACAGCGCGGGTTTCATGATCGTTCTCCAGGCGCTCAACCCGCAGGACGAACTTGATCCGGCTCTCAAAATCCAGTGGCCGACCATCCACCACGCCGATGATGCGCCAAGGCCCGGTGTCCGCAAACCGGCTCACGTGATTCGGTGGAAGGGTTGGGTTGATCCATGGCTGCAGGGAGAGATATCCAAGCGCCAAGAATAGCATCAGTGGGGAAACCGCGGCAGGCGACCGGCGCAACAGGCACCAGCCGATCACGAGGCCGGATACCAATGCCGATGCCAACGCCCAGGACTCGAATCCCGGCGCCGCCGAGCCCAGGGCAATGCCAGCCATCAAGGCGACGGTTAGCGGAATCACCGGGCGGTGATAGAATTTGCCAGCCTGCATTCTAAGGATGATAAATCATCTAATCAGACAGGATCAACAGGATAGGAACAAAAAGAAGGTTTCTGGCAGGGCAACAACGGATAAATCCTGTAAGTCCTGCCTGGCAACCGTTTAAATCCCCGGGGCGGGTCAGGATCAGGTTGAAATCGCGGCCGACGGCGACGCTCAAAGCCCCAGTTCAAGACGCGCAAGCCTCGCGGATCGACGCGCGTACTATTAGTACGCCGCAGGGCCTGCGAGGCGCAGCGCAACGCAGAAATGAGGTTTTCAGCGTTGCCGTCACTTTACCCGGCGGATGTCCGCGCCTAACTCGGAAAACTTCTTTTCGAGAGCTTCATAGCCCCGGTCCAGGTGGTAGACCCGACGCACCTCGGTGGTATTGTCGGCCACCAGCCCGGCCAGAACTAGGCATGCGCTGGCTCGCAGGTCGGTTGCCATCACCGGGGCGCCCGAGAGACGCGCCACGCCCTTGACCGTGGCGGTGTTGCCGGACACCTGAATGTCCGCCCCCATGCGTTGCAGTTCGCTCACGTGAATGAAGCGGTTCTCAAAGATGGTTTCGGAGATGGTGCTGACCCCATGGGCTATGCTCATCAGCACCATGAACTGGGCCTGCATGTCGGTCGCAAAGCCGGGAAAGGGTTGAGTCTCGATGTCGACGCTGGCAATCCTCTCGGGCCCCGTCACCGTGATCGTGCGGCCCAGCACGGTGACCATGGCGCCGGCCTGCCGCAGCTTGTCCATGGTGGCGCCGACGTGTTGCGGTTCGCAGTCTGCGATGGCGACGTTGCCGCGCGTGAGGGCCGCAGCGACCATGAAGGTTCCCGTCTCGATCCGGTCCGGAATGATCTCGGCTGATACCGGCCGGAGCGAGTCCACCCCGTTGATGGTGATCTCCGGGGAGCCTGCGCCGGCAATGTCCGCGCCCATGCGGTTGAGGACCTCGGCCAGCGCCACCACCTCGGGTTCGCGGGCGGCGTTGCGCAAAACCGTGGTGCCCTCTGCCAGGGAGGCTGCCATCATGATGTGTTCCGTCCCGGTGACGGTGACGATGTCGAAGCTGACCTCCGCGCCTCTCAGTTGCCGGGCGGATGCGGTGACATAGCCGTGTTCGAGCGTGATCTCGGCCCCCAAGGCGGCCAGGCCTTTCAAATGCAGATTGATCGGCCGGGCGCCTATGGCGCAGCCCCCGGGCAGGGACACCCGGGCGCGCTTCATCCGGGCGAGCAGCGGGCCGAGCACCAGCACCGAGGCGCGCATCTTGCGCACAAGATCGTAGGGGGCCTCCTGACTGTTCAACCCACGGGCGTCTATGCGCACCGTGCCGGCGTCGGCTTCGGACCGGACTCCCAGCTTGGAAAGCAGGAGCAGGGTGCTGTCGATGTCACGGAGGTTGGGCACATTGGTGTAAGTGTTGATCCCGTCCGTCAACAAGGACGCAAACAGTATCGGCAGGGCGGCATTCTTGGATCCGCTGATGCGGACCGTACCCTCAAGCCGCCGGCCGCCTTGGATGACGATTCTGTCCATTGGAGTGTTTGGGTGTCCAAGTATCTATGTGTTTAAGAACCTGAGGTTTTTGCCAAACAGCTATACACCCAAATGCCTAAATACCCAAATAAAAAAGCGCTCTGTCCGGCCCGGGGGACGGACAGAGCGCTTGTCATTTTCAGGCTTAAAACGAATCAGTGATGACCGTGGCTCTGGGCTCCGCCTTTGCTCTTGGCGGTGTCGTAGGCCGCCTTGATGATGCAATAGGTCAGCCCCATCCCAAGGATGGACAGCGCATACCACAGGCCGCCGTGAAAGACCATATGGCTCATATCCCAAATCCATTCAAAGCTGAACGGAAACATCACTTGCCTCCTTCAATCGGGTTGAGTTCCCGCTCCTGCGGGAAGATCGGCAGGTAGCGATAGGAGAGCGAGATCAGAATGATGCCGTAAGCGACCGGCAGAATCGTGGTGGCGAACTCCTGCCAGCTCGGGAAATAGGTGAACCAGCTCTCGAAGCTTAGCACGGGCATGGCCTGCGTCTGCAGAACCATGACCCAGCGGTTCAGGCAGGCACCGAGGACGGCCAGGGTTACAGCGATGAACAGCAGCGTCCGGTTGCGGCGCAGCCCGCTCGAAACCAGCATGATCGCCGGCAGCACTCCGCAGATGCCGATCTCGGCGATGAGGATCCACAGCCCGTAGGCCGACCCGGGGTTGTTGGAGTAGAAATCCATCAGGGTGAAGCCGGCGTCAGGGGCCGTCTTCACCGCCCAGTACCAGGTGTCGATGATCTTGGCGATGATGTAAGTCAAGAGCATCCAGCCAGCAATCTTGGCGAGAAGATCGACGACGTTGTCTTTGACCAGTTTCTTGCGGGTCGCCATCTCGGTGATGCGGGTGATGAAGATGGTGAAACAGGGTCCGCAGGCCGCGGCCGACCAAGTGTACAGGAAAAACGTCCACGGCCAGATTCCGATTCCCGAGCGGAGGCCGAAGGGCCGCCCGAACAATACGCCCGTAACTCCTCCCAGCGAACCTTGGTGGAAGAAAGACAGGAAGGCGCCGGTGGCGGCGAAAATCGCCATGATCCCGTGCATGTTATGGCCGAGGTGGTGGAAGAACGGCATCTTGTCGATCTGTCGGTTTTCCAGGATCAGCGGTACGTATTCGATCGTAAGGACCCCGAAGTAGCAAGTCAGGCAGAAGGCCACCTCGGTCAGCATCGAGTGGACGTTGGCGTGCCAGAAGATGAACCAGGCCCGCAGGGGTTGGCCGACGTCTATGGCCAGGATCAGCAGGGCTGAGCTGTAGCAGACAAACCCGATGAGAACGGCATAGTTGATGATGTTCTTGAGCTCATCCTTTCCGATGATATAACGCAACAGCCCGGTGAAAAACGCCCCGCCCCCTAACGCGATCACAGCTAAGTCCGCCCAGATCCACAAGGCGAACCCGTAAGCGTTGTTCATGTTGGTCTGATTGAGCCCCTTGATGTAGCACAGCAACATCGCCACGACACCCCACAGCAGAACGGCGCCGACCACCGCGATGAAGAGGGCAAACTGACCGATCGGGCAGCGCTTCACCCCTTTGGGTATCAAAGCCGAATCCATATCTCCTACCTCGTTGCCGGTTTAGGTTGTTGGCGCTTCCGGAGGGCCTCCGGCACGCGGGCCTTGGTCTTGTCAGGCTTTCTTGACCTCATTGTCTCCCGCCTTGCGGACCCACTCTTGGCTGGACAGGTAGTACACCTTGGTATTGGTGCCCAGTCGTTCCAGCAGCCGGAACGCATGGGGATTGCGCGATTTGCCCTCATGGGCCATGTCCGGCTGCGCCAGCTGGTGCACGGCGTGCTTGGGGTTGTTCAGGTCGCCGAAAACGATGGCGCCCGCCGGGCAGGCCTGCGCGCAGGCGGTTTGGTATTCCTGCTCCTCCAGCTCCCGGCGTCCTTCCAAAAAGGCCTTGTTCATCGCCGTCTGGTAGCGGCTGTAACAAAAGCTGCATTTCTCCACGACGCCGCGCATACGCACGGACACATCCGGGTTGAGCGACCGCTCCATGCCGTTCGGCCAAAGCGGGTCCCACCAGTTGAACTGACGCACGTGGTAGGGACAGGCGGCCATGCAGTAACGGCATCCAAAGCAGCGCGTATAAATCTGGCTCACGATGCCGCTTTGCATGTCGTAGTCGGTTGCAGTGGCGGGGCAGACCGAAACACAAGGGGAATGACCGTGGTGCCCCTCGCACTGCTGGCAGGGACGGGGCAGATAGCATTCCTGGGCGTTCGGGAAGGGCTTGCCGTTGGTCAGCCGGTAGATCCGCATCCAGGCCACGCTCAAGAGCTTGTCGGTTTCGTCTTCGCGAAAGGCCACGTTGTTTTCGGCCATGCAGGCCACCATGCAGGCCCCGCAGCCCGTGCATTTGTCCAGGTTGATGACCATTCCGTATTTCTTGTTCTTTTGCTGATCCATTCGAACACCCTTAATAGTTGGCAAGTGGTTCTGAGCCTATCGCATCACGGAAGAGTTACCGCTACACTTTGCTCAGCTTGGCCCGGATGCCCCAGGCCGCCTCGAGCCCGGACCCGGGGTCTTCCACGGAGCCCATCAGATCGTTGGTGTTGACTCCCTTGCCGGCGACGAACCGGTCATAAGCCGTGTGCCCCAAGCCGCGCACCATGCCCACCAGCCCGGGTGTGATGCCCTCGAAGATAAACACCTTGACGCTGGCGTTGCCCTTGGGCGTGCTTAGAACGGCGCTGGACCCGTCCGAGAGTCCCAGATCTTTGGCCGTCGCCGGATTGATTTCGACCCGCATATCGTTATTCGTAAGGATAGTGTCCTCCAGGGCCTTCATCAGAAACGGGGGAGTCCCGATATAGCCGTCGGTGAGCCGCATGGAGTCGTAGGCCACCAGCGTCAGCGGGAAAGACGTCCCATCACCCGGCGCCTTGAGAGAGGTGTAAGCCGGCAGCTTGCCGGTATCGCTATTGGTGAATTCGAATTTCTTGCTCTTGGTTTCAAACGGCCCCGGTGCGAATTTGGCGTCGACCCAGTAACCGTTCTTCCGGATAGCCTCCCACTGGTTGCCCAGTGTCTGCTTGAGACAGGCTTCGTAGCTCTCCCACTTGAAGGCGCCCGCGGTCGTGCCGCCGACTGCCTTCGCCAGCTGCATCACCACGTCTCCGGTGTGCCGGGTCTTGAAGAGCGGCGACACCACGGGCTTGGTCAGACCGATGATGGGCTTGGGGAAGCCCCGCGCCGCCGGAACGTCTTCGAAGCGTTCCAGGTAAACATGGTTCGGCAGGATGTAGTCAGCCAGGACGGCCGTTTCATCCATGAAGGACGAGAAGCTCACGATGAGGGGTATTCTCTTGAAAGCTTTTGCCACGCTCTGCGTATCTACAAGGCTGTATGCCGGGTTGGCACTGCTTACGAAGAGAACCTGCACCGGCGAAGTCGCTCCGGCGGCAAGGGCCTCGGGCAGGCGGTTCAGCAGGTAACGCGTCATGGGGAAGCTCTTGGTGCCGGCGCCGTCTACCCGGGGCTGCTGCATGCCCTTGGAGGCGACCGCGTCCATCTCCGGCTCGGGCCAGTTGATGTATTCCGGCTCCGGCACGGCGACCACGCCTCCCGGTGCATTGATGCTCCCGACCAGCGCGTTCAGGAAGTGAACGGCCAGGTATTCCTGCACATGGCCCGGGAGCCGGCCCGCACCCCGGCCGCAGATCGCCAGCGGCTTCTTGGCGCCGGCAAAGGCCTTGGCCAGATCGATAACCGTCTTGGTTTCGAGGCCGGTTGCCTTGGAGACGGCCTCCGGGGCGTAAGCGTCACCGGCGATCTTCCTGAGCGCCTCCACCCCGCTGGTCTGCATTTCTACAAAATCCTTCTTGTAGAGCCCCTCCTTCAGGATCACGTGGATGAGGCCCAGCGCCAGAGCCCCCTCGGTGCCGGGCTGGATCGGTATCCACTGGTCGGCCTTGGCGGCGGTCTTGGAGAGCCGCGCCTCGATCTGGCTCATCCGGCCGCCGTTTGCCTTCATGCGATTTTTGGCCTGGAACATGTAAGGCGGCGAGCCCCAGCCCTCGATCAAACCGCTGCTGAAGCTCAGGACGAAGGTGGCCTGCGCCAGGTCAAAGCCGGCCATGGCCCGGTTGCCCTGGGTCAGATACAGCGCCATCTCATAGGGGTCCTGCATCGATGGGGTGCGGATGAAGTTCGGCGAGCCGTACACCGTGAGGAACCGCCGGCACAGCTCGGCAGTGGTTCCACGATCGGTGTCGGAGATCCAGGCCACCGACTGGGGCTGGCCCTTGGCACGCAACTCTTTCAGGGATGAGGCGATTTCACCGATGGCCTGATCCCAGGATATGGTCTGCCAAGCGCCGTCGACCTTTTTCATGGGGGCCTGAACGCGGGAAGGACCGTAAAGAAACTGAGTCCCGGCCGCGCCCAGAATGCATACGGCTCCGTCGTTGACCGGGTGCCCTTTCAGGCCCTCGATCTTGACCACCCGCTCGTCCACCCGGCGCACGCTGATCCCGCATCCACCCGGGCACAGCGTGCAGGTGGACGTCACATAGGTCGTCTCCCCCTTGGGCGGAACCGGCGTCCACGGCCAG
Organism: Hyphomicrobiales bacterium; assembly: GCA_050257775.1. Taxonomy (GTDB): domain Bacteria; phylum Desulfobacterota; class Desulfobacteria; order Desulfobacterales; family SpSt-501; genus SpSt-501. The sequence goes on from JBLMXM010000327.1 coordinate 8,338, forward strand.
TTCTGGCTCCAGATCGAAAGATCATCGGTGAGCTTCCACGGCAGCGGGGACAGAGCCGTACCCGCCGCGCCGCCGATGACGAATGACAGGAAACTTCGTCGATCGATTTTCATCTATACCTTCCCCTCGTGAGTCAACCGGTTGGCTTGATCTCTCCGGCCGGCATCATCGCCGACTATTTGTGACAGACGAAACAGCCGTCCTTCTGGGTCTGTACGCTGCCGGGCTCCAGGTGGGCTTTCTCATGGCACTCTGCGCAGTCGTCCATCTTCATGCGGTCCCAGGAATTGCGCTTCAGGCCGGCGATGTTGCGTCCCCAGATGTCCCGGCTATACCCGGTGATGCGGTTCTGCTCGTAGACCCTGAGACTCTCGGACTCGCCGATGGGGCCGTGGCAGGTCACGCAGTCCATTTGGCCCGCCTTGACGTGGGCGGCGTGGGAAAAAAACACACAGTCCGGTTGCCGGGAATATATCAGCCAAGGCACTTCCCGCTCCTTCTTCACGTAATCCTCGACGAAGGCGAGCTCCTCGGGATGTTCGCTGTTCGCCTCCTCGTGGCATTGCACGCACTGGGCCAGCTTCGGCACGCCGGAATAAGTGCCGTCCTCCCGGAAGAAGTGGCAGCTCTCGCAGCCGTTGTCCACCAGTCCGTTGTGCAACGCGTGGTTGAAGTCGATCGGCTGCTTCTTCTGAGAGTAGAGCAGTGCCGGGAAGGCCACCCAGCCGACGAGCAAGCTGCCGATGAGGCCCAAAATGAAAAAGAGGATGATCGGCCCTCCGGCCCCACCCTCTCTTTCGCCGTGCTCAGCTCCTGGTGATGTGAGGTTCGCTTTCGGTTCTTCCATGGGCACCCCGTTAAGCAGAAGTTGATTCTTGCCGTACCAACCGCGTGCCGGGCACGCGGCTGCAGGTTCGACGAGGATGCACTGATGTGCTCCTGTCGTTTCGGCCGATGGCCAAAAGTCCAGACCGCCCGCTGCGCGCGCGGCCGTTGACTCAGATCGCTATGGTGTATACGTCGATCGACCCGCGGGCGAGGAGGCAGTGCGGGCCAGGAAGCTGTGGAATTTGAGACGCTTCTGTACCCTATCCCTTTCCGTGTTGTCAAGGGGAATTCGGGACCATCGGGACGGCTCGGGCAGTCTCCCCAATAGGCCATCCATACCAATTCATCGGAATGGATGACTTCGTACGAAGGCCAAGTTCAGGCCGCGCGCTTTAACGCCCACCCGCTGTCCGGGAGGCTTGGATTTTCGCCTAAAGGCCGAAAAGGCAATAGCACGACAGTGCTTGCAGCGTCATGTTTACGAAAGCAAACAATCTTGCGACGCGAGGCGTACTGAGAGTACGCTACAGCGCCCGCGAGATATAGCGCAACGCCGAAATTGGCCCTCTTACGAAGTCATCCTTGCATGGATTGGTAGCTGTGCAGCCCTGGCAGCAGGTTCACGCCGAAATAGGTAAACAGGACCGCCCCGAAGCCGATGATGGACAGGTAGGCGATGCGCCGGCCGCGCCAGCCGCGCATCAACCGGGCGTGCAGGAGGGTGGCATAAATAAACCAAGTGATGAGCGACCAGGTTTCCTTGGGATCCCAGCCCCAATAGCGACCCCAGGCGGAGTTGGCCCAGACGGCGCCGGTAATGATGCCGGCACAGAGGAACAGGAACCCGAACATGACCAGTTGGTGCGTGAGTTCGTCCAGCACGGATGTCGATGGGAACCGGCCGACCAGGCCGCCTTCCCCCTCCGGCTCCCTGGATTTCAACAAATACATGATGCTGACGCCGAAGGCGACGGCGAAGGCGCCATAACCGACGAAGCAGGTGAAGACGTGGGCGATCAGCCAGTTGCTCTTGAGAGCTGGGATGAGGGGTTGAATGCGATCGCTCACATTGGGCGAAAGCGACGCGTAGGCCATCGCCAAAAACGCCAGAGGTGCCGAGAATGCCCCGATCACACGGTTGCTGTAGCGCCATTCGATGTAGAGATAGATGACGATGGTGGTCCAAGCGAAGAAAATCAGCGACTCGTAGAGGTTGGACAGAGGCGCATGGCCGAACCCCATCTGGTAGGATTCCACCCAGCGCAGTGCGATGCCGGCGGTGTTGGCGGCCAGTCCGATGAAAGCCACCCATGTGCCCAGCCTTCCCGCGGCGGCCTTCCTGAATACCCAAGCGAAGATATAAATGAACCCGGCTAGTCCATAAATAAACGTGGTGGCCGACAGGAGCAGGGAACTGGTCATGGCGATATCCCTATCAGGAGTTGAGGGTATAGGGTGTCAAGTGTTTGGTGTTTGGGGGAAACCCGGCGGGCTGGAGCCCCCGGATGGTACGGGAGCGACCCGGGGTTTTCCCTTGGCCGCGGGCCCTGCGCCGTAAACCGCATTCTATTTCAGTTCCTTCAACCGCTGCGCGAGCCGCTGGATCCGGCGTTCGAGGGCGGCCTTGTTTTTATTGGCGGTTCCGCAAACGGTAATCCGGGTCGCAGCCCCTCGGCGGGTCGCCTCGATGCACACCTGCTGGTGAGACGTGAAAAAGGTCACGTAACAGCCGACAATCATCAAGATGAACCCGATATAGACCACGTCCACGCCGGGGTCCTTGTTGACCTGCAATCCCGTGTAGTATCGCTCCTTGAACCGGTCGACGGCGATCACCACCTCGCCCCGGCGCATCTTGTCGAAGGTGGGAAAACGGATCGGCAGAATCACCTCCTCCGGGGAGCCATCCGGCGGCGTGAGGCGGCCGATGAAAGCGTCTCCCACCGGATGCCCTCTGAACTGGGCTTGCCGCCGCAGCTCGGTCAAGGCAAAGGTACCCAGATTTTCGGGGATGGTGATCTCCTGCCCGATCTTCATGTCTTTTGTATACACCATGCCGGTGTTGCGGCTCGTGAAGCTCAAGACCGCCTCATTCGACGGCAGCGAGCCGTAACTGGACTGGAAGATGCTGATCCCCTGATACCGCAGGGGGTCGTTCACGATGATGTCCTTATGCTGCACCGGCCGGCCGTTTTCAATAAGGCTCAGGCTGGAGCGGAACTCCTTGGGAGCCCCGGTTTCGTAAAAGCTCACGTCGAAATCATCACAGCGGATGGCAAAGGGCAGCCGCAGCCTCTCCCCACTGTTGCGAAGGGTAATCTGCTGCACGGCCTCGCCCTCCGGGATCGTAACGAAGCCGTCGAAACCGAATATGGATCCGATCAGTCCGCCGATCAGCAGCAGCACGACACTCAAGTGTACGGTATAGACTCCGAAGCGGGTCCAGCGCCCGGTTTCACCGTACATCCGGAACCCCGCATCTCCGGCTTCGGCCTGAACGGCGCTGGCCTTGCGGGAAAAATAGGATTCGTACAAATTCCGCAGCGTTTCCGGCGAGCGTTTATCATCGAACTCGGCGCGATCCGGCAGGTTTCGAAATCGGGCTGCCTGGAAGCGAGGCCGGCGCACGAACAAAATGCTGCGTTGGGAGGAAATCCGGTCAACCGAGCAAACGATGATGTTGGCTGAAAGCAGCACCATCAGAATCTGGAACCACCAGGAGTGATACATGTCGAAAAGGCCCAGCACCGAGAAAAACCTGAAGAGTGGCTCGCCGAATGCGGCCAGGTAATCGGCCGGATCGCTGTTCTGCGGGATCAGCGTCCCAATGATGGAGGTCGTGGCCAGCGACAGCAGCAACACGATGGTCAAACGGACCGAGGACAGCAGGTCCCAGATGGCCTCGAGCAGGCCGTTGGATGTTGATGGAGCGGTCATTCGCAGCGCGCGATCCTTTCTCGGGTCGATCTCGGTAACATGAGAGGATCTCGCCGCGAGTCCCTGGCGGAGGATGGGGGCGGCGAGACGAATACAGAAGGTGAAACAGATAGCACAACGGCTGACCCCGCGCAACAGCGAAAGGGCCGCACGCCGGGGCGCGGTCTCTGTCAATGGAAACCCTCGCCCAACCGGGCCAAAGGTCCTGGAGTACAGAAACTAGATTGAGATCGCTTCTAATGAAAATAGTCTCCGACACCGCGGGTGCGGAGACTATTTTCTGTGGGTCGACTCGGCGGCGCGGTCACACCCGCCGATCAGCTTTTCACGTATACGCCGCGGGCTTTGGCGTAAACCATCCCTTTTTTGGTCAGCTTGTAGAGCGCGTTGCTGAGCTGGCGGTCGCCCAGCGCTGTTTTGCTTTTCAGCTGGGCGATGCTGATGCCGCTGCGGCTTCGCTTGATGGCTGCGTACACGGAATCCAGCACCGTGTCCTGGCGCACCCGCGCAACTCCGGCCCGCGCTCTTCTCCCCGGCTTACGGCCCCGTTTGGACTTGGCCCTGGGGGTAGAACCCAACTTCCCGATCTGCCGCGAAAGCTTGTTTACTTTCTTGAAGAGTCCTGAAAGGGTCCTCGAAACCTCCGATAGCTGCTCCTGCAGTTTCTTCATGGCTGATACCCTCCGATCCATTTGGTTTTGAGCAGTGAAACCCGGACGGTTAAACACTAGTACATGCCAGCGTAGAAGTCAATCGACTATGGAAGAAAATACCAATGATTACTCCGGTAGCTCCTGATCTCTATTCTCAGGTCGCTCAAACGCACATAGGGGTATTTTTACGTGCTATACTAAATATAGCACGACTTCTTCTCTGAGGCTATCGGGATTTCTACCTTCGGACCTAAGCCCGCAGATCGGCCAAGTTGGATCGCCATGCGGCGGCTGTCGCATGACCGAAAAAAGGCATGACCTCTGCCGTGGTTTCTGGTAGGATGAGCGACAGGTTTTCCAGTGAATACGCCAATTCCTGTCGGCGATACTTCTACTTACCTGGTGCGGCTTCATCGAAAGACACCCGGATCCTTGCAGGCCTTGCCGCCAAAACCCGATACCGAACCGCTCAGGTTGGCTTCAATTAAAATGGAAAAGACCTCATGAATAGTTTCAGCGAAAGCTCCTGCGGGCCAACCGCATTGCGACCGGAATGGGGGGAGAAACTGAATGATGCCCAGCGGGCCGCTGTCGAGCACATGGAGGGCCCACTGCTGGTCATCGCCGGCGCGGGAAGCGGCAAGACCCGCACGTTGACCCACCGGGTTGCCCGTTTGGTGGCGGCCGGGGTCCCTCCGGCGGCGGTCCTGCTGCTCACCTTTACCCGCAAGGCCTCCCAGGAAATGCTGCAGCGGGCGGCCCGCCTGCTGGACAATCGCTGCGAGCGAGTGTCCGGCGGCACTTTTCATTCCTTCGCTAACCTGAAGCTGCGCCAGCACGCGGCCCACCTGGGGCTGTCGCCGGACTTCGCCATCCTGGACCGCACCGATGCCGAAGACCTCATCGGGTTGATCCGCAAGGAGGCGGACGGCTCATCATCCGGCCACCGCCTACCCCGCAAGAATACCCTGGCCGATATATTCAGCCGTGCCGTGAACAAGGTGCAGCCGCTAGAGGAAGTGGTGTGCGATGATTATCCTCATTTTTCCGACCAGATGGAAACCCTTCTCTCCATGTTTGCGGAGTACTCCCGGCGCAAGCGCGAGCACCATTTTCTCGATTACGACGATCTTCTGGTATATTTCCAACGCCTGCTCCAGGACTTCCCGGAAGTGCGTCGTCGCATTTCCTCCGCCTACCAATACATCATGGTCGATGAATACCAGGACACCAATAAGATTCAGGCCCAGATCCTGTACCTGCTGACGGACGCCACCCAGAATATCATGGTGGTCGGAGATGATTCCCAAAGCATCTATGCCTTTCGCGGAGCCAATTTCCGCAATATCATGGAGTTTCCGTCCCTCTTCCCCGGCGCCCGCATTATCGGATTGGAAGAAAATTACCGCAGCACTCAGCCCATCCTTGATCTGACCAACATCGTCATCGAGCGCGCCCGGGAAAAGTACTCCAAACATCTTTTCACCCGGACTCGCGGGGGAGCAACGCCCCAGATGATCGAAACCGAAGATGAGAACACCCAGTCGCGGTTTGTCGTGGAGCGGGTTGCCGATCTGAGGTCTCAAGGCATATGCCTGCGGCGAATCGCGGTTCTCTTCCGTGCCGGGTTCCATTCATTCGATCTGGAAATCGAACTCGCGCGTGAGAAAATACCCTTCATCAAGGTCGGCGGGTTCAAATTCACCGAATCCGCCCACATCAAGGACGTGCTGGCCCACCTGCGCGTGCTCGCCAACCCCTATGATCGTATCAGTTGGTACCGAATTCTGCAGCTCGTCGAAAAAGTGGGGCCCCGCAACGCCCAGCGCATCTATGAATCCATTGTGCAGGCGAACGCCGGCCTCGCTGGACTTTATTCATTAAAGGCCAAGAACCCGGAAATCGACCGGCTCAAGACCCTTTACCGGGCCATCGACGCCGCCCCGATGCCCGTGGCCGAGATGGGCACTGCCGTGGTGCAATACTACCTGCCCATCCTCCGACAGAGCTTCGACGACCATCCCAAGCGTACAAAGGATCTCGAGCAGTTGCTGGGCATCATGGAACGCTACGGCCGCCTGGAGCCGTTTCTCACGGACATGGCCCTGGAGCCGCCGAACATCAGCGTGGAGGACCGGCTTTACACCAACTCCGAGGAAGAAGACCGGCTGGTTCTCTCCACCATCCACTCGGCCAAGGGATTGGAGTGGCACAGCGTGTTCATCATCTGGGCGCTCGACGGACGGTTCCCTTCGCTCTATGCTCTGTCGAGGGAAGAAGAGATGGAGGAGGAACTGCGGCTTATGTACGTGGCCGCCACGCGTGCGCAGGAGGTCCTTTTTTTCACTTATCCCCGCCAGGTATATGATCGCAGCCTGGGCATTGTTCTCAACCGCCCTTCGCGATTCATCGATATGATCCCGGACGAAATCCTTGAAAAGCGTTCCATCGGCTTTTCCGGCCGCTCGCAGGTCCGGTGGTAAGAAGAAAAGAAGTCAAGGGATCCGGGTGCCAGGGGTTCAAGTGGAAAAATATAAACGGCGCAGAACATGCGCATGGAGATGATTTGGACGACTTGCATCCACCACCCGGAGCGAAACGGAAGGAAGATAAAGAACTGGAGGATGGCCAATCGAACCTGAAATCCAGCGATGCCGGAACCATGCATTTTCGAGGCCGGATTGCTGGAAACCTTGAGCCCTGCTAATCTGTGAAAAACCCCCACCACACAAAGATGATGAACGCTAAGATGGCGAACCCGGCCATCAAATACCCTTTCACGTTCACGGGTTTTTGGGCCAGCCCCAGCTTATCGACCGGCCCGACGCTTTTCCCGCAGACGTGGCACACCTTTGCGTTGAGCGGCAGATAGGCGAAGCACTCGGGGCATTTTTTCGTCATGTGAACGTTGGGAGACGCAATCTTCGCGCTCGTTCGTTTTGTATCGGCCATCGAACCTCCTGAAATCGGCCATCCGCCTGCTGGCAGCAGATTATTCAGCTTCGGGCCACGTCCTTTTTGCGATCGATCTGGCTGCTGTTGCGCAACTGAGTCATCCATACCTCCCAGGCCCTGGATTTCTTCTGCTGCAACAGCCGCTCTTTGATTTGGCCGCGCTCCTGTTCGAATCCCTCCATGGCCGGGTCTTTACGCTCCTCGAAGCGGATGACGCAGTAGCCCTTGGAGGTTCGGGCGGGTTCGGACGGCAGCGGCTGGCGCTCGGACAACTCAAAGGCGACGCGATTGACCTCGGGTTCGTTGCCGAGACCGTCGATCGCTTCGTTGCGTTTAAAAAAGCCCGATGTTCGGCGCGACAAGCCGAGCTTCTTGGCGGCCTGTTCCAGGCTGACGCCGCCCTTCACATCCGCCAGCAGCGCCTGGGCGTCTCGGTGGGCCATTTCGTTCTGCTTTTCCTTGATCAGGTCCTGCTTGACGGAGGACTCCACCTCGGAGAGCTCCGGGATTCGGGCCGGCCGGGAGTCCGCCAGCTGCAAGAGGTAGTACCCGTCACCGAAATCTTGAATTTCGCTGATTTCGCCCGGAGACAGCTGAAAGGCCACCTGGGAGAACTGGGCTCCCTGGGCGACACCCTTTACAGTCGCCCCGCGAGTGAAAAAATCGGTGGTCTGGACATCGAGCTTCCGGGCAGCTGCCGCAGCGACCAGGTCGTTGGCCGCCGACGCGGCGTCGTAAGCGGCATCGGCGTCGTCATATGCCAAGTTGCGGGCGCGTTCGTGCGTGAGTTGGCTGCGGATTTCGGCTTGCGCCTCTTCGAAGCTGCGGGTCCGGCCCTCGTTGACCTTTTCAACCTTGATCAGGTGCCAACCAAAGCGGGTCCGCACCGGCTCGCTGATCTGGCCGGGCTGCAGAGCGAATGCAGCATCAGCGAACGGCTGGACCATGGCTTCCTTGGAGAATGCGCCGAGAGCGCCTCCCTTGGACTTGGTTTGCTCGTCCTCCGAATATTGCTGAGCCAGTGCCGCAAAGTCCTGGCCAGCGCGGGCCTTCTTCAGGATATCTTCGATCTTGGCCCGGGCCTTCTCGACCGCCTCGGCGGTGGCGTCGGCCGGAAGTCGGATCAGGATGTGGCGGGCTTCCACGGTCTTGGGAATTTCGAAGTGCGCGATATTGGAGTCATAGTAATCACGCAACTCCGGCTCCGTGAGAGTGATCTTGTCAGTGTAATTCTCCGGGTTGAAACGGAGGTAGCGAACCTGAATCTCGGGCTTGGTCCGGTAGGACTCCTTCATACGATCAAAGAACTGGGCAATCTCTTCCTTGGAAACGGGGATATTCTTGTAGCGCTCGGCATCGATGGGGACAAACTCGATCTTGATCGTGGCGTTGTTCCACTTGTACAATTCCTCCGCCTCGCTGTCGGACACCTTGACGCTGCCTGTGATGAGCAATTCGAGTTCCTGCAGCAGCAGCCGTTGCCGGATGTCTTCTTCAAATGCCGCCTTGGTCAGACGTTGTTGATTCAGGAATGCTTCATAGCGTCTTAAGCTGAAGATTCCCCCTTGCTGGAACAGGGGTATGCTTTGGATCGCCTGACTCACCTGATCGTCGCTCACCTCCAGCTTCATCCGCGCAGCGGCCTGTTTCAGCAGCGCGCGGTCGATGAGTTGCTCCAGGGCCTGCTGCGGGAGGTTGAGCGCCTTGATCACCTCTTCGCTGAGGTTGCTGCCCAAGCTCTGGCGCACCTGGTCAAGCAACCGGTTGTAGGAGTCGCGGTAGGCCTCCTGAGAAATCGATTCACCGTTGACCGAGGCAACGATGCCTTGTTCTCGGCTGGTCCAGCTTCCGACTCCCCAGAAAATGAACACCACCACGATGGCAAAGAGCAGGGCCTTGATCATCCACGTTCCGGCGTGTTTGCGCATGAAATCTAGCATTCGTCATCTCTCCGATCCGAGTCGCTCCCCGCTGGTCATTTCAATCAACGGGATGAACTGATATGGCCGGTCTGCCGGGAATCAGACAATCAGCTTCACAGCCTGCTGATCGCGGCTGATCTTGGTACCCACGGTGCTGGAACAGACGGCACAGAGGTATTCATACTTGTCCCCCTCCGGCAGCACCAGGAGCAGCCGCTTGCGGACAGGGACCGCCCGCCGGCAGCGGGGGCAAAAGAGTTCAGTGGCGTCGAATTCCTTGAACGCCCCCTTTTGGCGTGCGGCCTGCGGGAATTTTGCGTACGGGGCCCTCATCGCTAGTGTCTCCCCCGTCGAGGGGTGGAGGTCAGGTTTACGAATTAAACCTATTCCAACCTTTTATTATTATTTTTCGCAGGTCGATTTGTCAACAGCTTTGGCTCGACGGCCGGCCCCGATGACCACAGCTGCGGCTGAAGTCACAGCCGCAAAGACCGAGATCCGACTATGCCTTCAGCATCTCACCGCTACCCGTGGGCTCGCCTATGGTCTAAACGGCAAGAAATAACTGTTGACAGCCAATAGCATGTTTGTTAGCAGATACCGATTAATCATAATGGGGCTGTAGCTCAGCTGGGAGAGCGCATGAATGGCATTCATGAGGCCAGGGGTTCGATCCCCCTCAGCTCCACCAACGTGCCAGAAGAATCGGGGGCTTATCGGCCCCCGATTTTATTTGGCGCCGTGGCATGGCGATGGCCAGAACCATCGCCGCTGGATCGGCGCGACTTAATCGATAGGCCGATCTTTTTCATGGGTTTGGGTCTACAGAAAATTTCAATGGCGCGGGCGGTGGATAGAAGCGTGCTTCTGGCGGGACACATGAACGATCGCGAAAATTATGCCCAGGACAGCCGCGAAGTAAACGCCGATGAATACATAATGCAGAATCATGGCAACCGCTCTCGGTCGTGATTCCACAAGAGGGCAGGTTTCGGGATTTCGGAAGCGGATAGTGGATGAACTTCCGTCTTCGCCACCCGCCCCCTTGTCTGCTTCAAGGATAATAAGCTCTATAGGAATGTCAAGTGGGTTGATCACGCGAGGGGATAGCCACATCACTTTATCCGGGACTCGAATCCCTCTGGGATCTATCGCGCGTGGCCCTCAATCGGATTCGGGTTGCCCGTGCAGCCGGCTGTCCCTGGCCGTCACCATAATCTGACAAGGGTCTTGACATTGCAGGGCCCATTCATTACAGACGATCTTTAAAATCATTCGTGCCGGCCGCTGGAATTTGCCCCGGGCCACATTCTGTGGACCGGGGCTGTGGCCAGCCGCACATTCGGGCGTCATTTTTTTATACTTCAACCATCAACCGATAAGGAGACCTGGTGATGAAAACCTCGAAATGGATGCTGCTGTTCGTCGTTGGGTTGACCGCTGTTTGTTTTACGGCTCATGTCGGTCATGCCAAGACCGTCCTGAAGGTTTCGACCTCCACCCAGCCCTCGCATATTTACAATCTGGGCGTCGAGTACTTCAAAAAAATCGTGGAGGAAAAGACCAAGGGTGAAATCGAAGTCCAACTTTTCCCTGCCGCTCAGCTCGGGTCCGAGCGGGATGCCGCGGAAGGTTTGCAGCTGGGGTCGCTGGAAATGACTCTCACTTCTACCGGGCCGCTCGGCAACTTTGTGCCTCAGGTGAAGCTGTTCAACCTGCCTTTCCTCTTTAAGGACCGGCAGACCTGCTACAAGGTCTTGGACGGCAAGATCGGGACCGACATCGCCGGCCTGTTTCCTAAAGTCGGCATCCGGTCCCTCGGGTGGTACGAAAACGGATTCCGCAATATCACCAACTCTAAACGGCCGATCGAGAAACCTGAGGATATGGCCGGTCTTAAAATCCGCGTCATGGAGGACGACGTGTTCATCATGACGATGAAGGCTCTCGGCGCCAGCCCCTTGCCCATGGCATTCGGCGAGCTTTACACTGCTTTGGAGCAAAAAACCGTGGACGCCCAGGAAAACCCGCTGGCCGTGATCTATTCCTCGCGCTTCTTCGAAGTCCAGAAATACCTGGCCATGACCGGCCATTTTTACTCCCCGGCCATGTTCTTGATCAGTGAACAGGTTTGGAAAAAGCTCACTCCCGAGCAGCAAAAGATCATCCAGGACGCCGCCACGCAGGCGCGGGATTACGAGCGAAAGATCTCCATGGAAGCCGACCAGAAGCTTGAGACAGAGCTGTCCAAAGCCGGCATGCAGGTGACCCATCCCGACAAGGCCCCCTTTGTGAAGGCCGTTGCCGGAGTCTACCAAGAGGCCAAGATCGTCAAGGCCATCGGCGGCGGCAACGAAGCCGAAGGGAAAAAGCTGATTGAAGCCGTTCAGGCGGCGGCGAAATAGCCTTCGAAGCCCTTCAAGGTCCGGCCGGAAAATGCTCCTGCCGGACCTTCGTTTTGCATGATTTCTCAAGTCCCCGATACGGAGAACCGTTGATGCGGATGGGTGATTTCGTGCTTGAAATTCTACCGGTGGAGTCAGACCGGCAGAACGGCCTTGAGCGTGAGCCTTGCGCCCGCATGCAGGGCCAGGCACATGGCGCATTCCGGAAGAGGTGAGCCGATGACAAAAACTTTTCAGGTTATGGACCGGGGAGTCAACTGGGTGCTGGCCGTCCTGATGGCCGTAATGGTGGTGGTCATCTCCCTGCAGGTGTGGTACCGGTTCATCCTGAACAACCCCCTGGATTGGTCCGAGGAGCTCGGCCGGTATGTTTTCGTTTGGATCTCTTTCCTGGGTTCTGCGGCCGGTGTGCGTTACCAGGTTCATCTGGGCATCGACGTCCTGGAAAAAATCGTCGGCCAGGATGCCTTTCGCTACGTGGTCACGTTGATCAACATCGTCATCCAGATATTTCTGCTCTTCGTTATCTACTGGGGCTTCACGCTGCTGACCATCGTGCGCTTTCAGACCTCGCCGTCCATGCTGATCCCCATGACCTATCCATACGCAGCCGTTCCCGTGGGGGCTATCTTCATGCTCATCAACTCCCTGCGGGTAGCCCATGCCGCCCTGAAAGGCAAACCGCTCGATTTAGAGATCAAACTATGAGCGTCATCCTGTTCGTTTCACTCGGTTTGTGTTTCGCCATCGGAATGCCCATCGCCTTTTCCCTGGGCGTGGCCTCACTGGCGACGCTTTTGCTTGGGATGAAAATTCCGCTGACCGTCCTGGCTCAGCGGATGTTCACCGGCGCGGATTCCTTTCCACTGATGGCGATCCCTTTTTTCATGCTGGCCGGAGAGCTCATGGAGTCCGGCGGCATATCCCGGCGCCTGGTGGACTTCGCCCACTCGATCGTGGGCTTCGTCTATGGGGGCCTGGCCATGGTGGCGGTGGTGGCCGCCATGTTCTTTGCCGGCATCTCCGGGGCGGCGGCGGCAGATACAGCGGCCGTCGGTTCGGTTTCCATCCCGGCGATGATCCGTAAGGGATACGCGCGGGGTTTTGCGGCCGCCGTGCAGGCATCGGGCGGCTCCATCGGCGTCATCATCCCCCCCTCAATCCCGATGATCATCTTCGGCGTCGTGGCAGGAGTGTCCATCGGCAAAATGTTCATGGGCGGATTTGTGCCCGGCACCCTGATCGGGCTGGCCCTCATGGCGGTAAGTTTTTTCAAGGCCAAACGGTACAATTACCCCAAGGATCCCTTCGTCGGGTTCAGGCAGATCTACCGGACCTTTTTTGGCGCGGTATGGGCGCTGATGATGCCCGTAATCATTCTGGGTGGAATTCTCGGCGGCGTCTTCACTCCCACCGAGGCAGCGGTCATTGCCACGCTTTACGCGATTATCATCGGGTTTCTGATTTACCATGAGCTACGTATAAAGGATCTGCCGCGGATTCTGGCCCGCGCGGCCGTCTCTACCTCGACCGTCATGCTGCTGATCGCCACGGCTAACGTTTTCGGGTGGCTGCTGACTGCCGCTCGCATCCCGCAGAATGTCACCGCATACATGCTCACCCTCACCGATTCCCAAGCGGTCCTCTACACTCTGATTCTGGCCATCCTTCTCATTGTCGGCACCTTCATGGAGACCTCGGCCTCCATCATTATTCTCACGCCGGTGTTTATGCCGGTGATCGAGCAGTTTGGGATCGACCCGGTGCATTTCGGGGTGGTAATGGTCGTCGCGCTGGCAATCGGCATGCTGACGCCGCCCCTGGGCATCTGCCTGTTCATCGCCTGCAACATCGCGCGCATCCCCATGAGCGAAATTCTCAAATATATCAATCCATTCCTGGTGGCAATGATTGGGGTTCTGCTTCTGATCACCTATGTGCCCGGTACCGTGATGTTCATTCCCAACCTGTTCGCCCGGTAGTTTTTGTCAGGCTGTCAGGGCCTTCACCGATACCACATACTTAACCCAGTGGTTGCCATAGCGGTCTTCCGCCACGACCCTCAGCGGAAAGCCGTGCGCCTCGGGAAGGGGTTCACCGTTCACGGCATACGCGAGGAACACTTTTTCCTGCCGGACGTCTTTGATCGCAAACACCTCCTGCCTCTCGATCAAATCGTCTGCACTGCGGATTTCAACTTGGGTGACTCCGCTGGGCGCCTGCGCGGCCTCCAGAATTTTGCTCAACGAAACCCCTTTCCAGTCCGCAACAAAAGAGAAGGTGTCCGGGCAGACCAGCAGCACCCGGCGTTCGATGGCCGGAAGGGCCGTGATATCTTCGTAGCTCAAGGCCAGCGGCCGGTCCACCTCACCCAAGACTCGCAGTCGCCACGTAGCCAGATCCACCGTGTGCATGGTCTGGCCCATGGCGCCGAAAAGCCGGGTAGGCGTGACCTCCAAATTACGGATATCCAGGGTCGCCGGATTTTCCTGAAAAAGCGTCGTGGCGCGGGTTCCCTTCGGAAGGATCCGGCGGCCCTGGGCCCGGACCACCCGTGCGGCAGGCGAAGACAGAACGAGGGCGGATGCGCACCCGCCGATAAAACGCTTGACGAAATGCCGTCGCGTGTACATTGACATAACCTCCTTCAGCCGGGTAGGCTCAGTATACCTCAGCCACAGATGAATGAACAGCCGCGAACGAGTAAGTCCAAGAGAGGTCGCGACGCTTGACATCTAGGGTAGTTTGACTCACGCAGAAGTGCCTTTTATCATTCAACAGCTCCGGGCCGTCGCGTATGTGCCAATTTCTGGGGCTGACATGTTTCGAAAGGATCGCGCCATGACAAACCAACAGAGTCCCCGCGGACCGTTGCGCTCGTCCGAAATGACCCAGGGGGTGGATCGCGCCACCCATCGCGCTTTATTGTATTCCATGGGCTGGCGCTCCGAGCACCTGGACAAGCCGCTCGTGGCGGTGGTTAACTCCTTCAACGAGCTCATGCCCGGCCACATTCACCTGAACGCCCTGTGCCAGGCGATCAAGCTCGGCATTGCCGAAGCCGGCGGAACGCCGCTCGAGTTCCCCACCATCGCGGTTTGCGACGGCCTGGCCACCGGGCACAAGGGCATGCGCATGCCCATGCCGAGCCGCGAGCTCATCGCCGATTCGATCGAAATCATGATCACGGCCCATGCCTTCGACGCCATGGTGCTCTTGACCAACTGCGACAAGGTGACCCCGGGCATGCTCATGGCGGCGGCACGGTTGAACATCCCGGCCTTGTTGATTTCGGGCGGGCCCATGGACACGGGCTGCTTTCGCGGCAAGCGCGTCTGCTACAATGACCTCATGGAAGCGGAGGGGTTGGTGGAGCGCGGCAAGATGGCGGCCAAGGAACTGGCCGCCTTCGAGGAGGTGGCGGTCTGGGGACCGGGCGCCTGCGCCATGATGGGCACGGCCAACACCATGAACATCCTGACCGAGGCCCTGGGCATGACCGTGCCCGACGGCGCCCTCACGCCGGCCACCTCCGGCGCCCGGATGGCGCTCGCCCGTCGGGCCGGGCGGCTGATCATGGAGCTGCATGGCCGGTACATCCTGCCCCGCGACATCCTGACCCGGGAAGCTTTCCAGAACGCACTGGCGGTCGACATGGCCGTGGGCGGTTCCACCAATACCTGTCTGCACCTGCCGGCGATTGCCGCCGAAGCCGGCCTGCACCTAAATCTGGACGAGTTTTCCAAGGCGGCCGCCCGAACCCCCCACCTGGTCCTGCTCAAACCGGCCGGACGGCACTTCCCCCTGGACTTTTACAATGCCGGTGGGGTGCCCGCCTTAATGAAGGAACTGCTGGACCACCGCCTCATCCATGCCGACAGCCTGACCGTCACCGGAGCCAGGATGTCCGAAAACCTGGCTGAACGCCGCATCCTCGATCAGGACGTCATCCGGCCGGTAAAGAAGCCCTTGAGCCCGACCGGCGGACTGGCCGTTCTTTCCGGAAGTCTGGCCCCGGAGGGCGCCGTGGTCAAGAGGGCGGCAGTCGCGCCCGAGATGCTGCGCCACACCGGGCCGGCCCGGATATTCGAGCAGGAGGAGGAGGCGCTGGCGGCGATCTTCGGCGGCAGCATCCGCGCGGGGGATGTAGTCGTCATCCGCTACGAGGGTCCCAAGGGCGGGCCTGGAATGCGCGAACAGTTGCTTCCGACCTCGGCCATCATCGGAATGGGGTTGGGGACGTCCGTGGCACTGGTCACCGACGGCCGCTTCTCCGGTGCCACCCAGGGGGCCTGCGTCGGGCATGTCACACCGGAAGCCTATCTGGGGGGCCCGATTGCCCTGGTCGAGGAGGGCGACCGCATTACCATCGACATCCCCGCCGGCCGGCTGGAGCTCGAGGTGCCGGCCGAGGTGCTCCAGAAGCGGCGTCAGGCCTGGCGTCCACCGAAGCGGGTCGAGCTGCAAAAGGGGACCCTGCTGGAACGCTACCGCCGTCTAGTGGGAC
>JBLMXM010000328.1:0-9763 GCA_050257775.1 Hyphomicrobiales bacterium
CCGCACTGGCGCTCGTTGGTCTTGGGGTTGTACTTCATCGTGCAGGAGCCCAACGGATACATGCCCGAGTCCACGGAAAAGTTCCACTGGGAGAGGCGGATGTAGTGCCGGACCATGTCCACCTCGCTCATATCGGGCAGATCCGGGGCCTCGGCGGACAGCTCTGCAGGCAGCTCACGGCGTTCGACGTCGCGGCGCGGCAGCGAAAACCCGCTGCGGCCCCTGCGTCCGCGCTCCCACAGCAGGGGTTCATTCAATACAAGACCGGTGGATCCGGGAAAAACCGTCATGATTGCACCTCCCGCACCAGGGTGTCGAGGTCCGCCTTGGACAGGGTTTCGGTTGCGCACAGCAGGTAATGGCCGGGCAGCTCGGGGTAATAGGGCTCCAGGGGCAGGCCGGCGACGATCTTCCGGGCCAGCAGTCGCCGGTGGGTATCCCGGAAGCCGGCCGGGAAGGCGGCGACGAATTCGTTGAAGGTGGGGGCGGAGAACGGCAGGGATACGCCGGCCGCCCGCAGTTGCGCCTTGAGGTATTCGGCCTTGTCGTGGTTGAGCTGGGCCAGCTCGCGCAGGCCGGTTCCGCCGAGGCAGGCCATGTAGGCGGCGGCCGTGAGCGCACACAGGCTGTTGTTGGTGCAGATGTTCGAGGTGGCCTTCTCGCGGCGAATGTGCTGCTCCCGCGTGGCCAGCGTCAGTACGAAGCCGCGCCGGCCTTCGCGGTCGACCGTCTCGCCCACCAGCCGGCCCGGCATGTTGCGCACATACTGCATCCGGGAGGCGAACATGCCCAGGCCCGGCCCTCCGAAAGAGCGCGGAATTCCCAGGCTCTGACCCTCCCCGCAGGCGATGTCGGCGCCGAGGCGGCCCGGGCTCCGGAAGAGCCCGAAGGCGAGCGGCTCGGTGAAGCCGGCGACCATCAGCGCGCCGGCGCCATGGGCCCCGTCGGCGAAGGACTTCAGATCTTCGATGCAGCCGAAGAAGTTCGGCGATTGAACGGCTACGGCCGCGAGCTCCTGGACATTGCCGAGCGCGGCGGAATCGGTCCCGCCGTCCGGCCGGAACGGAATCTCGACCACGCGGATGCCCGTGGGGTCGAGGTAGGTTCGAACCACGCGGCGGTAAAGCGGGTGCACCGCTCGGGACACGGCCACGGCCGTGCGCCGCGTGATCCGGACGGCCATGAGCAGTGCCTCGGCCAGCGCCGAGGCGCCGTCGTACATGGAGGCGTTGGCCACCTCCAGATCGAGCAGGCGCGTGGCCAGCGTCTGGTATTCGAAGATGGCCTGCAGCGTCCCCTGGCTCATCTCGGGCTGATAGGGCGTGTAAGACGTTGCGAATTCCGAGCGGGACGTTACAAAGTTCACCGCCGCGGGGATGAAATGATCATAGCTGCCGGCTCCCAGGAATACTTTGAACTCCGGCGCAACGGCCATCCGGCCGGCCAAGGCGTCGATGTGGGTATTGAGCTCCCATTCGGTCAGCGCTTCGGGCAGCACCATCGGCCGGCTGCGCCGGCATTCCGGAGGGATGACGGCAAAAAAGTCATCCAGGGACCGGGCGCCCGAGACTTTGAGCATCTCCGTGATGTCTTCGGGTGTGTGGGGCAGGTAGCGCATGATGGCTATCCTTTCAGCTTCTCGCGATACGCCTGGTTGGTGAGAAGACCCTTGAGTTCGTCCGGCTGCGAGGGTTCGACCACGATCATCCAGCCTTGATCGTAGGGGCTGGTGTTGACCACCTCGGGTGAGTTCTCCAGGGCGGAGTTGATTTCCGCTATCTTGCCTCCGATCGGCATGTAGAGCTCGGAGACCGCCTTCACCGATTCGACACTGCCGAAGACCGCCCCCTTGGCTATGGATTTGCCGACCGCCGGCAGCTCCACGTAGACGATGTCGCCGAGCTGGTCCTGGGCGTAGTCCGTGATCCCGATCCGGGCGCGGCCCCCCTCGGCGCGCACCCACTCGTGGCTGTCGACGTAGCTCAACTCTTCGGGGATTTTCAACTCTGACAGATCTTTCATACGCTCCTTTCCTCCAGGTATGGCGTTAGCGCGTTAACTCGAAGCACGCAATCCGAAACCCGAAACAAATCCCATTTGGTTCCTTTTATAGCACATAAGGGATCTTGAGGTTGAAATTCTTATAGATCACGAAGGTTTCCGTTGAAAGGACGTCCGCGATCTTGGAGACCTCCTTGGTGAAGAACTCCAGCAGGTCGAAACCCGGCTTCAGCATGACGATCAGGAAAAGGTCGAATCGGCCGGTAACGACGCTTACCGACACCACTCCTTTGAGCCGGCTGAATTCCGCCCCCTTGGCGACGAGGTCGGTGGTCTTCAGCTTGACGCCGATCAGGATGGCGCGGTGACCGTCCAGGGAATCCGGGTTAACGAGGCTGCTGATCTCGAGCAGGCCCTCCTCGCTCATGCGCTGGACGCGCGAGCGCACGGTGTTTTCGGACAGGTTCAACTTATCGGCGATGGCCCTGAAGGATTTTCTGCCGTCGCGGAGCTGACGGATGATGGACAGGTTGGTCGGATCGATCTGCACGGCGTTTCCGGTTCGCGGCCCTTGGCTTTCAATTTTGAGCTTCTTCATCGGGGAATCGGGGGAGACCTGTCATCCCGACGTCCGGCGGGACGGCCGGGTTCCAGGCGACCATGTCGAAATTCTTATATAATATTGCGGATATTGTCAATCTGGAATTGTTTTTCTTAAGAATTCATTTAAAAAGACACCAATATTGACGACTTCGTAAAAAGATGGTTATGGCCTTTCGCGGCATCCCCTGGGCAGCGTAATCGACCGGTTCAAATCCCCCTTCGACCCCTTTGTCGAAGAGGTTGACGGGATTTTCTTGCACGGAGGGTGAAGCGATGTCCGGCGAGGTCGTAATAGTGCAGGCGCCGCTAGGGGCCTGCCGCTGATGGGCTCACTGGTTTAGTAAATGATCGGGGTTCACCCGTTTGGCTTGACCCACATGGGATGAATACCCATTTTTATGTCGTTGCATTGCCCGTGGGGCTGTGCTAAGCAACGGACGTCTCATCCCGGGGGATTCTCCTAATTCACCGCAAACCAACGCTCACAAAAGGAGGAAGGCATGAAAAAAATCATCGTCTTTTCAGCAGTGCTGTTGGCCTGCATCTGCCTGGTGCCGGGTGCATTCGCGCAGAAAGCGGCAACCCTCAAGATCGGCATCAACGCCCCGATGACCGGCGACATCCCCAAGGTGGGCGAGTCCACGAAGTATGCGGCTCAAATGTGGGTGGAAGATATCAACAAGGCCGGCGGGATCGAGGTGGGCGGAAAGAAGTACAAGGTGGAGCTCGCCGTCGAGGACAACGAGTCCAAGGCCGAGTCCGCCGCCAAGGCGGCCACCAAGCTGATCACCGTCGACGAGGTGATCGCGATCGTCGGGCCCCAGGCCTCCAAGCAGGCCGTCCCGGCAGGCGAGGTGTGCAACAACTACAAGACCCCCATGATCACCGGCTGGTCGACCAACCCCGCCACCACCAAGGATCGGCCTTACGTGTTCCGCGCCTGCTTCCTGGACGACTTCCAGGGGCCGGCCCTGGCGATCTTTGCGACCAACGAGTACAAGTATACCAAGGCCGCGGTGCTCTACGACGTTGCCAGCGACTACCCCAAGGGACTGGCCGAGTTCTTCAAGAAAGCCTGGGAGCAGAAACACGGCCCCGGCTCCGTGGTGGCCTTTGAGAGCTTCACCACCAAGGACACGGACTTCAGCTCCCAGCTGACCAAGATCAACAACTCCGGAGCACAGTTCCTGTTCACCCCGCAATATTACAACGAAGTGCCCCTGATCGTGCAGCAGGCCCATCAGCTGGGCTGGAAGAAGCCGATCCTGGGCAGCGACAGCTGGGCCTCCGACGAGCTGGTCAAGCTCTGCGGAAAGGACTGCTACGGGTCCTTCTTTGTCGCCCACTATGTCGCGGCCGGCGCCAAGGGCGCCACCAAGGAATTCATCGACCGTTACAAGGCCAAATACGGCACCGTCCCCGACGATGTGGCCGCGCTCACCTGGGATGCGATCGGCCTCATCGGGAACGGCATCAAGCACTCCAAGATTACCGGCGACATCAAGAAGGACCGCGAGGCCCTGCGGAACGCCATTGCCTCCACGAAGAATTTCCCGGGCATCACGGGGGCGATCACCTTCCCGCCCGGCAGCGGCGACCCCATCAAGTGCGCCAACATCGTCAAGATCAGCGACAAGGGCGAATTCGAGTTTTACAAGACCGTTTGTCCGCAATGACCCGGTGCGGTTCGGCGAACGGCGAGATAGAACCCCCTCCCTTTGATCCCTCCCGCCAGGGGAGGGAAAAGAGCTCCTCCCCCTTTCACGGGGGAGGAGGGGCGGGGGTGTTTCTTGGATCCGCCCCTTGGGCCATTCGGGAGAACACGGAATGACGGTTTTTCTACAGAACCTGGTCAACGCCCTCCAGTGGGGCAGCTTTTACGCCCTGATCGCGATCGGCTACTCCATGGTGTACAGCATCCTGATGCTGTTCAACTTCGCCCATGGGGACATCTTCATGACCGGCTCCTACATCGGCTTCGGCGTGGCTACCGGGTTGATCGCCCTCAGCGCCGCCGGCGCGCTAGCGCTGCCGAACTGGCTGATCCTGGTACTCACCATTCTCATCTCCATGGTGCTCACCTCCTTCGTGGGGATGTTCATCGAACGGGTGGGATACCGTCCCCTGCGGGATGCACCGCGGGCTTCGGCCGCCATCACCGGGCTGATGATCGGCATCATCCTGGAGACCGGCAACCTGATCCTGCTGGGGGCGCAGCGGGTCAAGTTCCCGGCGCTGGTCCAGCCCGTCACCTACGATATCGGGGGCGTGTTCGTCACCAACCTGAAGATCATGATCGTGATCGTCGCGCTGGGCCTGACGCTGGCGCTGCACCAGTTCATCCGTCGCACCCGATGGGGCATGGCCATGCGCGCCATGGCCTTCGATTACGTCGTGGTCCCGCTGATGGGGGTGCCCATCAACAAGATCGCGGCGATGACTTTTGCGCTGGGGTCGGCTCTCGCGGCGGCGGCGGGCATCCTCTTCGGCCTGGCCTACCCGGTGCTGGACCCTTACATGGGGATCGTTTTCGGCTGGAAGGCCTTCGTGGCGGCCATCCTGGGCGGCCGGGGCTCGGTTCTGGGGGCCACCCTGGCCGGGTTCATCATGGGGTTCATCGAGATCTTCGTTGCCATGGTGTTCCCCTCGACGCTGCGGGACTTCATCGCCTACTCCATCATTTTGTTGATCCTGGTCTTCCGGCCTTATGGCCTTTTCGGAGAACCGTACTCCGTCCGCTTGAGACTCTAACAGGCTGTTGAAAAACAAGCATCGGGCCGTCAGCCAAGGCGCGCGCCGATTTGGAAAGCGCAGCATATTCATTAATATGTGAGCATTTACAAGAGGCGCGCAACGCAGGATCACGGGTTGAGGCGCAGTTTTTCAACAGCCTGCTAAACCCCATGCGCAGACACTGCTGGGGAGGAAACGGAAACGAGCATTCATGAGCACACGTCAAGACAATCAGAGCGCACCGCGCCGGTTCAGCCGGGTGCGGCGCTTTTTTGAGGCGGTTCCCCTGCTGGGCTGGCTGGTCGGGGCCCTGGCGGCGGCTCTGGCCGAGATGTTCCTCGGCCTCGACCTGGCACAGCTGGTGGGACTTCCCCGGATCCCGGTGCTCTTCGGTTTCGAGAACGCCATGAAGAGACCCGAGCTGATCCCCGGGATCGTTCTCTACATTCTGCTGATCTACCTTGCGCCCACCCTGCTGGCAGCTCGGCTGCTGCAGCTTCCGGCCAATCGCCTGGCCGGTTTTCTCGCCCGGCGCTGGTCCGGCGCGTCCATTCTGCTTCACCTGGCGCTGCTTTACGCCGTGCTGCACATATGGACGGACATCAGCGACTACCGCCTGATCGTCGTCAAGATCACGCTGATTGCCGTGATGGTCACCTTGAGCCTGAACGTCATCAACGGGTACATGGGCGAGTTTTCATGCTCCCATCCCGGTTTCATGGCGCTGGGGGCGTACGCCGGCTCGGTGGTCACCATCGTCCTCTTCACGAACAGCAGCAAGTACGGCCCGGCGCTGCTGCCGCCGGCCATCGGCCCCTACTTTTACCCCGTGGCGCTTTTCATCGGAGGGTGCGTGGCCGCGGTCGGGGCCATCGCGGTGGCGATCCCCTCCTTCCGCACCCGGGGCGACTACCTCGCCATCATCTCCCTGGCCTTCATGTTCATCGTGAAAAGCCTCATCGAGAACCTGGAAATCGTGGGCGGGCCGCGGGGATTGGGGGGGCAGCCGGATTGGTCCAACCTGCCCATGGTGTTCGCCTGCACGGTGGTGTGCGTGGCGATTATCAACAACTTCGTGCGCTCGACTTACGGCCTGGCCCTGAACGCCGTGCGCGACAACGAGATGGCCGCCGACGCCATGACCATCAACACCCGGCGCACCAAGATGACCGCCTTTTTGTTTTCGGCTTTTTGGGCCGGGGTGGCCGGTGTCCTGTTAGCCCACGTCCTGCGCTACGTGAACCCGGGCTCCTTCGGGCTCACGCAGCTGGCCGAGGTGCTGGCCATGACGTATTTCGGGGGGCTGAATGCGGTCTACGGATCCATCGTCGGCGCGGTGAGCATCAACCTGCTGAGCGAGATGCTGCGGCCGCTCGAGATCTGGAAGTGGATCATCATCCCTCTGCTGCTCATTTTGGTGATGATCTTCCGGCCCACGGGCCTCATCGCCTTCCGGGACTTCGACCCGGTGCGGCTGATTCAACCCAAAGACGGCTCGCCGCGCAGGGCTGAAGGCCCCTCCGCCGAAGTGGATTTGGCTGCGAAGGCCGGGAGCTGAAGAAACCGCGGCATCCTGCATACAGCTGCGGCGGGCACCCCGCTCCGGCTGAAGTGGTATAGGGCTTGGTATTAAATTTCCGGTTTATTAATACCTGGACTGAGGTTTTGTGATGACGTTGCTGAATGTCGAACACATGACCCATTTCTTCGGCGGGCTTCGGGCCGTCCACGATTACAATCTCGCGGTCCCGGCCGGAAAGGTGTACGGTCTCATCGGCCCGAACGGCGCCGGCAAGACCACCATCTTCAACCTGATCACCGGGATCTATCGACCTACCGAGGGCCGCATCACGCTGGAGGGGCAGAACCTCATCGGACTCTCGCCGCACGAAGTCGCTTCGCGCGGTCTGGGGCGCACCTTCCAGAACATGCTGCTCTGGCGGCACATGAAGGTGCTCGATCATGTGAAGCTGGCGCGTTATTCGAAGCTGGGTTATGGACTTGCCGGCGCCTTCCTGGGCACGCGGGCGCGGCATCGGGAGGAAGCGGAGCACGAGGAGGCGGCGCGCCGCTTCCTGGCCCGCCTGGGGATCGAGGCGCTGGCCGGGCAGGTCGTGACGAACCTGCCTTACGGCGCCCAGCGCCGCGTCGAGATGGCGCGGGCACTTGCGACCGAGCCGAAAATCCTATTCCTGGATGAACCCACGGCCGGCATGAACCCGGAAGAACTTTCGCAGATGATGGACATCATCCGGCACATCCGCGATGAGATCGGACTGGCCATTTTTCTGATCGAGCACCGGCTGCGGGTCGTGATGGAGCTGTGCGAGCGGATCCAGACCCTCGTTTTCGGCGAGGTCATCGCCGAGGGCACCCCGTACGAGATCCAGAACAACCCGGCGGTGATCGATGCCTATCTGGGCAAGGAGGCGGTGGCGTGACGCTGCTATCGATAGAAAACCTGAAGGTATCCTACGACAACATCAAGGCCCTGCACGGCCTGTCGTTTGCGATCGCCGAAGGTGAGATCGTATGCATCATCGGCGCCAACGGCGCCGGCAAGAGCACGACGCTGAGGGCCATATCGCGGATGGTCCGGGTCGAGCCCGGTTCCCGTCTGGTCTTCAACGGCCGGGACCTTCTGCGCTACAGCGCGGACCGGGTGGTCAGCGAGCTCGGCGTATCGCACGTGCCGGAGGGACGCCGGCTTTTCGAGAACCTGACGGTCATGGAAAATATGAAGCTGGCGACCTTCGCCCGGCGCGACGAAGACCGGATGGCCGTCGACCTGAAGCGCATGTTCAAGCTGTTTCCGCGGCTCGAGGAGAGGCACAACCAGAAGGCCGGCACCCTCAGCGGCGGCGAGCAGCAGATGCTCGCCGTGGCCCGGGCTTACATGAGCGGCCGCAAAATCATGCTGCTGGACGAACCCTCCATGGGCCTGGCCCCTCTGCTGATGATGAACATGTTCCAGGCCTTGAAGGAAATCAACGCGGAGGGAACCACGATCCTGCTGGTGGAGCAGAACGCCCGCCTGGCTCTGCAGTTCGCCCAGCGGGGCTATGTCATCGAAAACGGCCGGCTGGTGCTGGAGGGGCGGTCGGGCGATCTGCTGGAAAACGAGGAGGTCAAGAAGGCCTATCTGGGCGGGTGAAGGTCGGATCCTCAAAAAGCCCGGCGGCTTGAACGCCATCCGCAATCCCCCCGGAATGCATTATCATATGCCGATGAACCCTTGAAAAAGGAGGCTTACATATGAAACCGCGGGCAGGAATCTCTTTCTCCTGTTTGATCCTGCTGTTGGCAGCGCTTAGTCTCTCCTGTACCGGATCCCAGCAGGAGCTGAAAACCATCAAGCTGGCAGGCGGCGGGGAGGTGCCGGACATTCGGGGAGACTGGTTGGTGGATTATGAATATTACGGCATTTACCGGGCCTTGTCGGGCTACCAGAACCAGGTCAGGATATTTCAGGATGGGAATAAATTCGTAGCCGTAATGAAAGTGCAGGATCAATTCTTCGCGAGGGGCGCCGAATTGATGAGGGGCGAGCTTTCCAGGACCAGCATCGCGTCAGCCCAATTATTTACCAAGGACAGGGGATGGCTGGATTGCGCAGGAAGCATAGGCGAAAACGGCAACAAGATCGTCTTCGACGAGGCCACCCAAAAACGGACGCTCACCCGGGAGAAGTGACCTGATCGGACCGCACGAAAAGGGTCAAGGGGATGGGAAATGAAAATCGAGTCGGTTCCGACGCGAGGACGGACCCTTGACCACGCGGCGTTCGTATATGATTTTTGCGAACCCATCCTGCTGCTCGGCAAGCAGGCGGAATATGATCTCAAGATCGTCAGCCTCCTGGACCTGCGGCCCTCGGACAAGGTGCTGGATCTGGGCTGCGGGACAGGGGTGCTATGCCGGATGATCGCGGACCGGGTCGATGCTTCCGCCGGAGGGCTTGCGATCGGCATCGATGCCGCCGGGAAAATGATCCAGGTCGCGCGGAAGAAACGGGAGGGCCCGGCGTGCCGTTTTGAAGCCATGGCGGCGGAGAAGCTCTCCTTCGAAGATCGGTACTTTGACGCGGTGGTGTCCAGCCTGTTTTTCCACCATGTGCCGCTCGATCTCAAGGCGCAGGCGCTCGCCGAAGCCTTTCGCGTGCTGAAGGCGGGTGGAAAGCTGGTCATCGCGGACATGCACGTTCCCACCACCTGGATGGGGGCGCTGGTATCGCACGTTTCCCGGTGGTTTTTCATGCAGCCGCAGATTGGCGAAAACATCCGCGGAGTCATGCCCGGCTTGATTGAATCCGCCGGGTTCCCGCCGCCGCAGATCAAGGCAGGCTATTTCGGCTATATTTCCGTCTTTTTTACGGTCAAGGAGTAGCTTGCCCCCCCGAAGGCAACCCACCTTGGACACTCCCCTG
>JBLMXM010000329.1:0-5425 GCA_050257775.1 Hyphomicrobiales bacterium
TTCCGATGACGGGGCTCATCACGCCGCCGATCCCCAGCGCCAGGCCCATCATCAGGCTGGAGACCATCGACCGCCCCCTGGGGGCGAGCTGCTGGCCCAGGGCGACGCCGAGGGGCAGGGTGGCCATCGAAAAGAAACCGGAGATAAAGGAGCACGGATAGATCCACGCTTCCCTGAGGTAGAGGGACAGCAGCAGGGCCGGGGCGGTCAGGAGATGGCTCAGAACGAAGATCGGACGATAGTGCGTGCGGTCCGCCAGGCTGCCGGCCACCAGGCCGCTTAACGCGCCGGCCAGCGTATACAGGGATGTCACCATCCCGATGGAAATCAGCGAGTACCCCTCGCGGGCGTAGAGGATCGGGAAGAAGGTGACAAAGACCTGGCTGACGAAGGCCCGCAGCACCATCACTACCCATAGCAGAGCGACGGATTTCCAGGCTTGTCCAAGGGATTCCTTGATGGATCCAATGAACCCGTGGCTGGTAAGCCCTTCACCCTCCGGTTTCGGCACCAGTTTGAAGAGGACTGCTACGAGCGGCACACCGAGCAGCATGGATAGCATCGTGCCTTGCCGGCCCCATGCTTCGACGATCGCAGTTATGAAAATGGGACCGACGCCGAAGGCCATGGTTCCGCCCATGTTGAACAGGGACATGCAGAAGCTGAAGTTCCTTCCAGCATACGCGGATATCATGCCGGCCACGGGCGGATGAAACATCGATTGCCCGATCGATCCAAGGCAGACGAACGCGGTCAGAAGATAAAAACTCGGTGCCACCCCCACGAGGGGTATGAATACGATGGAAAGGATGGGCCCCCCGAGGATGAAAAGCCGTGTGCGATAATGGTCGGCATAGTAGCCGGCGATGGGCTGGACGATGAACATGAGAAAGCGGTTGATTCCGGCCAGGAAACCGACCTGGGCCATGGAAAGAGTGAAGGCATCTGCGAAGACCGGAAGAAGGGGGCTCACGAACGATGCAAAAAAATCCCCGGTGAATTGCACCAGGCACAAGGCAAAAATCACCCGCGAATTGGCTTTCCCGAAATCACTCAACGCAAACTTCCTTTCCCCAATTCTAAAGCTCACTCAGTCCTAACATTAAGTGTCGGGGATTGCCTGCAGAACTTTTAGCGGCGAGTCATGTACCAGCTTCTTCCCCAAAAATCTACAGCAAAACGTCGCGGTTGCACACGCGTTGGAGAGCGGGGCAGGGGCATGACCATCTGAAACCGCCGGCCGGGGATCCGGTGACACCTGTCGATGGCGGGCGCAGCGTCGCGTGCAGCCCCGACAATCCAGTCATAGGCCGTGTGGAGAGCGCCCGGGCTGCCGTTTTGCGGGCACCAATTAAGGCGGGACGCTAATAACGAAGCTTTTCGAGCAGATCGATGTAAGGTTTTGGGAATCCGTGCGCATTAGCCCCCTTGATCATGTGGTCCATGTAATCTTTGGTCGGGCGAGATTTCCCCTTCGGGTTTTTGATCGAGTGGGCCACGGTCTTGTAAGACTTGCCGTTTTCATCGACGACTGTCGGGAATTTCTTAATATATCGCCCCTGTTCGACTCTTGTCAGCTTGTCCAATTTTGCCAGCTCATCATCCGAAATTTCATATAAGACGCCGTACAGGGTCTGCCCCGGGGCAGCTTCGAGGTGGCAGCCGCCATACATCATTTCAGGGGATACATCTTCAGTGAACGATGAAAAAGCAACTTTGTGGTCCTTCAGCGTTGCTTTTCCGACAAACTTGGCATCCGGCAGGCTCTTCTTGACAAGGTCGGAATCAAGCCATTCACAGTAGATCAGCAGATACATGTCATTGGACTCCTTTCTACGCACCCGGTCAGGCACGGGTCATCAGATGCCCGAGGAATTGACGACTGCGATCGGTTGCAGGGGATTCGAAGAACTGCTTCGCCGGCACGTCCTCCTCCACTTTTCCCTCTACGAGGAAGATAACCCTGTCGGCGAAATCCCGCGCCAGGGTTATCTCATGGGTCGCGATCATCATGGTTTTTCCCATTTCGGTCAGCTTCGAAATCGTGGAGATCACTTCCTGAGAGAGCTCGGGGTCGAGCGCGCTGGTAGGCTCGTCCAGAAGAATCAGGCTCGGCTCCATGGCCAGGGCCCGGGCGATGGCCACTCGCTGCTGCTGGCCTCCCGACAGCTTGGACGGGTAGGATTCAGCCTTGTCGGCCAGTCCGACCCACGCGAGCTGGTTTCTGGCGACTTTCTCCGCATCTTTCTTCGACATCTTCTTGACCGCGGTGAGCGCCAGCATGATGTTCTCCAGGGCATTCAGGTGCCGAAAAAGGTTGAAGCTCTGGAAGA
Source organism: Hyphomicrobiales bacterium (assembly GCA_050257775.1). Lineage (GTDB taxonomy): Bacteria > Desulfobacterota > Desulfobacteria > Desulfobacterales > SpSt-501 > SpSt-501. The sequence continues at coordinate 2,334 of JBLMXM010000329.1, forward strand.
CCATCCCTATGGAGGCTCTCTGTTTGCAGATATTCTTGTCGCCCAGTTCGTACAGCACGCCATGCTTCTCTTCGTATCCGATCATCGTGCCGTGGACATAGATTCGCCCCCCATCGACGGTCTCCAAGTGGTTGATGCAGCGAAGCAGTGTCGATTTGCCGGACCCGGAGGGGCCGAGCACCGCCACCACCTCCCCCTCGTACACCTTGAGGCAGACGCCCTTCAAGGCTTCGAACGATCCCCAGGACTTGCGCACGTCGATGGCTTCGACCGCCGGCGTCTTTTTGGTGTCCCGCATGCCGTGCCTACCTGTATGGAAAAAGTTTTTCGAATGCGGTCTGGAGCGCCGTCACGATCCCCGTCAGGACGATGTACCAGAACCCGGCCACGCACAGCAGTTCGACGACCTCGAAGGTGGCGGAATAAATATTGGTCACGACCCGCAGCAGTTCCATGTACCCGATGGTCATGGCGAGCGAGGTCGATTTGAGAAGGTTCAGGTATTCGTTTCCCGTGCTGGGGATGATGATCCGGACCACCTGCGGAATGATGACCCTGGCCAAGACCTGGTAACGCCTCAAGCCCAATGCCATTGCGGCCTCGCTCTGGCCCTTGTCGATGGCTTGAATGGCCCCTCGGATGATCTCCCCCATGTAGGCCGTTTCCGCAAGACCGATGCCGAAGAGCGCCGCGTAAAACGGCGTGATGACATTTATGGTCTGGGCATCGACCAGCGGCGTGGCCATGAAGGGCAGCGCGATAGTGATGCGCGGGAACATGATGGGAACCGCATTGAACCAAAACAGGATTTGAATGAGGAACGGGGTTCCCCTGAAGAAGTACACGTAGGCGGCGGAGACCGCCACGAGAATCGGGTTACCGCTAAGCCTGGCGAGCGCGATGAAGAGTCCCAAAACGGATGCCATCAGGAGCGACAGGGTCCCGACCAGCAGCGCGTTCTTGGCCCCGATGATAACATCGATGCTGAAGAGATAGTGAAAGAACACGGGGAGGTCGATGATTTTTGATCGGGCGCTGGCATAGGCCAGCAGGGAGATCAGGCTCAACGTGACGATGGCGACAAACCATGCTCCCCAGTTTTTGCGGTGCACCACCTTCAACCGGTGGTATCCTCCTTCCAGTCGCGGGGCCATTCCAGGATCCTTTCCGGCGCGGCCGCCGGGCTCCCTGTTCCAATCGTTTCGCCGGATGAGACGCAGAGTGCCGATGGCTGTGAAATATGCCCGCCGCGGATGAATCGACGGGCATATTCCAACCTCAACCGGCAAATCGGACGAATTATTTTCGGGCGTCCCAGGGCAGGTTGATGGTAATCTCGGGCAGCGCGCCTCCGGCTAGATCCCACTTCTGCAGGATCTTGGCATAGGCGCCGTCCTTTTGCATCGCTTTCATCGTCGTCTGCACGGCGTCACGCAGCGCGGTGTTCTGCTTCGTGAAACCCCAGGACGTGATGAGCGGGGTCAGGATGTACTTGCCCTCCTGGACCATGCCGTACTTGCCGGGGTTCTGCGACATGAAGTACGCCAGGGTGCAGGTCTCGTTCAAATACCCGTCCACCCGCTTCAGGTCCAGCTGCATCTTCGCGTCGGAGGAACTCGGCAGCGTCACCATCTCGATGGCGGGTTTGCCGGCCGCGACCAGCTTGTCGGAAGCCTCCTTCACGGCGGCCTCGATCTTTTTTGCCCCGAGGGTGAAAGCCACCTTCTTGCCCGAGAAGTCTTCGATGGTTTTGTAGGATTTAACATCAGCCGCTTGGGTGAGGATCCCGGTGCCGGTCAATAGGTAGTTCACGAAGTCGAGTTCTTTTTCGCGTTCGGGCTGGTCGCTGATGCCTCCGCTCGCCAGGTCGAAGCGATCGGCCTTCGCTCCGGTGATCAGCGCGCCGTAGTCAGACTGCACCCATTGAAGCTTGAGGCCTAGGCGCTTGGCGACTTCAGTCAAAAGCTCTGTGGACACGCCTACCATCTCGTTCGAGGCAGGATCGCGGAACTCGATGGGAGGATAGGTCTGCTGGGAGCCGATGCGCAGAACGCCGCTGTCACGTACCGCTTTGGGAAGTTCCGGCGTCTGGGCCGAGGCCAGGGTACTGAACAGCAGGCTACCGACCGCGGAGATGACGAACGCGATGAGGCCAACCGTTTTAATGGAAAACCGCATCTTCATAGTTTATCTCCTTTCGTTGGGCAGTTGTGATGCATCTGGTTCGATACGATCCCCCGGACTTTAAGGGGTTACCTGCTCTTGGCCGATTTACCGGGCTTTTCCGAGGGCGGCGGCCGATCCTCGTCGGGACACGGAAGCGCCGCATGGTAGATGGCCTCGACTTGAGCGATGTATTCGGGTGGAAGACCCCAGTGGCGCGCGCCGTCCGGTATGTGCTGCCAATAGTATTTGGGGGGGCGCATGGCGACTCCGGGGTTGGTCAAGCGATAGGTGAAGCAATCGTAGATATTCCCATCCTCACCCCGGACCGTCAGAAAACACCGCTCGAAATCATCGAAATCGGCGATGGAGTCCTTCTCGGGCAGCATGTATACCAATCCATGGGTCTCGAAACCGCGCGCATCGGGGGAGTTGCTTAAATGGCACCAGCCGCGGTCTTTTCGTGTCCCTGCTGCCCGGAACTGAATCTGGTGGTTCATGGCTTTGGCCTTGGTCACATAAACCGCCGTTGGCGAATATTTCTCCAGCTCTTTTGGGTCGAACCATGTGCAGTAAATGAAATAGAACATGCCTTCTTCTCTCCTTTTGAAGATAGTTTTGAGAACTATTTCGCCACCGAAACAGTATTGCTCAGGTTCGGAGTTCCTGCAGCGTCAACCCTGAAGAGGTTCTCCTTCATCAGGTCGATGGAATCCTGGATGTGAGCGGCAATGGCAGCGCTGGCTCGGGAGGCATCTCGCTCCTTCAGCGCCTCATAGATGTCGATCCAGTGGCGGACCAGCTTCTGAAAATTGTAGCTCTCGATCCAGGACGAGGTCCACACCCGTGCGCACACCAGGCGCAGGCTGTTGACGGTCTCCCCTAAAATGCTGTTCTGGGATGCTCTGCAGACCAGGTCATGAAGAGAT
>JBLMXM010000330.1:0-9668 GCA_050257775.1 Hyphomicrobiales bacterium
ATGCAACGTCATCGCTTCTGGAAGAACTCGCCAAGGGAAGGACTCCGGCGGCGGCCGGCGCGAAGGGCAGGACCGATACCGGCAGCGTCTCGTCTCGTCGGGCCGTATTGGCCGGGATCATGTCGGCCCTCAAGGAAATCGAACTTCTGGAACGCTACCACCCACGCGTGTGTGAAATGGCGGAAAAGTAGGGAAACTCCCGGCTTCCAGAGCAACCGGCTGCTGCGGAGAGGGATGGGCGCGCCGCTGCCCCCGGTATCGATCATACGGTTGCCGGTTCTGCCAACGCCGCAATCGGCTGGATGATGTGATGCATGCCGGCTGCGGTGGGAGAGGCAGCGTAGCGGCGGATGAACACCTGGCCGCTGTCGCAGGCTTCGGCGGCTTCGGGGTCCACCGGGATCGATCTCAGGAAAGGCACTCGCATGTCATGGGCGATCTTCAATCAACCTCCGGACCGAAAGATAGGGGGTAAGCTTCCCGCACTTCGGGCAGGCAAAGTCGCTCATATTTTCCATCACCCCGAGCACCGGCAATTGCACCCGGCGACAGAAGCTGATGGGTTTGCGCACATCCAGCGCTGCCACCTTCTGGGGCGTCGTAGCGATTACTGCGCCGTCCAGCCGGCCGATCAACTGGCTCGCTGACAGCGGTTCATCCCCGGTACCCGTAGGCGAATCGATCACCAGGACGTCAAGGGCCCCCAAGCCACATCCTTGAGGAACTGCTTGATGGCCTCCATTTTTAGCGGGCCGGGCCTCCTCGAGGCAGCGTCCTGGAACCGGAGAGAAGCTGCCGACCCCCGATTCTTACCAGAGCCTGTGAGCCGGTCTCCATGATCCTCCGAGATTGGGTGATTCGGATGGCCCAAGTCAGGTGCACCGGGTATGATACGTTATTCCCGGGACAATACGTTAAGAGAATATTCTTAAAGAGGGAGGTTTTCAGTCTTTTAGAAAATGACTTTTTCTCACACGGCCGGGGGATTTATCAACGGCTGTTTTCCTTCTTCGAGGGATATGGTATGGAAAATTATTGGCACGCTCATTTTTCGCGACTGAATGCCTCCGAGGTGTGACGGTATTTTGAAGGCTTTTAGAATGGGAGGCGGAAAAGGAGCATTTCAACCTGGGCAATGGCCCTATCGATGACAAGCAAGCATTCCGCGACCTGAAAAAGCTCGAGCCGGAGAGCGGCAAGCCCAGTGCAACTTCGGTACCGGTCCGGTTAAGCGGAGCGTCAGATTGACATCCTACCCAAAGGAGGTCGAATGATCGCGATCGAGTTACTAAAAAAAATCGAGGGCTTTCAAGGACTGACGGATGAGCAGTTGTCCTCTCTGCAGGACTTTTGTGAGGAATTGACATGCCAGGGGGAGACCAAGCTGTTCACAGAGGGGGACCTAGCCACCCATCTCTGGTTCGTTGTAGAAGGTCGAGTGGACCTGCGGTTTGAAATGCCGGCCCGGCGTGCGACCGACTTGGATCATACCGTCACCAGCGTCCAGGTCAAGCGCCAGGATTCGGCGGCGAAAACCCTGGGGTGGTCCTGCTTTGTTCCGCCGTTCAAGATGAGGCTTTCGGCTTATTGCGTTACGGATTTCTGCCGAATCGTTACGGTGCCGCGGGATAAACTGGTGCTCCGGTTTGAGAAAGATCCGGTCATGGGTTATAAATTCATGTCTTACATGGTGACCGTCGTCGGCTACCGATTTCAACAATTTCAGGATATCGTCGCGAATATCATGGGCTATACCCTGATGAGCGGCTGGTGACCGGCGGCGAAGCCGCCGGTGCCATGCCTTACCCGCAACAGGAAGCCAGCGCAGAGGAAAGCTTTGGATGCGCCGAACGGCCTGCGGCGCACCATGCTGGATTCGGCTGCACCACGGGCTGAAGAGAGCCTTAGGCGGCCGAGCGTCCAAACCATAACCTGTATCGAGTTTTGCTCAGGCCGGCAAATACCTGGAAGATCATGTCCATCATCGCAATTTCCAGAGGCTGCTTCAAGCGAGGAAGCGAGGTGGCCCAGAAGGTCGCCGACGCGTTGAGGTACGAATGCATCTCGCGGGAAGTGCTGCTCGAGGCTTCGAAGCTCTTCGACATCCCGGAGCTCAAGCTTATGCACGCGATTCAAGACGCGCCCTCACTGCTGGAGCGATTCGGTCGCGACCGGAAAAAGTATGTGGCCTACATTCGGACCGCGCTTCTGAGACGTGTTCAGAAGGACAACGTGGTCTACCACGGCTTTGCAGGACATTTCTTCCTCCAGGGCATACCCGCTGTGCTCAAGGTGAGGGTCTATGCGAACTTGGAGGAACGGGTCAAAGAAGAGATGGACCGGGAATCGGTCAGCGCTGAGAAGGCCCGGCAGACGGTCGTGAAGGATGACGAGGAGCGTCGGAAGTGGGCGCTTAGTCTTTACGGCATGGACACCGCCGACCCGGCCCTTTACGACATGCTCCTGCACATCGGCGCGTTAACCGTGGATGACGCCGCTCGGACCATCATCGAAACAGCCCGGTTGGCCTCCTTTCAGATGACTCCCGAATCCAAGCGCCTGCTCAACGAGAGGGTGCTGGCAGCCCAAGTGGAAGCGCTTCTGCTGGAAGAGTTTCCCCGGATTCAGGTAACGGCCAGGGACAGAGAGGTTTTCGTCAACATCCACACCGGCCTGTCCATGCACACCTTGCTGACGGAAAAGCAGAAGATCATCGAAAAAGTCGAATCGATTGCCATCGGCCTGGGCGGCGCTGAAAGAGCCCACATAACCCTCGATAACCCGGTCTGAAGGACACTCGCCTCTACCGAGGATCCGGCTGCGCTGCGTCGGCCGGCGCATCTCTTAGTAATCGCTTGCGGCGCTTGCGGCGCTTTTCGATGAACGATATAGGGCAGGCGGAGCGGTGCTTGCAGTACAGCTGCGGATCCCGGCAGGCGAGGCATTCGTCGCACAGGAAGACGCCGTGCTTCATGCACTGGAAATTCGTGTCCTTTTCCGGATGGCAGGTGCACTTTCCCATGTATGGCGAAACTCTAATATGATTTGCCCCGGCAGATCGTCACGTCCGCCGGACATCTTCTAGCCAGCCGACCGCTGGATTCGGTTCAATTCGCTCACGAAAAACGCGAGGCCGTGCCGGCCGAGCAGAGCCCTCCACCACTGCCGCTGAGCGTGCTGGCGCAACTCACGAGCTTGCGGACTTCCAGCCTCCCGCAGGCTGGGCAATTCAAATCCTTTTCACCGTCGCCGGCGAACATCAGCCTTTCAAAGCAGTGACCGCACGTCTCGCACTGGTATTCATAGATCGGCATCGCGCGCTCCTTCTTCCATCTTCCATTTTAGTCCCCTGCCCGAACCCATGCCAAGAAGCACCTCAGTCCGGATGGCGGATTCCATCCGGACCGAGGCCCCCAAGGGGTGGGGGGAGAGAGAGGAATGGAGGTAGATATTGCCAAGTTTCCTCTATCGTCGAATTTAAGCAATATCGATGCCAGACTTATTTCTTTTCGCCGGTTTTCGCATCCAAGTTGAATCGTTTCATCTGATTCCAGACGCTGGTGCGGGATATCCGCAGCCGCCGCGCCGCCTCGGACTGGTTCCCGTCGGTTTCCTCCAGAGCCTTGATCAGCCGCTGTTTTTTCAGCTCATCCAGGCTGCTCGCCGGCTCGGCCGGTGCGCGGGAAACCGTTCGAGGTCCCAGCAGGTGGGGCGGCAGATGCCCCGGTTCAATGCTCCGGCCCTGGCAGGCGACGAACGCATACTCGAAGGCGCTCTTGAGCTCCCGGACGTTGCCGGGCCATCCGTAGGCTGCCAGCACGTCCAGGGCCGCACGGCTGATGCCCTCGATGGGCTTGCCGCTTTTCATCTGGATGCGGCGGAAGAATGAATCGGCCAGCAGCGGGATGTCTTCCACGCGCTCCCTGAGCGGAGGCATCCAGATCGGTATGACGTTGATGCGGTAGAAGAAATCCTCCCGAAACGTCCCGCGTTCGATCAGCCGGGCCAGGTCGCGGTTGGTGGCCGAGATGATGCGCACATCCACCTGGATGGACCGGTTGTCGCCGACCCGCTCCACGACCTTTTCCTCCAGGACCCTCAGCAGTTTCACCTGAGTCGACAGCGGCAGGTCGCCGATCTCATCCAGGAAGATATCTCCGCCGTTGGCGGCTTCGAAGCGGCCTTCACGCTCCCGGAAGGCACCGGTGAACGCACCCTTGACGTGGCCGAACAGCTCGCTCTCGAGCAGCGACTCGTTCAGGGCCGCGCAGTTGACCTTCACGTAGGGCCGCTGGTGCCGTTTGCCCGCCTCGTGGATCGCCCGGGCCACCAGTTCCTTGCCCGTGCCGCTTTCGCCGTAGAGGATGACGGGTGCGTCCGATTGCGCGGCGTTTTCGACCAGGTCGAACACCCTGCGCATGGCGGCCGAGGCACCGATCATCCCATGAAAGCGGTCCTCGGCGCGCAGTTCGCGGCGGAAGGTTTCGATTTGGGTTTCCTTGCGGATGAGGTCGCTGATGTCGGTCATGGTTTCTACGGCGCCGGTGACGTTGCCGTTGCCGTCCTTGATGACCGAGGCATTTTTCAGAATAGTGACCGTTCGGCCGTCTTTCCGGATCAGGGTGCAGCGCTGCTTGCTTAAATTGCCTTTGCGGAACATGGCGCACCAGTGGCAGCTGTTCTCCTCGCGTGCGATTTCGCAGGAACTGCAGTTCAGGGTGGAGCACAACTTCCCCAGGATTTCCGTGTGAGTGTAGCCGGTGATCTCCTCAAAGGCACGGTTCACGGAAACAATCGTTCCGTCGGGGTGGACAATCATCACCCCGTCCTGGATCGAATCGACTACTGTTTTCCAGTATAAGTTCAGGTCGGGTTGTCCCATGCGACCATCCTTGTTGATAAAGTGAACATATCTGCTGTTCAATTAGTTAACATTTGAACAGGTAACATGCAAGCCCGGTCCCTTCACACATGCCTATTCCCCTCATTGACCATCCGGTGAATTTCGCCCTTGGCTGCGGATATTCAAGGGAATTCGATATCAGCGCCGCCTTAAAAAACACACGTGCACGCAGCGAGTTTGCGGGCTGGCATCCACCTTGCTCTTACCCAAGAAGGAGCAAGCATGCCCGGGCCGATAGCCCAGGCATCCGGTTGGTGACCATGCACACCTTTGACCTTCGCCGCACGCTCGTGCCCTTCTCCCTGCTGGAGATCCGGCAGCGCTTCAAGGAAATGCAGCCGGGGGACTCCATGGTGGTATTGTGGAGCGATGTCGGCGCGGCCGACGACCTGTTGCGGATTCTTCCGGCCGCCTCGTTCGACATCGTGTCCCGAGCCGGGATTCCAGAGGACCCCGGGGGGTTGCGCATGGAATTGACCAAGAAATGACCTGAACCCATACCCGCCCAAGGAGGAACATCATGCCCGAAATCGATCTCAACACCATTCACGCATCCAGCACCGTCGACGCGCGCGGCAGCGCCTGTCCCGGACCGCTTCTGGAGGCCAAGAAAGGCATCGGCAAAGTCAAGGTCGGCGAGATCATCGAGATCCTGTCCGGCGATCCCGGTACGCGCAAGGACATCCCGGCCTGGGCCGGAAAGGTCGGCCACGAATTTTTGGGAGTCGTTTCGGCGGAAGGATATGACAAGCTTTACGTCCGCAGGAAGAAATAGGTGCCGGAATGGCCAGTCGTCCGGAACATGACGGGAAGATCCTTATCCTGGCCACCGAGACTTGCGCCTATCCCGGCGCGAACTCGGTCGGCCAGGCCCACTCCCCTTATCCGGCCAACACGTTCATTCTGAGAGTGCGGGCCCCGGTCCTGTTTCCGGAACAGTTCTACCTGGACTGCTTCCGAAAAGGAATCAGCGGCATCATCATCATGTCCTGCGGCGAGGAATGCCCGTACGAGGGCGCCTACCATGCCATGGCCAGGCGCTTGGACCGCGTCTATCAACTCATGAAGCAGCACAACCTGGACATCCGCAGGTTGCGTTTGACCTCGATCTGCACGGTGTGCAACCGGTCCTTTCTCAAGGAAGTCAACGATATGAATGCGCTGGTTCGAGAGCTGGGGCCCCCAGACTACCGGCAAGCCGCTTGAATTAAGGATTGAGGCGTATGGAAACCCAGCGAAAACTCGAATTTGACGCCCTGGTCGTGGGCGGCGGAATTGCCGGGCTGCAGGCGGCGCTGGATATAGCCGACCAGGGCTTTGAGGTGGCGGTCCTGGAACGCGACGCCTCCATCGGCGGGAAGATGATCCGGCTGTCCAAAGTCTTTCCGACCCTGGATTGCGCCAGCTGTATTACCACTCCCAAGATGGCTGCAGCCGCCCATCACGACCGGATTACCCTGTTCACCGACTGCGACCTGAAAGTCCTTACGCGAGAGGGCGACCGGCTGGTGGCGGCCGTGACGCAGCGGCCGCGCTACGTGGACCCGGTCAAATGCATCGGCTGCCGGCAGTGCGAATACGGCTGCCCGGTATTTGTCCCGGACGCCGAGCAGGGCGGCTTCACGCTGCGCAAGGCCGTCTACATTCCGTTTTCAAACGCCATCCCCCAGGTTGCGACGATCGACGTGGAGAACTGCTCTCTTTGCGGCAAATGCGCCAAGATCTGCCCTACCCAAGCCGTGAATTATTTCCAGGCGCCCGAAGAGCTGTCCCTCAGCGCCAAAACGGCCGTACTGGCGACCGGCTTCAACCTGACGCCGCTGGAGCAGAAAGAGCAATACGGCCGGGGGGCCCTCCAGAACGTCATTACCTCCCTGCAGATGGAACGCCTCTTGGCCCCTCACGGTCCCTACCAGCGGGTGCTGCGGCCCTCGGACGGCAAAGAGCCCGGATCGATCGCCTACATCCAGTGCGCCGGCTCCCGGGACAAGAGCCTGGGGGTTTCCTACTGTTCGCGGGTGTGCTGCATGTACGCCATCAAGCAGGCCATGCTGCTCTCCGGTGCGCTGCCGCTGGCGGATGTCACCATCTACTACATGGACATCCGCGCCTTCGGCAAAGGCTACGAGCAGTTCTTCCAGAATGCCAAGGCCATGGGCATCGAGTTCGTCAAGGCCAAGGTGGCCCGGCTGTCCCAGGGGGAAAACCAGCAGGTCGCCGTGCGTTACGAAGCCCAGGAGAACGAGGGCGGCGTCCAGGTGCGTGCGCATGATCTGGTCGTTCTTTCGCTGGGCATGGTCCCGGAATGGAACCCGGCCGAAGGCTGTGCGGTGGCCACCTCCGAGGATGCGTTCATCCGCTGCGTGATGCCCAAGACCGCCCCGACGGTCACCAGCCTGGAGGGCGTTTTTGTGGCGGGAGTGGCGGCCGGCCCGAAAGACATCGTCGACACGATTGCGGAAGCCGGTGCCGCGGCCATGGAAGCCTCCAACTATTTGAACGGCTTGTCCGGTCGAAAAGCAGCATGAGGACTTGAGCAACGAAAGCGTCCCGCAAGGCGGCGCATGAAGATAGCAGGAGAATCGGCATGGCATCAGACGCCAAGGGTGAGAACAGGCCCGGCGAACGTGTCGGGGTCTACATCTGCCACTGCGGCGGCAATATCTCCGACCACGTGGACGTGCGCCGCGTCGCCGAGGAGGCCGGAAGGCTCCCCGGCGTCGTGGTGGCGCACACCAACATGTTCATGTGCTCGGACCCGGGCCAGGCGCTCATCCAGGAGGACATCAAGACCGGCAAGGTCGATCGCGTGGTCGTGGCCTCCTGCGCGCCCAGCCTCCACGAACTGACCTTCCGCAGCGTGATCAAGCGGGCGGACCGGAGCCCCGACCATTACGAGCATGCCAACATCCGCGAGCAGGTGAGCTGGGTGCACGATGGGGAGAAGGCGACGCGCAAGGCTGCAACCCTGGTGGCCGCCGCCGTTGCCAAGGCCAAACACCTGGAGCCCTTGGAGCCGATCCGGGTGGATGCCCGCCGCCACGTGACCGTCATCGGCGGCGGCGTGGCCGGGCTGAGGGCCTCCCTGGATCTGTCGCGCCGAGGCATCACCGTTACCCTGGTTGAAAAAACGCCGTTTCTGGGGGGCCAGGTAGCCCGGCTCGACCGGCTGGTGCCCAGCGGTGAGACCGGAGAGGCGGTGATCCGGCAGCTGGCTGAGGCTGCCCTGGGCAACCCGAAGATCGAGATCTGCACTTGCACGCAGGTCGTCCGCTCGGAAGGCTATGTAGGCAATTTCAGATTGACCTTGAATCGGCGTCCGCCTGCGCCGGAGGAAGGGGAAGGTGCCGCCGCCGGCACGGCGTTCGAAACCATCGTTCCGGGCAGCTACATTCCCCACGCCGGGATCTTCCCGGCCGCAATTCCTTCCGAGAGCCGCGAGTGGGTCCTGGAAACGGGAGTGATCGTCTTGGCGACCGGCTTTCAACCGTACCATCCTCTGGAAGGCGAGTACGGCTACCTCAAACGGCCCGAAGTGATCACGCTGCCCGAGTTGATTCGCCGGATGGCCGAAGAGGCCCCCTCCGGACCCTGTCTCGTGGTCCAGGGGCGCAAGATCCGCCGGGTGGCGTTCATTCATTGCGTCGGCAGCCGCCAGATCCCCGGCATTCATGAACCCGGGCCCGACGGCCACCTGAACGAATACTGCTCGAGAACCTGCTGCAGCGCGACCCTGCAGGCCGCCGTCCGGATCCGGGAAACCTTCCCGGCAACGCACGTCTTCGAGTATTACCGGGACATCCGCACCTACGGCCGGGGCCAGGAGGAGTATTATGAACGCGCCGCGAAGGCCAACGTAATCTTTTTCCGGTACGAGCCCGAGGCTCCGCCGGTGGTGGAGCAGGCCGGCGGCAAAGATTACCCCTTGCGCATCCGCGTAAGAGACACGCTCACCTTCGGAGAGGAGTTGACGGCGGAAGTCGACCTGGTGGTGCTGTCCGTGGGAATGGAGCCCAGCCCCATCGCGGACCTGGTCGAGATGCTGAAGCTGCCCGTGGGGGTGGACCGGTTTCTGCAGGAAGTCCACCCGAAGCTGCGGCCGGTGGAAGTCGCCAACACCGGCATCCTGCTGGCCGGCACCTGCCAGGCGCCCATGGATGTCGGTGAAGCCTGTGCCGCCGCCCAGGCCGCCGCTGCCAAGGGGACCTCGCTGCTGATCAAGGGCTACGTGGAACTCGACCCCTTCGTGGCCGAGGTCCGTCCCGCCATGTGCAAGGGCCACGGCATCTGTGCCGAAGTCTGCCCGATCGAGGGCGCCATCGAGCTGATCACCGACGCGGAGCATGGCCGCAGAGCCCGGGTGAACCCGGCTCTCTGCACGGGGTGCGGCATCTGCGTGCCCGAGTGCCCGGAAAAGGCCATCGACGTCAAGGGCTGGACCCTGAAACAATATGAGGAGATGGTCGACGCCATCGTCGCGGCCTGACGTTCACCGCGCTGCGGGATGGCTATCGCATACCGGAAGAAGCAGGAGTGCCCATGAACCCGAAAACCGACCAAGATGGTCTCAAGGGATTGCGCGAAGTACGCAAACCCCAGATCGACCGTTCCCGGAAGCTGATCAAGAAGCAGGCCGTCCTGATCAAGGCCATCCGGCTGCAGCTGGAGACCGGCGCCAAGAGCGTCCCGCAAATCGCCGCCGCCGCCGGACTGGACACCGCGCAGGTCATGCTCTACGTGTCCGGCCTGCGCAAGTATGGGGTTA
>JBLMXM010000331.1:0-9468 GCA_050257775.1 Hyphomicrobiales bacterium
GCCCGAACCCCTTAGGATGAAAGATTCCGGTAGTTATCGATAACTTTCAGTGCTGATGAGCGGTCCAGGCCGCCGTGCGTTTCCTTGTTGACCGTCATGACGGGCCCGGATGCGCAGCAGCCGACGCACCGTACCCCTTCCAGCGTGAACAGTCCGTCGGCGGTCGTTCCGCCCTCCTGGGTGTTCAGGTCGGCCTTCAGGGCATCCATCACTTTTTCAGCCCCCCGCACATGGCAGGCCGTGCCGGTGCACACATGCACGATGTATTTGCCCCGGGGAACCAGGCTGATGGTCTTGTAAAAGGTGGCCACGCTGAAGATGTGGCTCTTGCGGACGCCCAACTTTTCCGCCAGCACCGGAACCACCTCCGGCGGGACATAATGGTAGAGGTCGCTGATGTCCTGCATGATCATCAGCAGGGCCTCCTTGTCATTGGCATAGCGGTTGATGATCTCGTCGATTTGTCTCCAATCGATGGCTACGTTCGATCGCATGCGTTCGTTTCCTTTGGTGAAGTTGTGACCGGAGCGACAGGCGACGGCTGGATCTGAAAGCAAGAGGGCTTTTGGGTCGAATGGGGGGTAGCGGTATCACCCGCAGCGCAGCAGACCCGGGACAAAAACAGTGTGTGTCCGCCAAGCCGCATCATCTTACTGAGCGCGAGCCTCAAATCTCACCGGGCAGTTTTCAACGCACGCACCGCATCCGGTGCAGCGATCCGCGATGATGCTGCGAGCGCGTTTCTTGACCTTGACTTTGAAGTTTCCAGGGGATCCTTCCACAGACTCCAGGTCCGCGTAGGTGATCAACTCGATATTCATGTGCCGGCCGACCTCGACCAGTTTAGGGGAGATGATTCACATGGCGCAGTCATTGGTGGGGAAGGTCTTGTCCAGCTGGGACATGACTCCGCCGATCGACGGAGATTTTTCCAGCAGGTAAACGTAGTAGCCGGAGTTGGCCAGATCCAGCGCCGCCTGCATGCCGGCGATTCCGCCTCCGACCACCATGACTGATCCGATGACGCTTTGATTCATGCGACGAGTCTCCTCGGGAGGATGGGATGTAGCGAAAAACCGATTAGTATTATTGCCAATTCTGATGCATTTCGAAATTTGGCTAATTTCACACAAGGTTAGCAGGCTACTCTTGTGGAACCGGATTGTCAAGTGCATAGTGAGAAGTAGACGGGCGGTTACGGGGCAGGTGTTGGAGCCAGTCTCCCGGGAGGGGTAGCCCTCCCGGGAGACTGGCTCGAGGGCTTCTCGACGAATCAGGCCGCAAGGCGTATGGCCTTGTCCGTGGCCAGGCGCAGTTCCTCAGGCGTAAAAGGCTTGGGGACATATCCGACCGCACCCAGCCGGGCTCCATTGACCGCTGTGTCGATGCTGGCATAGCCGGTGACGATGATGACCCGGGCGGCTGGCTGGCGTTCCCGGACGGCGGCCAGCAGCTCCAAGCCCTTTACTCCAGGCATCTTGAGGTCGAGGATCACCAGACCGTAGGCGCGAGTCTGAATTTTCTCCAGCGCGGCGTCCTTGCTGGTGGCCTGGTCGACCGGGTAGCCTTTCTTGGCGAGGATTTTGCGGATATTGTTGTTGACCGCCACCTCGTCGTCAATGACCAGGATGAACGGCCGATCGGCCTCCCGGCGAAGATCCGGCCTGACGGCGGCCGGATGGCTGATGCGCGCCGCCATGTTCTTCTTGAGCTCCTCATACGGCATCACCACCCGGTCCTCGAGATACAGATGCTTCACATACTCCGGCCCGACCGCGGCGGCGACCGCATCCGCCTCGAAGGGCAAATCGGGCCCGATCCACCGGGTTTCGTCCGGGGCCGGAGCGGACGCGGCAGTTTTGGCTTTTTTCGCCTTGAGCTGCGGGCACTCGCCGCTCTTGGTGCCGGCCTTGCAGGTGGCTCCCAGCTTCTTGAAGATGTCGCAGACCATCTGCCCCACCTGGCAGTAGTTCGGCATGGATTCGGGCACCTTCACTTCCACCACCGGCACATCCGAACGGGACAGGCTGACGGCGTAACCCTCTCCCACGGCCTTTTCCACCTCGCTGCGATCGAAGGGCATATCCACATCGATCTTGGCGGAGTCCGGTGCCAGCCGTGCGGCCATGTTTTTCTTCAGCTCCTCGTAGGGGAGGTAGGCAGCGCCTTCGCGGCCCAGCTGGCGGACGTACTCCGGTCCGGTCACCGAGGCGACCTGGTCGTACAGGAACGGTTGATCGATGCCGACCAGCCGCCGCACATCTACTCCATCGGCCTTGACGGCCGCTTTTTTGGTCTTTTTTTGCGGGCACTCGCCGCTCTTGGTGCCGGCCTTGCAAGTGGCTCCCAGCTTTTTAAAGATGTCGCAGACCATCGACCCCACCTGGCAGTAGTTGGGCAGGCTCGATGGCACCTTCACCTCCACCACAGGCATGTCGGAACGACCCAGCATCTTGACATAGTCTTCGCCGGTGGCCTCGGTAACCTCCTTGGCCTCGAAGGGTGCGTCAAGGTCGATCACATCGATCATTTCCCTTTCCGCGTCGCTCGCCCGGACCTCCACCAGTTCCCCCGAAAGCGCCTTGTCGACCGTCGTGCGTAGTTCGTCGGGCGTAAACGGTTTTGGGATGTAATCCAAGGCGCCCAGCCTGATGGCCTTCATCGCCGTGTCGGTGGAGGCGTACGCCGTCATGATCACGGCCTTGGTGAGGGGCCACTGCTGCTTGACAAGCTTGAGAAGCTCCAGGCCGTTTTTGCCCGGCATGACGATATCGGAGATCAAGAGAGCAAAGGAATCCTGCGACAATTTGTCCAGTGCTTCCTGCGCGTTCAGAGCGGCGGTGACCTTGTAGTGTTTTTTGGAAAGGATCTTTTTCACATTCTGGCAGATGTGGGCTTCGTCGTCTACCACCAGGATTTTGACCGGTTCCATATGGCGTTCTCCTTTTCGGGGTAAGGTGTGGGCTTGTTTGCTATGAAGTCAGAAGCAGGAGCCGTGCCATAGCCGGGGGATAATCGAAAAATCAAGTGATATTAAGATATTGTATGATTGGTGAGGTTTTTGGGAATGGTATGGGTGTTCTTTTTTTTTATACACCTCTCATCCAAACGAAGTGGTCCGGGCAGGCGTTTCTCCCTGTGCTTGAGCAACCCGGTCCATTCACAATGGGCGGGGCAAGAAGCCGCTTAGAATCGGGAAGTTTCAGATGGTGCAGGGTATATTCGCAACAGTGTATAATTTATTTATACAGCGTATTTTTCAGCTTGACCATTCGCATGGGAAATCTATTTTTTTAGATTCCCCGGCGGCGGAGGAGGTAGGCTTCGAGGCTGTCGTACATTGATGCCGTGCTTTTTCAAGAGGTTTTGAAAATTGGTCCGCTGCAGACCTGTGGCCTTCGACGCACGGGTGATGTTCCAGCCGTTTTCAGCCAAGGCTTGGAGCAGGAAGTCTTTTTCCACCTCATCTACAGCCCGACGGCGGATTTCCTTTTTAAGGCGTTTCAGATCGTCCTTGGTGCGGGGTGCGCACGCCGCCGGATCCTGTGACGCGGCGGCCGGTGCGGGAAGGCCGAGATCCGTGACGGTCAGCCGATCGCCCTCGCAAAGGATTACCGCACGTTCAATCGCATTGCGCAACTGGCGGACGTTTCCTGGCCAGTCGTAGTCCGCAAGCCGCGCTTCGGCCTCGGCGTCGAACCCTTTAAGGGGCTTGTTGATCTGCCGGCTGTAGTGCCGCAGAAAGTGCTCCGCGATCAGAAGGATGTCGGACTGGCGCTCCCGCAAGGGCGGCAGCAGGATGGGATAGACGAAGATGCGGTAATAGAAATCCTCCCGGAACGATCCGGTGGCCACCAGCTGTTCAAGGTTTCGGTTGGTTGCGAAGATGAGACGGACGTCCACCTTGCGGGGAGCGGAGGCGCCGAGCGGCCAGAACTCACGGGTCTCCAGAAAGCGCAGCAGCTTGCCCTGGACCTCCAGGCTGATGTTGCCGATTTCATCGAGAAATACCGTGCCTTGGTCGGCCAGTTGAAAGATGCCTTCCTTGTCCCGTTCGGCTCCCGTGAAGGCGCCACGGGTATGGCCGAAGAGCTCGCTTTCGAGCAGGCTGCTGGTCAGCGTGGCGCAGTCGACAGCGAAAAAGACCTTCTCCCTCCGCCCGCTGTTGGCGTGGATGGCCCGGGCGATTAATTCCTTACCGGTGCCGCTCTCGCCGCAGACGAGTACGGTTGATTCGGTGGGGGCCACTTTTGCGACCATGGAGATGACTTGTTGGATCCTAGGACTGGTGCCGACGAGTTGGTGAGTCGTGGAGTGGGGTTTGGGGGTCAGGCCGGAGGCCAGAGGAAGGTCTGCGGGCCGGGTGGCCCCAAGGGCCTGCCAGACCACGGCCCGGATTTCATCCGGGGTGAACGGCTTGGGAAGGTAGTCCACGGCGCCGAGCTTCATGACCTCTACCGCAGAGGACACGCTGGCGTAACCGGTCATGACGATGACCGGCATCCCCGGATTGAGTTCCTTGGCCCGCCGCAGGACTTCCATCCCGCCTAGGCGGCTCATCTTCAAATCGGTCAGCACCGCGTCAAAGACTTCGGCCGTCAGCAGGGTCAGCGCGTCTTGGCCGTTTAGCGCGGTACGCACGCGGATGCCCGCTTTGGTAAGAATCTTCTCCACCGAGCGGCAGATGTTGATTTCGTCATCCACCACCAGGATTTTGGGTGGGGCGGCTGAAGTCTTGGCGGTCCGCTGTCGATCGGAAACGTTACGGTGAACGTCGTGCCCTGTCGGGGTTGGCTCGCGACCTCGATTCGGCCGCCGTTCTGCACGATGATCCCGTGGGTGATGGCGAGCCCCAGTCCCGTGCCGGATTCCTTAGTCGTGAAAAAGGGCTCGAACACCTGCTCCAGCAGACCGGCCGGGATGCCGGCGCCCGTGTCCTTAACTTGAATCCGGATATTCTTCTTATCGGAATCCAATCCAGTGGATACATCGATGCGACCCCCCGGATCGGTGGACTCAATGGCATTGATGACGAGGTTGACCAGGGCCTGGACCATCTGGTGAGGGTCCAACCATATCGGCGGCACCGTCTGGTCGAGAGAAACCGCCAGTTCGAGGTCTTTGAATGCGGCTTGTTTGCGCGTGAGCGTAGCGGTTTCCGTCACGATGGCGTTTATCGAGCAGCGCTTGACTTCGGGGGATTTCTGGCGTGCAAAGTCGAGCAGGGCCGTCACGATGTTTCGGCAGCGCATCGTCTCCTTGGCGATCAACTCCAGTTCCTGGGAGGCGGGATGCCCCGCGGGAAAATCCTCTCGAAGGAGCATGACGCTGGTCAGGATCGTAGTGAGCGGGTTGTTGATCTCATGGGCAACCCCGGCCGAGAGTCGCCCGATGGACGCCAACTTCTCCTGCTGCATGATGGACCGCTGCATCTGGATGTCCCGGGTAATGTCCTTGGATATCTCAACGGCGCCGATGATGCCATCGGGTCCCATGAGCGGGTAGCAGGAAATGGACACGTGGTGCTCCTGCTTGTCCTTGTTCAGGTGGATATGGGTGGTGCTGAACGGCTTAAGGCTGGCCAGAACCTGCTTCATCGGGCACGGGCAGCGCTCGTCGGTACACGGGCGGTCGAAGTGGTGGGTGACCTCGTAGCAGCTTCGACCGATGATCTGCTCGCGGGTGAGCCCCACTTTCTTGAGAACGGCATCATTGGCATCCAAAATCTGGTGGTTGGGCGCGATGACGAGGACGTCCTCGTTGATGAGATCAGTCATCACGATTTTATAGATGGCATTCGCCCGCAGGAACCGCCGTTCGCTATCTATGGGGTCCTTATAGGTTCGGTACATGTCCAAGAACATGCGACTGGTCCGGTAGTTCATGGCGCGCACGGTCGATTTCTTGCGGGCCAGGATTCGCTTGAAGATTTCAGGGTCGTCGGTGAGGTCCAGGATGAGGTTGATGTCGTCCCGGTCAAAAAAACGATCGTAGTGATCCAGCACCGGAATGCCCGTTCTCCGGATCTCCTCCATGTTTTCCGAGTCTGCATTAGGATTGGCAATACAGACGATCTGGTGTTCAGTCCCGTTAAAAATGTGGGTTCTGAAAAATTGGATGACCCGGAGGCTGTTCTCAACCGATCCGATGATGCCAATGTTCATGAAAACGCCCTCCTTCGGGGGCTGCCGTATCCGACGGCGGCTCTGCGCGCTACCCCGGCAGCCGGGTCGCGGGCGGGGTATGTTTTTTGATTTATGGATCAGATTGCAAAAAAGTTCAAGGACGCAGCAGGTGATGGGGCGATTCCGCTGAATCGCCGAGTCAAAGCGATATGGAGGGGGTTAAGGTGCATGCGGTTGCGCTAGAATAATGCTTGATCATCCTATCCGACGCAGGTATCTTCGCCTTGGCCGTTGTCAGAATTCCGTTCCACTCATTCGCATATCCTTTCTTCCGTTGACACGGAACGCCATTCCGGCATTCGCCAACTTGACGGTTGCTCTTATCAGCCATGGCCAAACTTGTTCTGATTGCAGACGGAAAGGCGATACGCCGAAGGCGATTGAAGACCATAGTGTCCAGCCTTGGGTATGCGGTGGCGGAGGCTGGGAGCGCTGCAGAAGCTCTTCATATTATCACTTCAGCACGGCCGCAGGTATTGCTTACCGGAAGCGCGTTCCCGGACCGCGACGTCGATGGGCTGGTCCGGGAAGTGAAGCGACGATCCCGCGAAGTGGAAATACTGGTGCTGGCCGATGAGCCCTGGGTCATCGAGGATCTGAAAGAGCTGGCTGCCGGGTTCATTGTGAAGCCGCTCAACCCGCACCTGATGGATGTTCTCATCGCCCGGGCGTGTGAACGCGCGGCTCAGCGGCGCCGGCTGCGGGATATGCCCCATGAGGTCACCCGGCGGGTCGAGCAACGGGTTTCCGAGCGCCTGGAGACCGAGCGGTTTCTGACCGTCAAGCAGATCGTCGACAAGCTGTCGACGTTCATCGGCCAGATCGCCCGGGACGTGGAAGGCGGGGTCCGCTATTTCAACGAGATCCCTTACTTTGTCGCCATTCACGATCGCCGCGGGCGGATTTTGGCGGCCAACCGCTCTTTCCGGCTGCTGCTCGGGGCGCAGGCCGGCGACGCCAGCTGTCTGATTTACGAGGGTAAAGCCGGCGCCGCGGACGATTGCCCGGTGGGGCGCACCCTGCGCACCGGCAATGCCCAGGAATCCCGGGAGGTCGTCCGCTACCGCAGCGGGGCGCGCGTTCCTGTGATCGTCCATACGGCGCCGATTTACAACAACGATGGCGAGGTCGAACTGGTTCTGGAGGTCTCCGCCGGCACCCAGGATGTTCAGCAACTCCGGGACGATCTCGGAACCACCCAGCAGCGGTACCAGTTGCTGTTTGACGCCGTGCCTTGCTATGTGGCGGGACTGGACCGCAACCTGCGCTTCACCACCGCCAACCGGTTCTTCATCGAAGAATTCGGCGACAAGACGGGTGTCTCCTTTCACGACGTTTTCCTCATCGACGAGGAGGCGTTCGCCGCATCGCCGATCGAGAAGACCCTGAAAGAGGGCCAAGCCAACCACGGCGAGCTCGCGCTGACGGGGCCGAACGGGCGGCGTTACAACATGCTGGTCTGGACCTCGCCCATGACCACCGCGGCAGGCAAGCTCCTGCAGGTGTTGCTGATTTTTCTGGACATCACCCAGATCCGGGAGCTTCAGAGCAACCTGGCATCCTTGGGACTCATGATCGGGTCCATTTCTCACAGCATCAAGGGCGTTTTGACGGGGCTTGACGCCGGCGTCTACCTCCTGAACAAGGGTTTCTCCAAACGCGACGATGCCCAGATCCAGAGCGGACTTGAAATTGTGCGCAGCATGGCCGAGCGCATCCGCAAGATGGTCATGGACATCCTCTTCTGCGCCAAGGAGCGGGAGCTGCAGCGCGAGCGCATCGACATCCAGGCCTTTGCCGAGGATGTGGTGCGAACCGTGCAGCCCCTGTTCAGCAGCAAGAACGTTGAGCTGGCGACAGAGTTTGAGCGCAACCTGGGCTTCTTCGAGGTCGACGCCGCCATGCTGAGATCGGCCATCATCAACGTGCTGGAAAACGCCGCCGATGCCTGCGCCGCCGATGGCTCCGGCAAGGGGCACCGGGTGACGATGCACATCGAAGCCAACGCCGAAGTGGTGGGAATTCTTGTTGAGGACAACGGGATCGGGATGAGCCCCGAACAGCTGAAGAACCTGTTTACGGTGTTTTTTTCGACCAAGGGGAGCAAGGGGACCGGGCTGGGGCTTTTCATAACGGATAAGATCATCCGCCAGCATGGAGGAACCGTCACGGTGGACTCGGCCGTCGGCCGGGGAGCCCGGTTCGGCATCATGATTCCGCGGAAGACTAAAAGCATAGAGCAAAATGCATAGGGCAAGGGGTAAGAAATACCTTCCATTTCTGTCATGGGGTATCTGCTCTATGCCCGCTGCCCTTTGCCGTTCCATGGGGGAAAATGGCCATCGATCCATCGGAATCCGCTGCTGAAGGCCAGGTAAATCGCTCCAAAGTGATCGTCATCTGCGGGCCGACCGCCGTTGGGAAAACCGCCATGGGCATCGCGCTGGCGCGTGCGGTCGGCGGCGAAATCATCAGCGCCGATTCGATGCAGGTTTATCGCGGCATGGATATCGGCACGGCCAAGCCGACCCCCGAGGAGCGGGCTGCAGTCCGGCACCACCTGATCGATATCCTCGACCCGGATGGGTCTTTTGATGCGGCAAAATTCTCCCGGCTGGGCCGCCAGGTCATTCACCAGCTTCTTGGCTGCCGGAAGGTGCCCGTCGTCGTCGGCGGCACCGGGCTTTACATCAAGGCCCTGCTGGCCGGACTGTTCCGCTCTGATCCCGGCGCTGGAAACGTCCGCCGGCGGCTACGGTCGGAGGTCGAAGCCCACGGCCCCGCAGCGCTGCATGCGCGGCTGGCGGCATGCGATCCCGATACGGCCGGAAGGATCCATCCGAACGATACGGTCCGCATCCTGCGGGCCCTGGAAGTGTTCGAGGCGACTGGCCGGCCCCTCTCCCAGCACCAGCGCGAGCATCGGTTCGCGGACGCCCCCTTCGCTGCGTTCAAGATCGGCCTGTCCCTCGAACGGGAGGAGCTTTATCGGCGCATCGACCGCCGGGTGGAGGCGATGGTGGCTGCCGGTCTGGAGGCCGAGGTGCGGTCCCTGCTGGCGAAGGGGTACGGTCCGGAGCTCAGGTCGATGCAGTCCATCGGCTACAGCCACATGGCCGGTTTCATCGGGGGTTCGATGAGCCGGGAGGAGTGTCTCCGGACCCTCAAGCGCGACACCCGCCGTTTTGCCAAGCGCCAGCTGACCTGGTTTCGGGCGGACCCCCAGATCGTGTGGCTCGCCCACGATCAATTTGGCGAGGCGATCGCACTCGCCAAGAGCTTT
>JBLMXM010000332.1:0-3374 GCA_050257775.1 Hyphomicrobiales bacterium
AATGACGTTCGTGCAGAACTGGTGGTGGCGCATCTCCTGATGGGGGGGTGAGCCTGTCGTGACCGATTAAACAACCCGATACCGCGAGGCCATCTCCCAGGGCCCCGCGGTTTTTGCTTCATAGGAGGCCGTGGGGCCAAGATCCCATGGCCTTTCTGTTTTGCGGGACAAAAAGGAGGACCCAGGCATGATCAAACAAACGATCACCAAAGCCATCAACCACGAAAATCTTTCGGCGTCCGAAATGCGCGCAATCATGACGGAAATGCTGGACGGGGCGGCGCCGCCGGTTCTGATCGGCGCTTTTTTGACAGCGCTGCGGATGAAGGAAGAGACCGTTGAGGAGATCACGGCCGCCGCGCAGGTAGTGCGCGAAAAGGCGCGCAAGATCGACATCAGCAATCGTCTGGTCAACCTCGATCGGGAGGAAATCAATATCGACGAGGAAACAATCCTGGACACGTGCGGGACAGGCGGGGACGGCACCAACACCTTCAACATCTCCACCGCCACCGCCCTGGTGGCGCCCGGCGCCGGCGTGCGGGTCGCCAAACACGGCAGCCGCTGTGTGTCCAGCGCCTGCGGCAGCGCCGATGTCCTCGAGCAGCTCGGGGTCAATCTGGACGTGCCGCCCACGGCGGTCGAAACCTGCATCCGCAAAATCGGGATTGGATTTCTCTACGAACCCCTCTTCAACACGGCCATGGCCCACATTGCCGAGGTTAGGCGGCAGCTCGGGTTCCGCACCCTGTTCAACCTGCTCGGGCCGCTGACCAACCCGGCCGGAGCCTCCATCCAGGTGCTCGGCGTCTACGAACCGAACCTGACCGAAAAAATGGCAAACGTACTTAAGAATCTCGGCACACGCGAGGCGTTCGTCTTCTGCGGGGAGGGCACCCTGGATGAGATCAGCATCTGCGGTCCGACCCGGATGTCCCACCTCAAGGACGATGCGATCACATCCTTCGAGTTGACACCGGAAGCATTGGGTTTTGCGCGAGCGTCGCAGGCCGACATCCGCGGCGGCAGCGCACGGGAAAACGCGCAGATCATCCGCAGCATCCTGGGGGGCGAAAAGGGGCCCCGCCGCGACATTGTGCTGCTGAACGCAGCGGCTGCCTTTGTAGCGGCAGGCCTCGACGGCGATTTCCGCGCAGGAATCGAACGGGCCGCGAGCTCGATCGACACCGGCAGCGCCGCGGAGAAGCTGGAAGCCCTGATTGAGTTCAGCCAGTCGTTCGTTCAGTCGGTCCGATCGCTGGCCAGATAAGCCATCGCACCCATCGACCGATTCCTTTGGCAGATCAGCTGGATCTAAGCCCTCCTCCAGAAGAGCTTCGTTTCTCGAGGCTGTCGTCAGTGAAGCCTGCGACTCTCACCTCGTCTTGAGCGCCATGATCGAATTTGACGTCTAAACGAAACGGTCGCATTATTGGTTCTTTCGAGTTTGCAATCGGTCGGCCTATTTTCACCCAAACAGCCGGACTCCGCTGACGGGCACCGCCAAGCGTCGTCGCCTCCACCAGAGGAGGGCCACACACAATGAACGTCAAACTCTCTTCAACTATCCCAACTTCGCTCATTGCGCTTGCCGCAGGTTTGCTTTGGCTCCTGGCTGCCGCTTCAGCCGGTGCCGGTGAAATCACCGGCCAAGCTACCGTTCTGAATAAGGAAGGAGTGCCTCTTCCGCGCTTCGACCATGCTGTGGTGTATATCGAGGGCATCGAAACCGCTCCCCCGGCCGAACCCGCCGTCCTGGACCAAAGAAACAAAGAGTTCGTCCCGCGGCTGCTGCCCGTGGTCAAGGGCCAGGAAATCCGCTTCTTGAATTCCGACAAGGTCCAGCACAACGTGTTCTCGCCGCATGAACAGGAACCCTTCGATCTCGGGCTTTATCCGGCCGGCGAATCGAGGTCCGTCCGCCTCAACACCCTGAGGCGACATAAGGTCTACTGCAACCTGCACAAGAGTATGGTGGCCGATATCCTCGTTCTGCCCAACCGCTATTTCAGCTTGACGGACGAAAACGGCCGCTTCCGCATTCAAGGTCTTCCCGAGGGGGACTACGTTCTGCGGGTATGGCACATCTTCGGCGGAGCCGATCAGAAACCCGTCCGCGTCGGCAAGCAATCTCTCACGGTAGATTTTACCGTGCGCAGTGCCCAGGGCACCCAGGAAATCCTGGAGCATCCGGACAAGTCCGGCAAGGGCTACTCCGAATCCTCCTATGAAAGTTACTGACATGTCGATTCGGCGAACCCCCTTCAAATACAAGTTGGCCGTCAGCATCTCTGCCGTAGTCCTCGGTGTGCTGGCCGGAGCCCTGCTTCTGGTCGAAACGTGGGTGGGGGACTTCATGGCCGCCGACACCGAACGGGACCTGATCAGCACCCGCCAACTGGTCTCCCGGCTCATGGAGGAGCGGAGAATTCGGTTGGAGGAGCTCGCCGTCGCCCTGACCGGTGAGTCGCTCACCCGTACCATTCTCACGGACAAGGCGCTCGACCGTGTGACCCGGGATGACCTGGTCGACGCGGAGATCCTCCCCAGCTATCCCCATCTCGGGTTGTTGGCCGTTTTTTACCAGGACGGCTCGGTGAAGGCCATCAGCGAGAAGACTGCCGCCCTGGAGACGGTCCTGAGAAGCAACGCGGCGGTGAAGCTCAGCCTCGAAGGCCGCCCGGCGCTCGGATTCATCCGGCATCATCGGTCTTTCCTTCAAATCGCGACCGTCCCCGTCACCATCGGACCCTCCTCTTCTAGAGAAGTGATCGGCGCGGTGGCGGTCGGTATGGCCTGGTCCGCCGATGACCTTAAGAAAATCCGCGACCTCAGCCAGGCGGAGGTAGCCTTCTTCGACGCCTCCGGTATCTTTCTCGCGAGCGGCCCGCCCTTTGAAGTAGCGGAAAACCGCAAGGACGGAACCGCCACCGCCGCCTGGACAACCCTGGCGGCCATGCCCAGCGATCGCCCCACCCTGGTGACGGCTGGTTCCGAGCGCTTCATCATCATCAAACAGGCCGCCTCGAATGAGCTATCTCCTCCTTACATCGTTGCCCGCTCCCTGGACCGGCAGCTGGAATTCGTAAACCAGGTGCGCCGCAGGCTGCTGGAGCTCGGCATCGGAGGCATTCTCGTCGGCTGTGCGGTGAGCTTCGTCCTGGCCCTGGGAATCTCCCGGCCGATCCAGGTTCTGCAGGCCGCCTTCCAGCGGGTGACCCGCGGGGAATTCCATCAGCCGGCCGAGGTTAAGAGCCGGGATGAGTTTGCGGAGCTGGCCACAGCCTTCAATCGCATGCAGGAGGGGCTGAGTGAAAGGGAACGGATGCGGCAGGCGCTGCTGATGGCCGAGGAGGTCCAGCGCAACCTGCTTC
>JBLMXM010000333.1:0-5187 GCA_050257775.1 Hyphomicrobiales bacterium
ATCAGTGCGGAGCGAACCCAACAGGCGGTCAACGAGATCAAGAAAATGGGCGGCAAGGTGAACGGCATGCACGTGTTGCTCGGAGAGTACGACCTGCTGTTCTGCGTCGAGTTGCCCACAACCGAGGACGCCGTCAAGGCATCCGTGGCTCTGGCCAAACTGACCGGGATCGCATTCACTACCTGCCCAGCGATCGAGGTGGAGACCTTTGATCGGCTGGTCGGCGGAAAGTGATCCCTCAACGCACGTCCGGCGGTCTTCTTGACAATCCTGGGGGCTCCCCATATGTTTGGCGCCCGATATCCAGAATGAACCATCGATAGTCTATGAGGTGAGGACATGGCGACATTGGGATTCATTGGCGCCGGGCCGGTGGGCACCACCTTCGGCGTCAGGCTGTCCGAACGCGGCTACCGGACGGTCGGCGTGGCCGACATCAGCCCGGCAGCCGCGGAACGGTTTGCCAAGCTCGTGCCCGGATGCCGGGTTTTCGGAAAGAATCAGGAGTTGGTGGACTCGGCCGATTTGGTCTTCATCACCACCGCGGACGATTTTATCGCCAAAGTAAGCTCCGAGCTGAAATGGCGCAAAGGCCAAATCGCCGTGCACTGCAGCGGAGCCAGCACGACGCAATCCCTGGAAGCCGCCCGACAGCAGGGCGCCCTGGTGGGTTCCATCCATCCCTGCCAGAGCTTCGCCGGCATCGATCAGGCTATCGCCAACCTGCCCGGCTCTACCTTCGCCATCGAGGCCGATGAGCCGGTCAAAACGACCCTGACGGAGATGGCCCGATCCCTTCAGGGCGACATCGTCTATCTGACCTCGGAGGACAAAGTCCTCTACCATGCCGCCGCCGCCATGGCCTGCAACTACTTCACCACGATCGTCAAACTGGCAACGGATCTGTGGCGCAACTTCGGCAAGACCCCGGCCGACGGCATCAAAGCCTACTTGCCGCTGCTGCGTGGAACCCTGACTAACATCGAGACCTCCGGCTTCCCTAAATGCCTCACGGGGCCCATCGCTCGCGGCGATGTGGCCACCATCGATCGACACCTGAAGGCACTGAAAAAGTACTCACCCGACATTCTGCCACTTTACAGGGAACTCGGTCGCTTTACGATCCCCATCGCCCGGGACAAGGGAACATTGACGGCAGGCAAAGCGGAAGAGCTGGAGAAATTGCTGCAGGGTTGAACCATGTTGACGGATTTCAAAGATCGTTTGGCGAGAGGCGATGCATTCATAGGTGCCTTCATCTGCCTGCCGTCTCCGGAGTCTGCTGAGATTTTCGCCGAGCTCGGATACGACTGGCTGATTATTGACACCGAACACGGCCCCTATGACGAGCTGACGGCCCAGCGGATGCTTCAGGCCGTTGGCCGGCGCTGTCCCTGCGTGGTGCGAGTGCCGTCCAACGAAGATGCGTGCATCAAGAAGGCGCTGGATATTGGACCGGCCGGCGTCTTGGTGCCGCTGGTCAACACCGCTGAGACCGCTGCTCGCGTGGTGCGAGCCTGCCGATACGCACCGGAAGGCGTGCGCGGAATGGGTGGCGCCCGGGCTCACCGGTACGGCATCGGATTTCAGGACTACGTGGCGCATGCCAATCGGAAGATTGCCGCCATCGTGCAGGCCGAGCACATCGAGGCTGTTCAAAACATCGAGGCGATCGTCAAGGTGCCGGGGATCGATGCGGTTTTCGTGGGCCCCTACGATCTGTCGGCCAGCATGGGAAAGCCCGGTCAGCTCAAGGACCCCGAGGTCCAGGCGGCCATCGGCAAGGTCCGGCAGGCGGCGCTCAAGGCGGGCGTGAAACTGGGAATTTATTGCTCCGATGCAGACTCAGCCCGATTCTTCCTGCAGCAGGGGTACGCCTTGATCGGCCTGAGCACCGATCTGAACTACCTGGTGCAAGCCGCGGGCGCGGCGCTCTCCGCAGCGAGGAAATAGCCCATCCGCGTTATCTGGATGGCGACCGCCGGGGCGGATATGCGAGACAAGATTCTATCCCAGATGAAGCGAGGTGTTTATTACCCCGGCCACCACCTGGGGCCGCGCGAGAGGCTGGACCAGCTGGTGGCTCAAGGCTACCTCGAGCGCATGGACTCCTCCTTTCTCTGCGGGCCCGACAGCGAGCCGGCCTATCGCCTGAGCGACAGGAAATGCCGGGAAACGACCGAAGAGGATGGATAGAAAAAGCACGGCCCTGAAACTAGTCGATAGCCCCACCGAACGCACCACGGCGGCGACCGATGTGATTCTCTGCGCGGCGGCAGCCGGGGCCGCAACTTATTTACAGATGCTGCCGCAGGCCTGGTCCGGTAGAGCCGGACCCTGGTCATGGTCTTTCGGGCTCATCGCGCTGTCGGCCGGCTGCGGTGCAGCCTACCATGGGCTGTTTCTTGCGGATGCTGTTCGCAGGGGCTTGTGGCATGTGCTGACCGCCTGCCTGGGCATGGCGATATCGCTGTTTGTGGTTGCCGTCCTCCAGGATGTCGGCGGAACGGAAGCGGCCCACCGTGCGTTGCCGATCATGCTGGCGGCGAGCCTGCTCATCTTCGGAATCAGCCGATTGTTTCCCGGCCTCTTCATCGTTTTCATTCTTTACCAAACCCTGGCTCTGCTGACCGCCTTCGCCGCCTATACCTGGATGGCGGCCTTGGGGACATTAAGCGGAGCCGGCTGGATAGCGGCCGGTGTATTAATCAGCATGATCGCTGCGGGAATCCAGACCAGGCGGCACTTACAGGTCAACCTCGTTTGGGAGTTCGATCACAACGGAATGTTTCACTTGGTCCAGGTTTTCGGATTGGTCCTGATTTGCGTGGGGCTGTCCAGAGGATAGGATCAGGCGGCATGTGCATGACACTGGACCGTATCAGCGACGACCTGTTGCGGGAATTGAAGGGGCTTCAATTCGCCGCCCCCGTATCCTGTGTTTACAACCCCCTGGAATACGCCCGCGAACCCTACCGGCAATACCTGCGACGGTTCGGGAAAAGCCCCAAGCGGGCCGTTCTGGTCGGGATGAATCCGGGCCCCTATGGAATGGTCCAGACCGGTGTCCCCTTCGGCGAGATCGTTGCGGTCCGCGACTGGATGCGGATCGAGGCGCCGATCGGTCGACCCGAACGGCTGCACCCCAAGCGGCCGGTGGAGGGTTTCGCCTGCACCCGGAGGGAAGTGAGCGGCCGGCGGCTGTGGGAATGGGCTCAAAAGAACTTCGGCAAAGCCGAAGACTTCTTCAAGAAGTTTTTCGTGGCCAATTATTGCCCTTTGATGTTCATAGGAAGCAGCGGGATCAACCTCACGCCCGACAAGCTGAAAACAACGGATGCACGCGTGCTTTTCGTAGCCTGTGATCGTGCCCTGCGCCGCACGATAGAGGTTCTGAAACCGGAGCACGCCGTGGGAGTCGGACAGTTTGCGACTGAGCGCGCCCGGATCGCCTTGGCGGGCCTCGGGGTGAAGGTCGGCGGGATCACTCACCCGAGCCCGGCCAACCCCAAGGCCAACCGCGGCTGGGAGTCCATAATCAATAAAGAGTTGCAGGCGCTGGGGATCAAGCTTTGACGCACCATGAAGGCTGACTTGGCGAAAATACTCTTGACTTTTCTGGCCCTGGCACTGTTTTCAAGCTGCGCCGGCTTGCATTCCTCCCTTCCTAAGGGAGATGCGCAGATCGCCATAAGAGTGAGCGCCCTTCAAAACCAGCTGAGTAGACTCGGCGAGGATATCGACCCGGCCGAAGCCCAAAGAGTGGCGGAAGCAGCGGTGACGTACTCCCTCCGGCTGGCCGAGGACTATCGAGTGGCGCCCCCGGCGTGGTGGCACAATCTGCTGATTCAGATGGGGTTCAGAGAACGCGGCCTCTGCTTCCATTGGACCGAAGACCTGATGAAGCGTCTGCAAACCCTGAACCTGAAAACGTATCAACTGCACTGGGGGGTGGCCTATAAAGGCAGCGACCTGCGCGAACACAACAGCGTCGTCATCACCGCCTTGAAGCAGCCGTTCGAGCAGGGGCTCGTGCTGGACCCCTGGCGGAACTCGGGCGACCTCTACTGGGCGGCGGTCGGCCGGGACAGTTACCCGTGGGTGCCGTTGCCGCCCGATCAATGGTGAAATGGCGCCGTATGGGGCCCCGATTCTGCGTTGCGCTTCATCCCGCGCTCATCGCGGGGTGCTGCAAGTACGCCTCACTCGGCGGAGATTCGCGCGCCTTGAACTTGAGCCCCCTGCGACACCATCATGGGGGTGTTTTTACAGGAGAAAGAGAAAGACAATGCATAAAACCATAGAAGAGCTGTTTGGGATGGTGCAGGATGCCGCTGCACGGCTGCGCGGGGTGGCCCATGTGACGCCGGTGATGACGTCGCGCTTCCTGAATGATCGCCTCGGTGCCGAAGTGTTCCTGAAATGCGAAAACTTTCAGCGCATCGGCGCTTTCAAGTTCCGCGGCGCTTACAACGCCATGTCGCGGCTTTCGGCCGGTCAGCGCCACCAGGGGGTAATCACCTTTTCCTCCGGGAACCATGCTCAGGCCGTGGCCCTCGTGGGTAAATTGCTCGATATCCGGACCACTGTGGTCATGCCCCAGGATGCACCGTTCATCAAGCGCCAGGCGACGGAAGGCTACGGCGCCAAGGTCATTTTGTACGATCCCCAGCAAAGAAGCCGCGAGGAGATCGCCAAAGAACTCCAGCAGGAGCACGGCTACTCGATGATCCCTCCCTTCGATCACATCGATGTGTTAACCGGCCAGGGGACCTCTGCGCTCGAGTTGTGCCAGCAAGCAGGCGGAATCGACATGCTGTTCGTACCCTGCGGCGGCGGAGGGCTGCTCAGCGGCAGCGCGATAGCCGCCAAGGGCATGAACCGCGGGTGCCGCGTCGTCGGCGTCGAACCTGAAGTGGCCGACGATGCCGCCCGCTCCTTTGCCACGGGCATTCTGCAAACGGTCAAGAATCCTCCGACCATAGCCGACGGCACCCGCACGCCGTCCTTGGGTCAAATTACGTTTCCCCTGGTGCTGAAGTTCGCGGATGCCATTAACACCGTAACCGAAGAGGCCATCAAGGAGGCGGTCCGTGTTCTTTTCTACCGCCTGAAGATAGTGGTGGAGCCTTCCGGCGCGCTTGGCCTGGCCGCCCTGCTGAGCGGCAGGACCCGTGGCAAGGGCCG
>JBLMXM010000334.1:0-3214 GCA_050257775.1 Hyphomicrobiales bacterium
GGCATGCGGCTCCGCAGTTGCAGATCCGCACGGCCAAGCAAGTTTTCCGCGGCGAGGGCCTCCGGGCTGATCAGGAGGGGGTTGAAGGCGAAGCACGATGCGCTGTGGTAAGGCGAATGACCGAATGCGGCCTCGGTCGGGTTCACGGGCAGTATTTGCCAGATCCTCTGCCCGGCGGCATGCAGGAAATCCACAAACCGGAATGCGCCGGGTCCGACATCCCCGATCCCGAAAGGCGACGGCAGGCTGAAAATGGGCAGAAGAACGCCGCTGGCGCGTGAAAGCATGGCTTCTCCTCTCTAACCCGTTCGCACGCCGATCTTCATTCCCAGTGCTTGGAAGACCTCCATCCACTCTTTGGCTTTTTTTTCCCGGCGGCGCGCCTTGGTGGTCATTTTGGGGAACAATTGCTTGAGAATGTGGTAGTAAATGTTTTGAACGGTGCGCAGGTTGACCTCGAAGGGGAAATCCTGCAGCAGGCTGGCGACGGCGTCCAACTGCTTCAGGGCGCCTGTTTCCGCGGGCTCTTGCAGCAAGTCTTGAGCGATGCGTTCCATGCACCTGCGGATCGCCATTTCCAGGAAGGCCGCATCCAGGGTCACACCGTGCTCGAGGGCGGCGTCCAGAATCTGCCGGGTGGCGTCCAAGTCGAAGACGGGGTTCTCGAAGGCCCGGCGGATGGCGGCGTTGAGCAGGTACTCAGCGGCCGCGGCCAAGGCGCGGGGCGCCGGAACATTGAGGTCTTTCAGAAAGAGCAGCAGGGACGCATTGGCATCGTAAATCTGGCGGTAAACGGCCTCCGCGTGCGACAGATTGGCCTCCAGCACGATCTGCAAAATCCGCCGCTGTTCGTCCCGGAACAGGTGTCGCAGCGAATAGGTCGAGGCGCCGATGGCTTTCTCCAGCAGGAGCAGCACCGTCGGCAACTCGGCCCGGCCGAAGACCTCGAAGGCTTCGTCGACGAATGCCTGCCCGGGTGCGGCCTCCTCCGGGCAGGGGCTGATGCAGCAGCTGAGGTTGTGGTCGCCCCAGTGGATGGCGCCGAAGCTCAGGTGGGTCGATTCCCGCGTAATGGTGGAAGCGATGCTCAGGCGCCCGATCGCCAGCTTGGCTTTGCCGACCGCCTGAGTCCTGAAAAATTTCTGCTCGACCGCGTAGCAGTTCACAGCGGCCTGCTGAGGGTATTCCTCGAAAAGCGAGCGCATGGCGTAATGAGCGCCGACGGTAGTCAGATCGACCATGGCCGGCTTGACGAATTTCTCATAGACCCGACGGCCGTCCTTATGGTCCCGGATATTGCTCGGCGCTTTTTCCATCAACTGCATGAAGCGATACTCGAGCCCGCCCCCGAAGACCTGCTGGGCCAACTGCAAGGCGCGGCCGGCGAACTGGATCACCTGGACCGTCTCCAGCCCGGAAATCTCGTCGAAAAACCAGCCGCAGCTGGTGTACATGAGCATGGCATGGCGCTGGAGTTCCAGGAGCTTGATCGCGAGGATCTTTTCTTCGGATGACAGGGTTCGGCGGGCCCGCTCCGCCAGGAACCCGTCCACGGCCGGCACCTCCCGGTTGAGGATCACCCGGATGTAGTCCTTTCGAACCGCCCACGGATCGAAGCCGAGGGAGGTCATTTTCTCCTCGTACGCCGGAGCGAGCGAATCCCGAAGCCAGTCGAATGCCTCCCGCAGCGGGGTGCGCCAGGCCTGGTTCCAGCCGGAGCGTCCGCCGGAGTTGCAGCCGCAGTCCTTCCACCAGCGGTCCACCCCGTGCACGCAGCTCCAGGAGGTCTTTTCGACGATCTCTACCTCCCACTGCGGCGGGTGCCGCTCCAGGTATTCGCCGTAAACAGTGAGGCGGGCGAGCTTCCGGGCTTCGATCGCATGCAGGGCAAACGCGAGGGCCATGTTGCCTTTGGGGTGATGGTGCCCGTAGCTTTCACCGTCGGTGGCGATGTGCACGAGCTGGTGGTCCTGCCGGGCGTCGTCAAAACCGTCCATCAGGCGATGGGCGAAGAGCTCCCCGTCGGAGAGCAGCCCCTCGAAGGCCACGGCCCGCGATATCGGGTCGTCGTAAAAGAACAGGACGATCGATCGTCCCGACGGTAGCCGGGCCAGGTAAGGGCGCGTGGGATCGACCCGGCCGCCGCCGACCTCCTGCCAGTCGCCCCCGTTCAGAGCGCGAATCCGTTTGGCCTGGCGAGGCGAAAGGATGGTGAAACCCATCCCGTGTTCGGCCAAGACGTCCAGGGTTTCGATATCGGCGGCGGTCTCCGGCAGCCACATGCCCTCGGGCGGCCGCTGAAAGCGGTGCTCGAAATCGCGGATGCCCCACACGACCTGGGTCTCTTTGTCGCGGCGATTGGCCAGCGGCATGATCACGTGGTTGTAGGCCTGGGCGATAGCCGCGCCGTGGCCGGAATAAAGCTGACGGCTCTCCCGGTCGGCTTCGAGAATGGCGCCATATACGGACGGCACCCGCCGTTCCAGCCAGGCGAGCAGGGTCGGCCCGAAATCAAAGCTGATCCTCGCGTAGTTGTTGGTGATTTCGCGGATCAGGCCGTGTTCGTCCAGTATGCGGGAGGTGGCCATGGTGGCGTAACACTCCGCCGTGATGCGCTCGTTCCAATCGTGATAGGGGTAGGCAGAGTCCTGCAGTTCGATAGCCTCCAACCATGCGTTTTCGCGCGGAGGCTGGTAGAAATGCCCATGGATGCAAATGAGCTTCTCCATGTCCATCATCCCTCGGAAGCCTGTCTGGACAGCACGAGGAAAGCATACGGCGGCAAATCCATCGGGACCTCTCCTTCGGAATAAACCGTTTTGGCAACCGTACCGCCGGGGCCTCCCCATCGAACCTCGGCGCTGTCCAGCACGTTTTCCCACTGGCCGGGGCGAAGGGGAACCCGCGCCGAGGCCTGTTCCGCACCCGCATGGAAGATGATGCAGACATCTTCCGCGCCGCGCCACCGGCGGATGCCGCCGATGGGCCGGAAATCCACTCGAAAGACTTCCAGGCCAACCGGATCCGTCGTGGAAAGCACGCCAACCTCTTGACGCAATGCGATCAGGCGGCGGTAAAATTCGAACAGGTGGCGGTGCGGGCCGGGGGCTAAGCGCGCGTCCGGTTTCAGCTTGGCGCTGCGAAACGTCTCCTCTGACTGGGGGTCCGGCAGTTCGCCCTCCCAGCCGAAAGCGGCGAACTCCTCGCGCCGTCC
>JBLMXM010000335.1:0-3552 GCA_050257775.1 Hyphomicrobiales bacterium
GAAGCCCTCACGGTACCGACTGGTGGTGGAGTACCTGTGCAAGGGCTTCAGAAATTTCTTGACAGCACGTCCTGCGGGATGGCCTTGTCCAGCGTCAGGTCCGCCACAATTCGTTTCAGTCGCGCATTTCCCTCCCGGACCTGCTTCAGCTCCCGCACCTGGTACTTCCAGGTCGCTGTATTTCTTTTTCCATCGATAAAAAGTCTGTTCCAAGAGCCTACCTGGCGGATCTGACGTCCCCCCTGAAAAATGGTACGGCGAGGGAGTGAGTTTTCCGGCAGAATCCTGGAGTGAGGAGGAGGGTTTTGCCGATGAAGAAGGGCCGATACACGGAGGAAAAGATCGCCTATGCATTGTGCCAAGTCGAGCTGGGGACTCCGGTCGTGGAAGTGGTACGGAAGATGGGGGTCAGCGAGCAAACTTTTTATCGGTGGAAGAAGCAGTACGCCGGGATGGGCGTAGGAGAGATTCGCCGGCTGAAGCAGTTGGAGGAAGAGAATCGAAAGCTGAAGCAACTGGTGGCTGACCTGAGCCTGGACAAGCTGAGGTTGCAGGATGTGCTCTCAAAAAAACTCTAAGGCCTGGCCGGGGGCGTGAATTGGTTCGGCATCTCGATGGCCGCTACGGGGTAAGTGAGCGCCGGGGTTGCAGAACGCTTCGATTCCAGCGGTCTTCTCACCGCTACCGATCGATAGCCCCGGACCAGGCCGGTCTGCGGATGAGGATCAGGGAGATTGCTGCCGTGCGAGTACGCTACGGTTATTTTCGCATCTATATTCTACTGCGCCGCGAGGGGTGGCGGGTCAACCATAAGCGGGTGTATCGGATCTACCGGCAGGAAGGGCTCAGCATGCGGATCAAACGACTGCGACGGCACGTCAGCGCAGCATACCGGGAAGGCCGCCTACAACCGGGGCGTGCCAATGACAGCTGGTCGATGGACTTTGTTTCGGATTCGTTGTTTGACGGACGGCGACTGCGCGCGCTGACCGTGGTCGATAACTTCACGCGCGAGAGTTTGGCGATTGCGGTGGACCAAGGGATCAAGGGGGAACAGGTCGTGGCGGAGCGAGGCGTGCCGAAATCGATACGCGTGGACAACGGCCCCGAATTCGTTTCGAAAGTTCTGGACCAAGGGGCTTACGAGCGCGGAGTGACGCTGGATTTTAGCCGACCCGGAAAGTCGACCGACAACGCGTATGTGGAATCGTTCAACGGGCGGCTGCGGGAGGAGTGCTTGAATGTGAATTGGTTTCTGAGCTTGGAAGACGCCCAGGAGAAGATCGAGTCCTGGCGTCGGGAGTACAATGAGAGCCGGCCTCACACAGCCCTGGGCCAAGTGCCGCCGGCAGAATTTGCCGCCTGGGACGAGGCTAGCCCTGTCCCAGGCAAGTTCAAAAAGGTCGGAATCCTCACTCCCAGAATGGACCAGAAATGGGGGGACCTTCAATCCGCCGGAAAACTCACATTTCAACCGGTCCACCTCTTGGGGAGCAGCTTAACTGACCTCACTGCGGAGTAAGGTGAAGGGATAGCCCAGACCGCAAACCTGGCGCCAAGTCAAGACGGCGAAAGCCGTACCCGATAATAAAATCCGCAGGGCCGCAAGCCCCGTGTGGATGCAACTCCCGCCGCCCGCACCACTTTTCCTGGTTTCGCCTCGCTGTGGGGATAGACACTCCGGCCACGCGACTCGGCAGGCGAAAGCTGGGTGGGGCGAGGGGATTTGAACCACCGGCCTCCTGCCCCGAACCATCAATGTAAAACAATCGATCGCGTTTGCCCCTGTAACTTCTGACAGTTGCGGTCGGCTACCGGTCGCAAGTACATTCGTCTTGAAAGACCCACAATGGATGGAGATCCTGGATAAATGGCTACCAGGGATTTCAATTCATTGGCAAACAAATGGGGGATGAAATCATGGCCACCACGAACTCAGCTCAATCAACACTCATCAAAAACGCGCACGTCTTCGACGGCAAGGGCGGTGCCCTGAGCGGACCGACGAGCGTATTGCTCGAGGGCAACAAGATCACGAAGATCACCAAATCGATCACGGCCCCGGCCGGTGCAACGGTGATCGACGCAGCGGGCCGCACGATGACGCCAGGATTAATCGCCGCGCATGAGCACGTGATGTTACACATGTCGTATGCCGAGGGTTTTACTTCCGATGAGCGCTACTATGCCTACGTCGCGACTCAATCCGCCAATACCTATCTCACGCACGGCTTCACGACAATTCGCGACGCGGCGGGCAATACTTTCTCGCTAAAAAAAGCGATCGATCGGGGTATTGTTGTTGGTCCCCGCATTTACCCCTCCGGTCCGATGATCTCCCAGACATCGGGTCATGCCGACCATCGCTTTGATGCGCAAAAGTCCAGGCTCATCGGCGGACAGGACGACGTGTTCGTGCAATACGGCGATCAGGCGCTGGCCGACGGGGTGCCCGAGGTACTGAAGGCCGTCCGGGAAAGCCTGCGCCGGGGTGCCTCGCAGGTCAAGATCGCGGTGGGCGGGGGCACGAGCTCATACGCCGATCCGCTCGATGTCGTCCAGTTCACGCCAGAGGAGATTCGCGCCGCCGTGCAGGCGGCGGAAGATTGGGGCACCTATGTCTTGACCCATGTTTACAACGTCACAGGAATCCGCCGGGCCATCGACAATGGCGTAAAGAGCATCGAGCATGGCCAACTGGTCGACGAGGCGACGCTGAAATACATGATGGAAAAGGATGTTTGGCTCTCACCGCAGGTGCTTACCTACACTGTTATCCCACAAGGCTATACCGAGGAACAGGCGAACAAGCATAGGCAAGCCCATGCCGCCATCGACCACATGTTCCAGACATGCAAGAAGATCGGTTTCACGAAGATCGCCTTCGGGACAGACATCTTCACCGACCCCGAGATGCTGAAACGCATCAACGATGAATTTGTGCTCCGCACGAAATGGTTCACACCAGCTGAGATTCTGCGGCAGGCGACCTCGAACAATGGCGAACTCGTTGCCATGAGCGGCCCTCGCAATCCCTATCCCGGCAAGCTCGGCGTGATCGAGGAAGGCGCCTATGCCGACATCCTGCTGATCAACGGTGATCCGCTCAAGGACATCTCGATCCTGACCAAGCCTGAGGAGAATCTCGCGCTGATCATGAAGGACGGGAAGATATACAAAAACACCGTTAACAAACATTGGGAAAGAAATGAACCCAAATAGAAAAGGGGAAACATCATGTGCTCACGAGTCAAATATAAAACCGGAACCGGTACCGTCATCGTCGGCCGAAACATGGACTGGACGGC
Organism: Hyphomicrobiales bacterium; assembly: GCA_050257775.1. Lineage (GTDB taxonomy): Bacteria > Desulfobacterota > Desulfobacteria > Desulfobacterales > SpSt-501 > SpSt-501. The sequence goes on from JBLMXM010000335.1 coordinate 3,309, forward strand.
GAAGATGGGGACCCAGCTCTATGTGATGCCCAAGGGCATTGAGCGGCAGGGAATGGTCGAGGATAATCCAGCCAAATGGACGTCGAAGTACGCCAGTGTCGTGTCGGCGGTCTGGGATTGCGCCGTTGCCGATGGCATGAATGAAGCGGGCCTCACCGCCAGAATGCTCTACCTGGCGGAAACGCAGTACGGAAAACGGGACACCGCCCGCCCCGGGCTCTCAGTCTCCATCTGGGTACAGTAC
>JBLMXM010000336.1:0-4474 GCA_050257775.1 Hyphomicrobiales bacterium
CCAAAGTATGTCTAGCTCACACTCCTGCTGACATGAAACGGAAGTTGGCACCGCAGATTTCCTTGATTTCAGCTGCTCCAACTGGCGAATCGACAATCTCAAACCTGCTTAAAGGCATTTAGAAAATCTTCATCTGGCTGTTGGAGGTTGCCTTGGTATGCTCGCTTCTTAACCGTTCCCTGAGAGGTCACTGAAATCGACTTCTTCGAGGCAGGTCATCCCGATGCTCGTAAAACTCCGTAGCGCCCTTGCTACGGTAAGGGTACCCGCCATACGGAGAATGTGCTTGGAGACCTCGCTGCTGCAATTGCTGGGATTGGCGTCTCCGATATCGACGAATGATTCGCCGGTTTTTGAAACCACACTGGCCTTACAAACCGCGAAATAGCCGTTCTCCTTGCTGGGCAACTGAGCCACATTAACCTCGATCTGCGACATACCCTTTTGGTGTCCGAGATCAAGCAACTCATGGTACTTAACGAACCCACGGCCCTCGATTTCTGCAATCCGGCGCTCATCGAGTTTGGGCTTGATCCGTTCCAAGACCTGCCCATGATCAACCTCTGCGGTTGGGATGCTGCTGTAAACCAAGATGATGTGCTTGCAGCGGAATGAAGGATCGCTCTTGACTTCCTGAGTGAAATCATCACAAGTGCAGACCTGCTTATCGCCTTCAAATGAAACCCGGTAGCAGATTTTCCCTTCGGATGATTCCACATAGAATGTGTTGTCGTCGATCTGGACGACGCGTAGATGTTGGAATTTTTCACTTCGTTTCTGAAGTTTCTTGGCTGTCATCTTTATTTTCCCCTTTCTTGGCTTTTAGTGTGTCGGTTATCCATTTGCCGAACTCGATTCGGACCCGAATAACCAGTTCGGCCACTTCTTTCCTCATAAACCCCCCTTTTTCAGAATGGAGTGCCGTTTTCGTGACCCTCCCCCTCCTCGAACCCGCGGCCATCTGTCTTGATGAATTCGATGTTGTTGGCGATCATCTGGATAGCGTTACGTTTAACCCCTTCGTTGGTCTCCCGCTGGTGATGGGCCAGGACTCCGGAAACAGCGATCTTTGCGCCCTTGTGCCGGTGTTTCTCGCAGATCTCCGAGAGCCGGTTGAAGCAGGTTGCCTTGATCCAGCCGGTCTTCTTTTTCCCGGCCCGAAAGGCATGGTTGAATGATGCGATGGGCTCCCCCTCTGAGTTGAAATGAATTTCTGGGTCACCTCCTAAGTTGCCTGCCAGAACAACGGAATTTAGCATGATTGGACCTCCTTTCTGTGTGGTTGCAGATTGTTATCGGAGTTCAGACGGATTCGGTGAAAAGGCGCATTTGGAGCTCAGGTGGGAATACAGAAGTAATTGAAACCGACCGATTTCAAATAGTCATAATATGTAGCCGAGGCCAGTTTAAATGAACCGCGATGGGCGCGGAGTGTAGCTTGTGATGGGGTCAAATGATCTGTTTTTCAATGCTGAGGGAGGTACTGAATCAGAATGGCGGCGGAGCATGTATGATTTGGTAAACTGAAATCTTCGCCGCTATACAAAACGTTACCTAGAGGCACGAAATATACAAGTCAGTTCCCCTGAAAGAGACCATAAGACGAGAACACGGATTAGCACCTGCAAGCCGTTCAGGCGTCAAGGATAGGATGCTCCTTATCTTCATGCCAAGACCAGACTTTGAAAATGATTTTTCGAGCCAATACAGAAGATATCGCGTTAGGCTCAGACAATGTCCGACGAATTAGTGGCTTCTCCAGTTGCAGCATGCGTTCCATGGGGGAAAAACGTCTAAGCCACTATCCCGCCAATAGGTTGCAAGAATAGACAAGATCATTTATCCTCGAACTGCCACAGCATCTTCTAACCACTTAATGGCTTGTCGTCAGATCGCACAAACGGGGATGAAATGGACCATGACGCCCATTCTTAAGCTCATCTCCCTCGGGTTGCTTCTCCTCCTCCTTCACTTGCAGCCCGCTTGGGCCGGCCCGTCAAAAGAAGCGAAACGCATTCTGGTCCTCCACAGCGAAGAAAAGGCGCACCCGGCTCACGAGTTGGCCGATCAGGGGATGCGCTCGGTCTTCGATTCGAACTCGCGGTTCGACATTCACCTGTATGACGAGTACCTGGACGTGTCTCGCTTTCCCGGCCCAGCCAATGCCCGCGTCATGGCCGATTACCTCAACCGCAAATACGCCGGCATGAAGATCGACGTCATCATCACCGTCTACCCGGCAGCCGCTGATTTTCTTTTGAAGCTGGCCCCCGGCCTTTTCCCCGACATGCCCATTGTCGCCAATGAGGTGACCCAGGCCTATGCCGAAAATCTGAAGCGCTCCCCGCAGGCTCGTTTAATCACAGGCACTATAGTCGGTGAAAACGCTTCCGGCCTGTTGGATTCAATTTTTCGGGTACGACCCGGTACCCGGCAGGTCGCTTTAGTGAGCGGAACGGCGGCCAATGACATCTATGGCGAGCAAGTCTTTATCCAGGGCCTGGAGAAATACCAAAATACGCTTCAGCTGATCGACCTCGCCCAGCTGTCGATGGAGGAAACGCTCGCGCGAGTGGCCGACCTTCCCATGGACACCATTGTGTTATACGAAAGCATCTCCAGGGACGGCAAAGATCAAACCTTCGTTCCCCGGGAAGCACTCGCGGCCATTTCCCGAGTCAGCAGCGTGCCGGTGTTCGGTTTATATGATTCGTACTTAGGCTACGGCATCGTCGGCGGGAGGCTGGTGAGCTGGGAGCTGCTGGGAAGAGAAGCCGCCGGAATGGTGCTTCGCATTCTGGGTGGAGAGTCGCCGGCATTCATCCCTTTCGGAGGTCAGGAGGCATATGTCAACGCCTACGACTGGCGGGAGCTCAAGCGCTGGAACATCCCCGAACCGACGGTGCCCGCCGGCAGCGAGATCCGCTACCGGGTGCCTTCCATCTGGGAGGAGCATAGCGAAGCGATTATTGGCGCAATCGCATTGATCATGATCGAATCCGTACTCATCATCGGGCTGGTGGTCAATCTGCGCAGGCGCCGACTGGCCGAAGGACACCTGAGGGAGAGCGAGGCCCGCCTGAGCCTTGCAGCCGAATCCGCTGACGCAGGCATGTGGAGCATTGAAGCAGATAACGGCCGGGTCTGGGCCACGGATAAGACCCGGGAGTTGCTCGGCTTGCCCAGGCACATCGAATTGCAATACGACGATTTCCTCAGACGGGTGCATCCCGATGACTGCGAGCGGCTCAATGGGGCCATCCAGGAGGCCATACAATCCGGAAAGGATGCGACGGAGCAGTATCGCATCCAGCGTGCCGACGGCAGTCTCCGCTGGCTGGCCTCTCACGGCCGTTTTCAGCCGGCCGGCCCCGGGCAGCCGATGCGCCTGATGGGGGTTACCGTGGATATCACGGACGGCAAGCAGGGCGAAGAGTTGTTGCGGCAGAACCAGCAGGACCTCAGCCGACTTGCCGGCAGAATCATCTCGGCTCAGGAGGAAGAGCTCCGGCGGCTTTCCCGGGAGATCCATGACGATCTTACGCAACGGCTTGCGGCGCTCGCCCTGGATGCAGCGTTGATCGAAAAGCAGCTGAACCCCTCGCAATCCCAGACGGTTAAGGAACTCAAGGACATGAGGGACAATTTGAGCGAAGTGGCCGAGGAAGTTCATGATCTTTCACGGCGGCTTCATCCCTCCATCCTCGACGACCTGGGCCTGGTGCAGGCCGTTCAGGCGGAGTCGGCCGCATTCATAAACAAAACCGGAATCGATTTGTCCATTACAACCGATGGCTTCCCTGATTCGGTTTCCCGAGAACTGGCGCTTTGCCTCTACCGGGTCATCCAGGAAGGTCTTCAGAACATTTCCAAGCACTCGGGGGCGAAAGCAGCCTCCATCACCCTGCAAGGTCTCTCCGACGGCGTCCGCCTCTTGATCGAGGATAACGGGGTAGGATTCGACCCGGAAGAGGTGCGAAATAAGGCGGGCATCGGCCTTTCCAGCATGCGCGAACGCGTTCGATTGCTCAACGGCGCGATAAACTATAAATCACAGTTGGGACAAGGCACTCAAATAGAAATATTCATTCCAATCAGGGAGGCGGCATGAGCAAGCCGCGGGTTCTGATCGCCGACGACCATAAAATTTTCGCCGAGGGGCTGAAGCGGCTGCTCGACGAGGATTTTGAGATTGCCGGGGTCGTTGAAGACGGACGTCAATTGGTAGAGGCTGCTGAAAAGCTCCGTCCCGATGCCATCGTGGTCGACATATCCATGCCGCTGCTCAATGGGATCGACGCCGTGCGGCAGATCAAGAAAGTGCATCCGGCGATCAAGGTGGTTATTCTCACGATGCACCCCGATGTCGCCTATGCGATGAGCGCCTTCAAGGAAGGCGCCTCGGGCTACGTTCTAAAAAACTCCGCCCCGGATGAGCTGATTACCGCCCTCCGGGAGGGGCTGAAGGGAAGGA
>JBLMXM010000337.1:0-7943 GCA_050257775.1 Hyphomicrobiales bacterium
GAGTCATCTGCCCGGAGCGGTCCTGGCCGGCCTCCTCGAGGAGGTGCTTGATCTCCTCCTCCTTGGCGCCGTCGAACACGGGAGTCGCCATGTGGACCCCGTGCGTGTAGAACTGGGCGAATTGCTGCAGCTCCTCTTCGTTCAGGGAGCTGATCAGCTTCTTGTCCGGCGCCGCCGAGAAGATTTTGCGCATTTTCTCGCGCAGCTTGTTGGTCTTCTGCTCCTCGAGCAACTGGTTGATTTGATCGCCCAGCCCCTTGGCCGCCAGGCCCAGGTGGATCTCGAGGATCTGGCCGACGTTCATGCGGGAGGGGACTCCCAGGGGATTGAGCACCATGTCCACCGGTTTGCCGTCCTCGAAGTAGGGAAGATCCTCGATGGGCAGAATTCGGGACACGACGCCCTTGTTGCCGTGCCGGCCGGCCATCTTGTCTCCGACCGACAGCTTCCGCTTCATGGCCACGTACACCTTGACCATTTTGATGACGCCCGGCGGCAGTTCATCCCCACGCTCGAAGCGGCTGACCTGCGACTCGAACGCCAGCCGGCAGAGTTCGCGCTGGTCTCGGTAGCGCTCGAGGATCTCATGGACCTGTTGGGTCATCTGCGGGTCCTTGAGCACGATGCCCTCGAGAGCTGCCACGGGCACGTCGGCCAGGGACTTGGCGTCCAGCTTGACTCCGCTGTTGACCAGGACCTTCTTGCCCTTCTTGATCGGAGCCTGGGCTTTCTGGCCGCTGAGCAGGTCGATGATCTGGACGCGCACCACGTCCTCGATTACCGTGAGCTCATCGTCGCGGTCCTTCTCCAGGGAGGCGATCTCCTCGTCTTCGATCAGCCGGGTCCGGTCGTCCTTTTCGACTCCCCGGCGCGAGAACACCTTGGCGTCGATGACGATCCCCTGGATTCCGGGCGGAACCCTGAGCGAGGTGTCCTTGACGTCGCCGGCCTTCTCGCCGAAAATGGCGCGCAGCAGCTTCTCCTCCGGGGACAGCTGACTCTCGCCCTTGGGGGTGATCTTACCGACCAGAATGTCGCCGGGTTTCACTTCGGCGCCCAGGCGGATGATGCCGCTGTCGTCGAGGTTCTTGAGGGCCTCGTCCCCGACGTTGGGAATGTCGCGGGTAATTTCCTCCTTGCCGAGCTTGGTGTCGCGCGCCACCACTTCGAACTCCTCGATATGCACCGAGGTGTAGACCCCGTCGCGCACCAGCCGCTCGCTGACCAGGATCGAGTCTTCGAAGTTGTACCCGCCCCAAGGCATGAAGGCCACCGTCACGTTTTTCCCGAGGGCGAGCTCGCCCTGATCGGTTGCCGGCCCGTCGGCGATGATTTCGCCGGCCCGGACCTGCTGGCCTCGGCGCACGATAGGCCGGTGGTTGAAGCAGGTGTTCTGGTTGGAACGCACGAACTTGGACAGGTTGAAGATGGTCACGTTCTTCTCGTTCGGGTCTCCGCTCGGGTCGTGCTTGAGCACGATGCGGGAGGCATCTACATCCACCACCTCGGCGTCCCGCGGGGCGACCAGGGTGACTCCCGAATCCTTGGCGACCACGCCCTCGATTCCGGTGCCCACCAATGGCGCTTCGTTCATCAAGAGCGGCACCGCCTGGCGCTGCATGTTCGATCCCATCAAGGCCCGGTTGGCGTCGTCGTTCTCCAGGAAAGGAATCAACGAAGCCGAGACACTCACCAGCTGGTTGGGGGAGATGTCCATCAGCTCGATCTGCTCCCGGTTGACCATCATGAATTCGCCCGCCACGCGCGAGGTGACCTGCGGGTTGACGAGCTGGTTCTTCTCGTTCACCGGCGCGTTGGCCTGAGCGATGGGCAGCGCCTTCTCCTCGAAGGCGTCCAGGAACTTGACCTGGACGGATACCCGGCCGCCCTCCACAACCCGGTAGGGGGTTTCAATGAAGCCGTAATCGTTCACCCGGGCGTACGTGCTGAGCGAAACGATCAGTCCGATATTGGGGCCTTCCGGCGTCTCGATCGGGCAGATGCGGCCGTAGTGCGAGGGATGCACGTCACGGACCTCGAAGCCCGCCCGCTCCCGCGTCAATCCGCCGGGGCCGAGCGCGCTCAGCCGGCGCTTATGCGTGGTTTCGGACAGCGGGTTGGTCTGGTCCATGAACTGCGACAGTTGGCTCGTCCCGAAAAACTCCTTGACGACGGCCGAGACCGGCTTGGGGTTGACCAGATCGTGAGGCATCAGGGCGTCGACCTCCTGGAGGCTCATGCGCTCCTTGATGGCTCGCTCCATGCGCACCAGCCCGATCCGGTACTGGTTTTCCAGCAGCTCGCCCACGGCCCGCACGCGGCGATTGCCGAGGTGATCGATGTCGTCGACGACCCCCTGGGTGTCGCGCAGCTCGATCAGCGACTTGGCTGTCAGCAGGATGTCCTCCTTGCGCAGGATGCTGAGGTCCGGAGCGCTGGCCACACCCAGGCGCTGGTTGATTTTCAGCCGTCCCACGCCTGAAAGATCGTAGTAGTTGCTCTTGAAAAAGAGGTTGTCGATGAACTCCTGAGCCACCTCAGGGGTGGCCGGGTTGCCCGGCCGCAACCGTCGATAGATGTCGATCAGCGCCTCCTCCTTGCTGTCCACCTTGTCGAGCAGCAGAGTCTTGCGGATCGAGTCGCTGCTGGACAGCCCGTCGATGAACAGCAGGTCGAACTCGGAGATGCCGGCCTCGGCCAGCCGGTTAAGGCTGTCCTCGTCGACGGTGTCGTTGGCCCGCACGACCGTCTTACCGGTCTGCGGGTGGTTGATGGTAAACGCGTAGGCGCGATTGTAGATTTCCTCGACGTTGATCGGCACGAGGTCCGTGCCGAGCGCCTTCAGTCGCTTGAGGACGCGCACATTGAACTGCCGGCCCTTCTTGATCAGAATCTCGCCGGTCTCGGTGTCCTTGATGTCCCGGCTCGCCCGCTGGCCCTTGAGCAGGTCCTCGTCAAAGGCCTTGGAATAGCGCTTGCCCTGGACGATCACCCGCTCGGTCCGGTAGAAGTAAGCGAGCAGGTCCTCGGCCGCGTAGCCGAAGGCCTTGAACAGGGTGGTCACCGGGAATTTGCGGCGCCGGTCGATGCGGATGTAGACAATGTCCTTGGGGTCGACCTCCATATCAATCCAGGAGCCTCGGACCGGGATAATGCGCGCGCTGTAAATGATCTTCCCGCTCGAGTGGGTCTTGCCCTTGTCGTGATCGAAGAACACTCCGGAGGAGCGGTGCAGCTGGCTGACCACCACACGCTCCGTGCCGTTGATGACGAAGGTGCCCTTGGCCGTCATCAGCGGGATGGTCCCGAAGTAGATCTCCTGCTCCTTGATGTCGCGGATGTTGGACACCCCGGATTCGGCATCCACGTCGTAGACCACCAGACGCACCGTGATGCGCACGGGAATCTCGTAAGTCATCCCGCGGTGGATGCACTCCTCGATCGTGTGCTTGATTTCGCCGAAGCGGTAGGAGACGAACTCCAGGGAGGCGCTGCCGGTGAAGTCCTTGATGGGGAAAACGGACTTGAACACGGCCTGCAGGCCGACCTCCTCGCGCTTTTCGTGCGGAATGTCCATCTGCAGGAAGCGCGCAAAAGAGTCGCGCTGCATCCCGATCAGGTCGGGGATATCAACGATCTTTTCAATCTTGCCAAAATTCTTGCGAATACGCTTGCTGGCCATTTGTCTCTCGGACATAGCATCTCCGCAATCGAGTTGAGGTTATGACATCTGAGTCAGATGACGGACAGACGTTGGACAGGGTGATGATGTCCGTGGCCTGCTGCGGCCGGGGAGAAAACAGGGAAGGCCGAACTCCAGATGAAGCAAGCAGCAGACCACGGTATCGGTCGACTCGTTATTTGATCTCCACGGTGGCGCCGGCAGCCTCCAGTTGCGCCTTGATCTTCTCGGCATCGGCCTTCGGAATTCCTTCCTTGACCGGCTTCGGAGGGCTCTCGACCAGATCCTTGGCCTCCTTGAGGCCGAGGCCGGTGATGGCGCGCACTTCCTTAATCACGTTGATTTTCTTGTCGCCGTGGGCGGTCAGGATGACGTCAAACTCGGTCTTCTCCTCGGCAGCAGCCGCCGCGGCACCCGCCGCGGGGCCCGCGGCCATCATGGCCACCGGCGCCGCCGCCGACACGCCGAACTTCTCCTCCAGCTCCTTGACGAGCTGGGACAGCTCCAACACCGACATGTTGGAGATGAATCCGATCACATCTTCTTTGGTCACATTAGCCATTTTAAAATTCCTCCAGTTGACTTGAAATCGATAGGGTAATGTCTGGGTCTGTTTTGGAGAACCGGAGCATCCGTCCGCCCGGCTAACTTCTACGCGGAGGCCGGCGTGCCCGCGGCCTCCTTTTTTTCCTTCACGGCGTTGAGCACGTTCAGCAGGCTGCGCGGCACTTCCGCCATAACCCGCACGACCGAGGTCGGCACGGCCACCATGACGGCCAGCAGCTGCCCGAGCAGCGCCTCCCGTGACGGCAAGGCGGCCAGCTGCTTGACCGCACTGAGGTCGATCAGCTTGCCGTTCAGCACAGCCGCCCGAATCTCCAGCTTCTTGCTGTCGTCGGCAAACTTCGTCAGAATCTTCGCCGGGGCCACCGGATCGGCGTAGCTGATCGCCACCGCGCCGGGGCCCTGGAAGTGATCCTTCAACACCGCAACCGGCGTGTCCACCGAGGCCTTGGCCATCAGTGTGTTCTTGGCGACCTTGTAGTCGATGCCCGCCTGCTTGAGCTTGCGGCGCAGATCGCTGACCGAGGCTACGTCCAGCCCTTTGAAATCGGTTAGGATGACCAGGCTAGATTTGGCGAAGCGACCGCGAAGGTCCTCCACAATCTGTTTCTTGTCTTCGAGCTTCACCTTGGGTTCTCACCTCCTTCGGATCTCTGTTAAACCGGAGGTCATGGCTAAGGCCGATCGGGGCTGCTGTCGGGCATCCGGATCGGTCCACCCGCAGGGTCCCTCTGTCTCGGTAGGCCGGCACGCGCTGCGTGCCGATTAACCGCCCTAGCGTACCTACGGTCTTTGACAGATAAGTTAGAAATCCGCCCTCGTCGGATTTCTATATAAAAACGCTTATGCAATCGTGAAAAGTCATTCATTTCGACGGCTTTGTAAAGAGGCCAAGTTCAAGGCGCGCGAATCTCGTGGCGCGAAGCGTACTACCAGTACGCCGCAGCGACAACGAGATGAAGCGCAACGCCGAAATTGGACTATTTACGAAGCCGTCATTATTTCGCCAACTCCTTGACCAGGCTCGTGTCGATCCTGACGCCCGGGCCCATCGTGGTGGAAACCGCGATGCCCCGCAGATAGGTCCCCTTGCTGCTGGAGGGCTTCATGCGCAGAATGGTTTCCAGAAACGCCGAGACGTTCTGAACCAGCTTGTCCACGCCGAAGGACACCTTGCCCATGGGGGCATGGACGATCCCGGCCTTCTCCACCCGGAATTCGATCTTGCCGGCCTTGAGCTCTTTCACGGCCCGGGTCACGTCGAAGGTGACCGTGCCGGTCTTGGCGTTGGGCATGAGTCCGCGCGGACCTAAAATCTTGCCGATCTTGCCGACGGCGCCCATCATGTCCGGGGTGGCCACGACCTTGTCGAAATCAAACCAGCCGCCCTTGATCTTCTCCACGAAATCGTCGCCGCCGACGAAGTCGGCACCGGCATCCTGTGCTTCCTTCTCCTTTTCACCCTTGGCAAAGACCAGGACCTTCACCGACTTGCCGATGCCGTTCGGAAGCACAACGCTGCCGCGGACCATCTGGTCGGCGTGACGCGGGTCCACTCCCAGGCGGACGGCCACGTCAACGGTCTCGTCAAACTTGGCAAAAGAAGATTCCACCGCCATTTTTACGGCTTCGGCGACGCCGATCCCGGAGGGGCCGACGATCTTTTTCTTGGCTTCGATGTATTTCTTACCCCGATTTGGCATCTTGGTTTAGTTCTCCTTCTGGTTCTGCCGGCTGGCATGCAACTCCCGGATCCGCCCAAGCGCTGCGCCTAAGCGATCTCTATCCCCATGCTCCGGGCCGTGCCTTCGACAATGCGGCAGGCCGATTCCAGATCGTACGCGTTCAAGTCCACCATCTTCTGCTTGGCGATCTCCTCCAACTGCTGGCGGGTGACCTGGCCGACCTTTTCACGCTTGGGATCCTTGGCTCCCTTGGCGATTTTGGCCGCTTTCTTGAGCAGAACGGCCGCGGGCGGCGTCTTGGTGATGAAGGTGAAGGAACGGTCCTGGTAGATGGTGATCACCACCGGTATGATCATGCCGGCGTCTTTGGCGGTCTTGGCGTTAAAGGCCTTACAGAAATCCATGATGTTAACGCCGTGCTGGCCCAGGGCCGGGCCGATCGGCGGTGAGGGGTTGGCCTTGCCGGCCTCAACCTGCAGTTTAACGAGTGCCATCACTTTTTTTGCCATGGGTCTTTTTTTTCTCCTGCTTAAAGCTTTTGAACCTGTACGAAGTCCAGCTCCACGGGGGTGGCCCGGCCGAAGATGCTGACCAGGACCTTGATTTTGCCCTTCTCCTGATTGACCTCCTCCACCGTTCCGTTGAAATTCGTGAAGGGGCCGTCAATGACCCGGATATCGTCTCCGATATCAAAGAAATATTTCGGCTGCGGCTGGCGCTTGCCCGCCTCCATGCGCTTGATGATCTGCTCGGCCTCGGAGTCCGAGAGGGGCGCCGGCTTTTGCCGGCCGCCGAGAAATCCGGTCACCTTGGAGGTATTGTTCACGATGTGCCAGGTCTCATCGTCGAGCTCCATGCGGACCAGGATGTAACCGGGGTAGAATTTACGCGAGGAGGTCTTGCGCTTGCCCTTGACGAGCTCCACGACTTCCTCGGTCGGCACAATGACCTCACCGAATTTGTCGGGGTGAGGGCAGCCCGTAATGCGCTCCAGCAAGGCTGCCTTGACCTTATTCTCGAAGCCCGAGTAGACATGGACGACATACCATCTGAGCGCCACCGGTGTTTCTCCTCCCCTATTTGAAAATCGCCCGGATCAGGCCGGACAGGCCCATGTCCACGATCCCGAGAAACGCGGAAATGATTATGACCAGCACGATGACCACCAGCGTAGAACCCGTCGTCTGCTTGCGGGATGGCCATGTAACCTTCTTGAGCTCGATCTTGACTTCTCTCAGGAACTGAATCGATCGCGTGAACACGTTGTCGGCCGGCGGACTCACCGGTTCAGAAACGATCGTCGCCTGAGGCTTCTTCGGCACCAGCGCGGGTCTGGATTTTGCTGTCGGCTCAGCCTCTTCCGCGGCTGCGGCGGTGGATCCGGACCCGGCTCCCGCGGCCGTTTCGGCAGCTTCCGCGGGCGCGTTGTCCGTATCCTGCTTTTTCTTCTTCTTCAGGCTTGTCGACTTTTTCCGTAAAATGCGTCCCATGCGTCTCCCAAACAGCGAAGAGCCCGCAGCCGCTCCCGCCGAATCATGCCGCTGTCGGGTTCGAGCCTCCGGGCTCCTTATAGAAGAAAAGGTGGCAGGCCAGGAGGGATTCGAACCCCCAACACCCGGATTTGGAGTCCGATGCTCTACCGTTAGAGCTACTGGCCTGCATAAAACCGTCCCGCTGGTCAGACGCCCTGCCGCCGGAGCCGATCGTCCCGCCCCGACCGGGCCCTTTCAAGTCTACTTCGTCTCTTTGTGCACCGTATGCTTCCGGCAAAACCGGCAGTATTTGGAAAACTCCAGTTTGTCCGGGGTCGTGCGCTTGTTCTTGGTCGTCGTATAGTTACGACGCTTGCATTCGGCACAGGCAAGCGTGATCAGAACTCTCACGGCTTTTCTCCTTTACTCGATGACTTCGGCGACGACACCGGCGCCCACTGTGCGGCCACCCTCCCGGATCGCAAACCGCAGCTCCTTCTCCATCGCTATCGGGGTGATCAGCTCCGCGGTAATCGTCAC
>JBLMXM010000338.1:0-6095 GCA_050257775.1 Hyphomicrobiales bacterium
GCTGCATGCCCAGGACGCGCTCGAAGGTCTCCTTGGCACAGGCGTGGGCGGCAAACTTGATCTTGGTGCCGAGGACGTCGCCCCGCAGGGAGCGGGCGTCGATCTTGCGCGGCTCGCCGAACTTGAGCGAGAGATAAACCTTGCGCTTGTCCTCGCAAAACCGGCGGATAATGTAGCCCATGTCATGGATGTAAATCTTTTGATGGCTGACGCCGGCCTCGTGCATGCGGGTCAGCTCCTGAAAGTTCTCATCCTCCAGCACCCGTTCATAGGCCAGGTTGACCGGGACGACATACAGGTCCACGCCGGCGTCGACCGCGGCTTCGATGTCCATCTGGAAAGGCAGGTGGTGAAAGCCGTCGATTCGGCCGGTATAGCTCCTTCCGGTTTTGATCCCGTCCATTTTCAGCAGATCCAGCAGCCCGGTCCGGATGGTGGAAAAGCCCGGGAACGTCAGGTACATCTCCTTGCTCTCCACCAGATGCTGGCGGTAGGCCCGGCTGAGAGAGAGGATCTCTTTGCGTCCCAGCTTGACCTCCGTTCCATCCGGCTGCTTCAGGGTCACCGGGTTGCGGAAAACCTTGAAGGCCCCGCGCTGGCTGAGGTACTGCGCGATGCTCAGGCGATGCGACTCGGCGAGCTTCCGAAATTCGGGGCTGAGCAGCGCCGGGAGTACATCCTGGAAAATGTCGATCTCCTCTATGAACAGGTTGTTTCCACCCTCCATCAGCACACGCAGACCGTTGCGGCGGAATATCACCCCGAGCACGATGAAATCTGCCTCACTGAGGTGATTGGGCTTGAACGTGATGGCGCAGTTTGGGTTTTCGCGGCGGAACCGCTTGATGGATCCTAACCCCACCACCCGGGTATTGAAGGTATTGCCCATGGCCAGGCGGTAGATGATTTCCTCGATCGGGCCGATCTCGCCATACTCGTGCGCCATGAGGGGGAACATGGGCTTCATTTTGTCATAAAGCGGTTTCTTCATCGTTGCACCCGCCGGATGGATTTAAGATCGGTATGGCACGATCGGGCAAAACAAGAAATTAATATCATTCCAGAATGTTAAAATCAATGATCGTTTGGGGGCCCGGTGCAGGTGGGGTGGAGGGCGGAGGGCTTTCCCATGGGAATCGTCAGCACAAGACAAAAACTCGGTCTGAACCTCAGCAGGCGCATGTGGAGTTGCGGCGAATAAAAGTGCACCGCCGACTCGGATCGTCGGGGCAGATACGTGCAAGCTCAAAAGCTCACTTGATTCAGTCCTTTTAAACCCAATATCTGCCTGGCTTCATCCGGGGTAGCCGGTTCGAATCCGAGTTCGGCGGCGATTCTAATGATTTTGGCAACCTGCTCGGCGCTGCTTTTGGCCAGCACCCCCTTGGTGACATAGAGGCTGTCCTCTAAACCGACGCGGGCGTGTCCTCCCAGCAGGAGCGAACCGGTGCACATCGGGATCTGGTGCCGGCCGGCGGCACAGACGGAGAACTGGAAATCGCCGATCTGCTTTCGGGCCGTGTCGAGGAGAAACACCAGGTTCTCAAGGGTGGCGGGAATCCCCCCGAGAATGCCCATGACGAACTGCAGATAAACCGGCCGCCGGGCGACGCCTTTCTGGATCAGAAACGCCAGGTTGTTGATCATGCCGGCATCGTAGATTTCAAATTCCGGCTTTGCACCGTTAGCGTAGATGATTTCCAGGTACTGGCGCATGGTCTTGAAGGTGTTGGGGAAGATGAAATCCTCCGTTCCCTCAAGGTATGGTTTTTCCCAGTCGTATTTCCATTCCGCCACCTGGCCTGCGATATGAAACAGGGCGAAGTTGAGTGATCCGGCGTTCAGGGACGTCAGCTCGGGCTTAAGGGTCGACGCAACCCGGACCCGGTTTTCCACCGGCTCCCCGAGCTTTCCGCCGGTGGTAAAACACAGGATGATGTCGCAGCGCCGCTTCACCTCCTCGGCGATCTCGCGGTAAATCGCCTGGTCCGCGTTGGGCAGCCCGGTCCGGGGGTCTCTCACGTGGACGTGCGCGACGGCTCCGCCGGCAGCGTGCACCCGGACCGCTTCATCGATCAGCTGCTGCGGGGTAATCGGGAGATAGGGTGACATGCTCGGGGTGTGGATGGCACCGGTCAATGCGGCCGTGAAGATTCGCTTGGACATGATGGTCTCTCTCGTCGCCTATGAGTAGTAGTTTCTGTATTTTTCGAATTCGCTGATGAAGTCCTCGACCATTTCTTTCAGAGGGTACGCAATCCGCAGGCCCCATTCGTTCCTGGCGCAATCGTCATTGATCCTCAGCGAGCCCAGTTCTTGGAGGAGTTCCACGACCACGGGATCGGGCTCAAAGGTAAGCCGGGCGGCTGGAACCCGATTCCGGATGATCTCAACCAGCTCAAGCGCTGAAAACGCCGGCGTGATTCCGGCAATGTTGTAAATCCTCGTGCGGATCCGGTCCGGCTTAGCGGCCGACAGATCGACGAGGGCCTGGGCCGCGTCTTTGAAATAAAGCACGGGGCAGCGGGTCGCGGGATTGCATGTGAGTATGTAAGGCTGGCCCTTGATGGCATATTCGATCGCCCACGCATTGTATATGGACATATGCGCAGTCCTGGCACCGGGGCCGACGATCGACGGCAGCCGAACTCCGCGAAAATCGAGGCCGAATTTGCGGTGGTAAAATCGTCCCAGCAGCTCCCCGAAGGTCTTCGAGATACCGTAAAAACTCGACGGCCGCTGGATGGTGCGGTCATCGATCTCATCACCCGGGATGTCCTTGCTGTAGGTGGCGATCGTGCTCCCGTAAACGACCTGAGACATCTTCTTGATCCGGGCCGCCTCGAGCACATGGTAGGTTCCGATGATGTTCGCATCGAAGGCGGCCCACGGGTTGTTCTCCGATGGAAGGGACAGCATCCCACCGAGGTGGAAGATCCGGTCTACGGCATGTTTTTCGATACAGTCCATCAGCACGGGCAGATGCGCCAGGGAGCCCGGTTCAAGTATGAAGTGCTCGCGGATCTCCGCGAGGGGGCCATGGATGGGGGCGATGTCAAAGACGACCGGTCGTTCGCCTGCTGCGACCAGAAGCCGCGTCAGATAGGCCCCGATGAATCCGACACCGCCCGTGATCAGGGTAGCCATAGGATAGTTTTCTCCGCGCGTTCTCCGGCTGCAGCCCGGCAAAGCCGGAGGTCCGAGCAACCGGCGCTATGAAGGCAGCCCCGGCAAAAGCCTGCCGCCTGAATTACGGCCCGTCAGGCTTCTGCCGGGGTCCTTGGCGTTTTGACTATTTGCTCATTTTGCAGCCGGTCTCCGCGCAAGGCACCTCGACGTCTTTCGCCGGGATCTCGGTCGCCGGACCCGCGAAGGCGTGCTTGAAGAACTTGTTCTCCTTCACGATTTCGACCGCCCAGTAGGGAACCTGGGCCTGGTGATCGCAGGCTCGCATCGTCCAGACGCCGGCGGGCCCGTCGTAGGAGAGACCTTCCCAGGCTTTGATGACGGCGGCCACATCCGTTGTCCCTGCCTTCTTGACGGCCTCGGCCCAGAACATGGTGGCGGTGTAGGCTTTGCCGCGCAGCCAGGTCGGATAGTAGCCCTTGTCCTTGTGGAACTTGGCGATGAACTCCTGGTTTTTCGCCGTGGGGATCGTCAGCACATAGATCTCGGCCCCCATGTCCCCCAGGATCAGGCTGTCATCGCCGAGGGAGGAAATCATCACTTCGTCGTTGATGTAATAGGAAAACACCTTCTGCTTCATTCCCATCGGACGGCCCTGCTTCAGCAGCAGGGTCAGGTCATTGCCCCAGTTGGGCGTAAAAATGACCTCGGGCTTGGCCGCGATCAACTGGCTCGCATAGGGAGCGTAATCCTTGGTCCCGGCCGGATGGTAGATCTCGGCCACGATCTTGGTGGAGGGGCTGATCTGGGCGATTTTCTTTTTGAAAGCTGCCACGGCTTCCTGCCCGAACGAATAGTCTTGGGCGATGATGCCGACGCTCTTGTACCCTTTCTTGGCGACCATCTGGGCCAGTGCGGACGATCGTCCGTCCGTGCTGCCGCCCGGTCGGAAGAAATTCTTGTTGCACTTCTCGCCGGTCATGCTGGAAGCGTCCATGCCGTAGGTAAACATGATGACGTTCTCTTTTTCCGCCAGTTGGGACATGGCCGCGCCCACGGAGCTTCCCGTTCCACCGCAGAAAAACTTGACCTCATCCTTCAGGATCAGCGCCTGGGCCTTGCGGGTGGCCACGTCCGGCTTTAGCTCAGAATCGATGGGTATGACCTCCACCTTCTTGCCCAGAAGCCCGCCGCTCTCATTGATGACTTTGGCGGCGTACTGCACTCCCTCGAGATAGCGCTCGCCGATGTCCTTGAACGTCCCCGAAAGGGGCTCGGTAGCGCCGAGCTTGATGGTTCCCTGGGCCGCAGCCAAAACCGGTACGGTCAGCATCAGGGCAACTGCCAGAAATCTCCAACTCCATTTTCTCGTCTTCATGCGTGTCCTCCTTTTGGGTTGAGTGAAAATTCATCAGACTTCCAAGTAGTTCCTGCGCACTTCCTCCGCAGCCATCAAGGCATCCATGTTCCCCTCGAAGACCATCTGCCCCTTGCCCATGACGTAGAAGCGGTCGGCTACCTTGATGGCGGCCTTGAAGTTCTGCTCTACCATGAGCACCGTTACCCCGGACTGGCGAACGGCAGCGAGCATGGCGAGAACGTCTTTCACGATCAGGGGGGCCAACCCTTCCGTGGGTTCGTCGACGAGGATGAGCTTGGGGTTTCCCATGAGGGTGCGCGCCACCGTGAGCATCTGCTGCTCGCCTCCCGAGAGATGGCTGCCTTTGTGGCTGCGGCGCTCTCTCAGGTTGGGGAAGATTCCGTATATTTTGTCGACGGTCCAGGTCTTTTCCGATGAGCCGCGGTGGTTCACCTTCTGGATCCCCATCACGAGATTTTCATGCACCGTGAGACTCCTGAAGATCCGGCGGTCCTCGGGTACGTAGCCCACCCCGAGCCGGGCCACTTGATAGGGTTGCCGGCCGATCAATTCCTGCCCGTCAAAGCGGATGCTGCCACGGGTGGGACGCACGATGCCCATCATGCTTTTCAGTGTCGTGGACTTCCCGACGCCGTTCCTGCCGAGGAGGCAGACCAACTCCCCCTGCTTCAGTTCAAGGGACACCCCGTGCAGGATGTGGCTTTTCCCGTAATAGCTATGGATGTCCTTGACTTCCAGCACGGCTATTCTTCTCCCAAATAGGCGTCCTTCACGCGCTGATCGTTGCGGATCTTCGCAGGGGTGTCCGAAATCAGGATTTTGCCGTAGTGCAGGACCGATATGGCATCGGCGAGTGAAAAGACCACATCCATGTCGTGTTCGATGATGATGAGCGTGCGGCCGGCCGTAACGCGATCGATCATCCGGATAGCCCGGCCCGTCTCCTCGCGGGTCATGCCGGCAGTGGGCTCGTCCAGCAGGATCAACTCGGGCTCCGTGGACAGTGTGATGGCGATCTCCAGCGCCCGCTGCTGTCCGTAGGACAGGGCGCTGGCCGGCATGTGCATGACCCCTTGGAGGCCGACCTCCGCGGCGACGGCCTCCGTGCGTTCGTTGATCTGGCGATGATTGTCCGGTTTGCGAAAAAAGTTATAGCGCAACCCGCTACGGGACCGTACGCCGGAGCGGATGTTTTCAAAGACGGTCAGTTCCTGGAAGACATTGGTGATCTGGAATGAGCGCGAAAGCCCATGGCGGTTGCGCGCATGGGCGGGCGTGTTGGAGATGTCCTGCCCCTTGAACAGGATCGCGCCCGAGGAGGCCCTGAATCTTCCGCTGATAATGTTGAAAAGCGTCGTCTTCCCGGCGCCGTTGGGCCCGATGACGGCGTGCCGCTGTTTTTCCTTCACCGTAAAATCGATGCCGGTGAGGACCTTGAGACCCGAGAAGTCCTTGTGAATGTTCCGGATTTGCAGGTATTCGGTCATGAGAGGGATTCCTCGGTCGCGACCGGGCGTTCTGAGTCACGCTTTCCGGAAAACCGGCCGCGTATCTCCAGTATGATCTGGGAGAGGCCTCCGGGAATCAG
>JBLMXM010000339.1:0-3701 GCA_050257775.1 Hyphomicrobiales bacterium
TGCTGGCCTATCCCTACGGCAACTATGATCAAAATGTGGTGGCCGTGTCCAAACAGGCCGGCTATAAACTGGCCATGTCCGTCAAAAGGGGCGGAAACCCTTTCTTTGGCAACGCGCTAACTCTCAAGCGGGATCAGATTCTCGAGAGGGATATGCCGACCTTTTCCAAGCGCCTGAAAATATTCACTTCCCTTTCATTGGAATGAGGGTACCATGAATACGAAAGCCATGATATCCGTCCTCTTGCTTTTTGCCGCGGTCTTCACCGGTTGTGCGGCTCTTGAAGCTAAGAAAGAGCCCTCGGCCGAAGACAAAGCCAGACTCGCCAATGAGTATCTGGCCAAAGCCCACGAGCAGGAAACCAAAGGCGATCTGGTCGAGGCGCTGGAAAGCTACAAACTCGCGCTTACCGTGGACCCGGAAAATAAGACCGCTCTGGGCAAACGCGCCGAACTCGAGAAGAAGCTGGACGGCCTGGCTGAAGATAACTACAAGGCCGGGCTCGATTTCCAGCGTATGGGCAAATATGGCCAGGCGCGGCAGAAATTCCTGACCGCCGTGAGGTACAAGCCCGACTACCCGGAGGCGGTTGAAATGCTCAAGGCGGAGCGCTTGGATGCGCAACGGGTGAAAGACTCTTTCCCTTACGTCATCAAGCCTGGCGAGCAGCTGTCCCACGTGGCGGAGCGCTATTACCGGGATTATATGAAGCATTACCTCATCGGAGCCTACAATCAAGTGGACGACGCGACCAAAATCGCTGCCGGCCAGACCATCAAGGTGCCTGTGGTAGAAGGCGTTGCGTGTTTCATGACGCCCGATGAAGCAGATGCCCTCTCCAAGCAGCGGCCGGGCCCGTTGCCTGCCGAGGTGATCATCGTCAAGGGTGTGGCGACCCACTCGGCCCGCGCCGGAGACACTCTGGCGCAGATCGCACAGCAGTATTACGGCCTCAAGGACAAGGCCGATCTCATCGCTAAATACAACAACCTGAAAGAAACGGCGGGCTTCAAGCCCGGCCGGAAGCTGCTGATCCCCCAGGTGGTGGGTGTCCCGTTCGTGGGCGCGGTCAACGTGGAGACTCCGAAGCCGGATGCATTGCCCAAACTGCCGCCCGAGGCCAAGCAGGTAGCGCCTTCGGTGCGGGTCGAGCCTGCACCGGAGCCCGTGCAGGAGCCGCCGGCAGCCGCGGCGGTGCCGGCGCCGGTGGACCAGACCGCGGAGTATCGCCAACACGGCATCGAGCTTTTCCGGAACAAGAACTACCCCGCCGCCATCACCGAATTCAAAAAGGTTTTGAATGCCGCCCCCAAAGACCCGGCCTCCTTGCAGTACATCTCACGGGCCCACTTCGAGCTTGGAGTCGCGTCATTCGAGCAGAAGTCCTACTTAGAGGCCTCTGAGAACTTCAAAGCCTCGCTTTCCTACGACAAGAACTGCGACAAATGCGCAGACTACATCCGGAAGAGCGAGGACATTTACAAGGACCAACATTACAATGGCGGGCTGAAGCATTTTCAAAACGAGGAACTGGCCGACGCCATCCGGGAATGGCAGCTCGTCTACGCCATTGATCCGAATTACAAGGACGTGGGCAAGAACCTGCAAAAGGCCAGAACGCTTCAGGAACGCCTGGAAAGCATCAAGAAGAGCAAGCCGCAGTGAGACCGCGATGCCGCGAAACATCCGAACGATTGCCGACCCAGCCGAGCCGCAACGAAATTCGAAATCCGAAGAGACCCAAATCGATCAATTTGCCGCTTCAGGCCGCCGGACCTCGCTGGCCGTGCGGTAAATGGCCACCCCTTCGTAATTGGCGCAGATCAGTCCGGCTACCGCAACCGGCGCCACGTTGACGAAATGCGCGATGACGGCAAACGAGAGGGCTTCAGAGGCCGAGACTCCGAACATGACCAGCGAAAGCTGGCAGAGGTAGTGATAGGTGCCGACATACCCGGGGGTGGAGGGGATGACGACGCTGATGGTGGTGAACACGAGGACGACCAGTCCCACGTACCAGGCCAGATGATGCACGCTGACCAGGTTGAAGGCTTCGAGACAGGTGTAATAGGTGGCCGCGTAGCCCAGCCAAATGGCCAGGGAAAGGACGGAGGCGGCCAGATAGTGCCCGGCCGACCTTAGCGGCAGAAGGCCGGCGAGAAAATTCGCGGAAAGGGCTTCGAGTCTGCGGCCGATCCGCTCCGGAAGCGGCCTGGTCAGCGCATGCATCAGGGCGACCGTGCGATGCTCATGGCGTTTGGCGGCGATCAGGACGCCGATGGCCAAGAGCGCTCCGCCGAGCATGATAGCGCCGCTGACTTCCACCCATTCCGGGAAGGGGTGCACCATGATCACCAAGGCCATGACCGCGATGAGCGAGACCACGTCCACGATGCGTTCGACCACAATGGATGCCAACGCAGCGCTGGCGGAGATATCCTGTTTCTTGCCGATCACGAAGGCCCGCAGAAACTCCCCGAGGTGGGCCGGCACGAACGTGTTGGCGGCGTAGCCGATCATCAGCGCCGAAAACAGGCTCGCCGCAGGCACGCGCTTGACCGGAGCCAGGAAGTAGCCCCATCGCAACGCGCGCAGGTAATGGCTGGCGAACATCAGCAAGGCGGACAGCAACACGAATCCGTAGCGGGTTTGGCCGAGGGCCGCGAGCATCTGATCGATGTTGACGTTGCGCACGGCCAGGTAAAAAAACACGATGCCGATGGCCAGACCGATGATCAATTTCAGCCCGTGACGCCAGGAACGCATAGGACCTCAAAAATACGCAGCACGAAATCCGAAATTCAAGACAATTCAAAATCCAAAAATCCAAGCGATCTGAACATGTTTGGAGATTGTATCGTTGGAAAGTTTGAATTGGTTTCGAGTTTCGATATTCGAATTTCAGGTTCTTGACTTGGCCGTGTTACGATTGATGGCATGGCGGCGGCTGGCGATCACTGCCTGCGGTCCTTCACGAGCATGGTCGTGGGATCGAGCACCAGGTGGGCATGCTCCTCCGGCAGGCTCAGGCCTTTCAGCACCTCGACGTGAATTTCCTCTCCGACCGGCATCAACTGAAGCGCCACCTCGAAGAGATCCTCGACGTCGGTCAGCTGTCTGGGGACGCCGCCCGGCCCGGAGTCCTCGTGGCGGTGGGTGCGGATGCTGAACCAGGCGCTCAGTCCGTTGAGCCGGGCGTAGTGCTTCAGGCCGGCGAGCGAGTCCCGCAGCGGTTCGTCGAAGGACAGTCCGTCGATGATCAGCATGCGCGGCACGAAGATCTTCTGTTCCACCAGATCCGCTAGGCGCTCTTCCAGCTTGGGGACGCTGAATCCTTCGGCCCGGAATGTCATGATAAAACGGTGCGGCAGGATTGACTCCCACAGCGGCTCGGGCAGCGGCACGCTGGATTGCCGGGCCACGTGTCCGAACATCTCGCGGTACCACAGGTTGGTCTTGTTCACCGGCTGGTTCAGGCTGACGTGCAGAACATTGCGCTCGTGCAGCATGGAGTTGAGCGCCATTTGCACCATGAGAGCGGTCTTGCCGACACCGGCGCGCGCCATCACTCCGCCAAACTGTCCGACTGCCAGGACATCCTCGGACTGGCCCCCCAGATACTGGACCGGGTTGCGTAGGATCAGATCGGTTTTCAGCATCGCGAAATATCTCTCCTTGATGAAGATCAACGCCGCCGGTGT
>JBLMXM010000340.1:0-3964 GCA_050257775.1 Hyphomicrobiales bacterium
AGCTGGCCTACTACCGCGGCCTGATGTGAAATACACCTCCCGCTTTTTCCAGTATTCTCACGTCAAGGCCCCGGAGGGGCCTTAATGCAATCTGGTAAAATCACTTAATTTAGGTTCTGCGTTGTTAAGATATAAGGAGGTTCAACTTGACGACCCCGGCCCATGATTTCTCTGCCCTCGACCGTTCCGAGGTCCTGAGCGTTCTTTTTCACCCTCGACAGGAGCCTGGCACGCCGGGATGGAACCTGCCTGATGCCGAGGTGAAGGTCCCGGGCGTGAAAGACCTGTTGGTCCCAGTGGGCGACAACATTGTGGTCGGCGCCCGCATGCACTTGAGTGACCGCACCCATGCCAATATCCTTTTTTTTCATGGCAACGGCGAAATTGCAGCCGACTACGACGAGATCGGCCCGTTCTACCACCGGATAGGAGTCAATTTCCTGGCAGCCGATTACCGCGGCTACGGCCGTTCGACCGGCCATCCCACGGTCGCATCCATGATGCGGGACTGCCATACGATCTTTCGGTTCGTGATGGACTGGCTGGCGCAGAACGGGTTTACCGGCCCCTTGGTCCTCATGGGGCGCTCCCTCGGCAGCGCTTCCGCCATCGAACTGGCGGCGACCTGCCCGGATCGAGTCTGCGGCCTTATCGTCGAAAGTGGATTCGCCTATGCCGGACCGCTGTTGCGGCTTCTGGGAGTAAACCCTGCGGCGATCGGTTTCCGTGAGGAGATAGCATTCGATCATCTTAATAAAATCAGGAGGTTCCGAGGTCCGCTGCTCGTGATCCATGCCGAGTTCGACCATATCATTCCCTTCTCCGACGGTCAGGCGCTGTTCGAGGCCAGCCCCTCGGCTGACAAGGCCCTGCTCAAGATCCCCGGTGCCAACCACAACGACATCCTGGCGCACGGATTCAGTGATTACCTCGCGGCCGTCCATCGATTGACCGCTTCCTGTCTGACCCGCCGGGCCAGCTGATTACCGGTTGCTCCGGCCGTTTTTCCCTCAAGTTCAGGCACCATACAGACGATAGCATATTAGGAAGAAGGGGCGATGGCGCCGATGCGATCCTCATCCGCCCCGGAGCCTGCCCCAGTCATTGGATCGACGGAGCATCAGGGCGTCATGGGAATCGTTCGAACAAGAAAACTCAAACCAGGCATGGTGCTGTCGGATGACGTTCGAGATATCAAGGGACGGCTTCTGCTGACGCGGGGAAAGCCCATTGGCCCCGAGCACATCCGGATTTTCAAGATATGGGGAATTCCCCAGGTTGAGATCATGGGCGCTCCGGAGACCGCCGAACCGGCCACCGCCCCACCCATTGATCCGGCCTGGCTGGAAACCGTCCAAAAGGAAGCCGAGAAGCAATTCTGTCACACCGACCGTGAGCACCCGGCCGTTCAGGAGATATTCAAACAGGCCGTCGGCTACAGGGCGGCCCACCGCTCCATGCCACCCAATGTCAGCCTTCCGCCGGAGGAGACCCAGCCCGGCCGAAAGGACCAGGTTCCGGATTTCCTCGAAAAATTCATCGGAAAAGACATAACTCTGCCGGAAATCCCTTCCATCGTCTTTGAGCTGAATGAAGTCATCGCCAATCCCCTGTCATCTGCCGACCAGATGGCCCAGGTCATCAATAAAAGCCCGAGCTTGACGGCCCTGCTGCTCAAGATCGTCAACTCCTCCTTTTACGGTTTGCCGTCCAAGGTGGATCGGGTGTCTCTGGCGGTGACCATGATCGGCACCCGGGAGCTTTCAGCCTTGGCGCTGGGCATCAGCATCATATCCATATTCAAAAACATCCCGCGCAGTCATCTGAACATGCGCTTCTTCCTGCAGCACAGTCTGGCCTGTGCCATCGCCTCGCGGCTTCTGGCGGCTCAAAAGAACATGCGTCAGACCGAGCAGATGTTCACCGCCGGCCTTCTGCACGACCTGGGCCGCCTGATCCTTTTCATCTACTTCCCGGAAGAGGCTCTCGGGGTCCTGCGGCACGCGCAGCAGACCTCCACCTGCATGTACGCGGCCGAAAAAAAACGCCTGGGCTGCCACCATGCCCACATCGGAAAATATCTCTTGAATCGATGGCGCCTGCCGCTGCTGCTGGAGAACGCGGTGTGCTTTCATCATGAGCCCAGCGATTCCCCTGATCCTGTTCCGGCCGCTATCGTCCATGTGGCCGACATTCTGGTAAATGCGCTGGGTATCGGCACGAGCGGGGAGCGGCTGGTTCCGCCCTTGAATGCACAGGCCTGGGCTGCCCTTGAACTGCCTACGAGTTGTTTTGAAGTGGTAGTCAAGCAAGCGGTCAACCAACTCGACACCCTGGCTTTCCTCCTGATGGATCGGCTGCCATGACCAGCGACCTTCACCTCAGCCCGGAAAAATTGCTGGATCGGATCGAGTACCTGGAAGAGAACCGCCGGTTCATCCAGAACGTGCTCGAAATGGCTCTGTCTCTCGTGGACTTCCAGGAGAACATCATCAACAGTTATGGACCGGAAAATATCCTGGAAGAGGCTGAAAAGCGAATCCGGTATCTCATCCCCTTTGAATCCGATGCCCTGTACCTCGTCAACGAGGACAGTGCGGATTTTCAGCTGGCCGCCTGCACTCCCGCGTCAGCGCGCGATTATATTGCGAACGAAGTAGAAGACATGATCGAAAAGGGATTCTTCGCCTGGGCCATCCGCGAACGGCGGGGAATCACCATTGCGTCCAGGGACCGGAGCCGCCGCTTGGTTCTTCATGTCATCGCCACTCATTCGCGCATCCGGGGCATGTTCATCGGGCTGCTGGACGACAACCGGCAGCAAATCCCTGACACGTCGCTCACGCTGCTGTCCATCATACTGCTCAACACGGCCAACGCCCTGGAGAGTCTCGAGTTTTATCGGCTGCTGCGTCATCAAAAAACGACCCTGGAGAAGCAGGTCGACGAGCGAACGCAAGCGCTGGCCGACTCCGAACGCCAGATGCAGCAGGTGTTGAAACTCCAGGCTATCGGGACCCTGGCCGGCGGGATCGCCCATGACTTCAACAACATCCTCTTCCCGATCATTGGATACACCGAACTCACCATGGACGACATCCCGGAGGGCAACCCGACGCGCCGCAACCTCGAGGAAGTCCTCAAGGCCGCCAATCGGGCCAGGGAACTGGTGCAGCAGATCTTAACCTTCAGCCGTCAGAACGACCGCGAACGCAAGCCGATCCGGGTACAGGTCATTGTCCGCGAAGCCTTGCGGCTGCTGCGGGCGTCCATTCCCAAGACCATCGACATCGTCTCCGACCTCGACGATGACTGCAAAGCGATCATGGGCGATCCGACCCAGATTCACCAGGTGCTCATGAACCTGTGCACCAACGCGTACCAGGCGATGCAGGCCACAGGCGGCACCCTCGATGTCCGGCTGACCGAAACGATCATCGGCTACGAGGAGACGGTCCAGCACCTCGGCATCAAAATGGGCCCCCACCTCCACCTCAGCGTGAGGGATGAGGGCGTGGGCATGGAGCCCTCGGTGCTGGAGCGTATCTTCGAGCCGTACTACACCACCAAAGAGCCCGGCAAGGGCACCGGGTTGGGGCTCTCGGTCATCCATGGAATCGTCAAGAACCACGGCGGCTTTGTCACCGTGGAAAGCACTCCCGGCAAGGGCAGCATCTTCCATGTGTATCTGCCGACGTTGGAGGACACCGAGGCGGATGTCGAGGAGGAAGTGTGCCTCGAACAGTCCAGCGGCAGCGAGCGAATCCTCCTGGTCGATGACGAACCTCAGATTGTCGACATGGAAAAACAGATCCTGGAGAGGCTTGGCTACCGCGTGACCGGCCTCTCCAGCAGCCTTGAGGCCCTGGATACCTTTGCGCGCCAGCCGGACCAGTTCGACCTGGTCATCACCGACATGACCATGCCGCAGTTAGCCGGAGACCGCCTGGCCCGCCGGCTCTGG
>JBLMXM010000341.1:0-5799 GCA_050257775.1 Hyphomicrobiales bacterium
CCGCGGCCACGAGTTCCACTACTCGCGGGTATTGCGATGGTCGGGGTCGGAGGGCGATTTTGTTTTTCGCATGCAGCGGGGCGTCGGCATTCACGGCGACCGCGACGGGATTATCTATAAGAACGTCCTGGCCACTTACACGCACATCCACGCCTTGGGCAACCCGGGCTGGGCAAACGCGCTGGTCCGCAATGCGGTCGCCTACCGATCCAAGAGACTTGCAGCGTAAGATCCCCTTCCCTGAAAATTTCCGCAAGGGCATTTTGAAGTATATCGGCGGCAGACGCCGGGCCCCGGCGGATGTTTTGAAACACTTCGTCCGGGGTGCAAGCGTGACCGGGAGCATGGTCCAGGCCGCGATCCGGGAGCTGGTGGCGGCAGGGGAACTCGCTTATACCTTCGAGCACGGCCATACCTTCCTGGAACCGTCTTTTGATCGGCCCGTGCGGGTCGCCGAACGCATCGTCCTCAGTCCGCCCGGAAAAGTTTTCCAGCCCGGGACCGGTGATGCGGTCATCCGCATCATGGCCGGTGCCTCCTTCGGTGGCGGCCGTCATCCCACTACGCGCCTGGCACTCCAGGGGATCGAGTTTGCCCTTCGCCGCGAAAGGGCTCTCCTGCGGCTCCCGGGGAGTCGGGTGCTGGACATCGGCACGGGCACGGGGGTGCTGGCGATCGCGGCCGTGCTTCTGGGCATCGAATCTGGCTTGGGAATCGATATCGACCCGTGCGCCGCGTCTGAGGCTAAAGAAAATATCCGGCTGAACAACCTTGAAGGGCGAATCGGGATTTCGATTCAACCGGTTGAAGATGTCGCGCAAACGTTCACGCTGATTGCGGCGAACCTGCGGCCGCCCACTCTTATACGGCTGTCTGCCCAAATCGCCTCATTGGCCGAATCGTTGGCGGCGGTGGTTCTGTCGGGCATGCGGACCCACGAGTACGAAGGAGTTTCGAGCGCCTATGAGGGCCTCGGTTTCATGTGCCTTTGGACTGGCGAAGAGGATGAATGGGCGGCGGCTGCCTTCAGGAAAGACACTTGAAAAAAAGAGCGGGCCTCCTCTGCAAGGAAGCCCGCTCTTTTTATAGCCGAGATCTAGTTACTTCTTGGGATGGCAGTCGTTGCAGGTCACCGGGGCTTTCTTGGGCGCATATTTCTTGTTGAATTCCTTGTGACAGCCCTGGCAGTTCTCATGGAGCGCCTCGGCCTGGTACTCGAGCTTCTGCTTCTTGTCGAGCTTCGGCGCATCCTTGCCCTTGGGCGCCTCGCCGGGTTTCTTGTGGCACTCGATGCAATGCTGAACCTTGCTGTCGGCAGTGAGGTTCTTCAGCGGCTGGTTCTTGGCATCGTGATGGCACTCGCCGCAGCCCTTCTCGTAGATGTCCGCATACTGCTTGGCGTAGTCCTCGTGCTTCTTGTGGGTGAACTGGACCTCGCCTTTGGTGATCTTCTCGTAGCCCTTCATGTCGATTTTGACGACATCGGCCACCTTGGCGTAAATCCCGCCTGCCACAAACAGGCACGCCACCGCTACAATCAATCCTACTGCAATCTTCTTCCTCATACCCTCTCCCTCTGCCTCCTTTGAGTTAACGGTTCTTGCCTCGCCCTCAACCATTACCCAACTCAAAATTCTGCGATTTTTTAGCAGGGAACCATCAGCCTGTCAATGCCCTTTCGAAGGCGGAACTACTGCCGGCGGTCAGCCTGAATGCCGTTCGGCCTCTTTCAGCGCGCTCTTTTTGCGCGCGATCAGCTTGGCGCCGATAATGCTGATCTCGTAGAGGAGCATCAAGGGGATAGCCATCAGGATCATGGATACGACGTCCGGGGTCAGGAACGCCGCCGCGAAGAGGGCCAGAAGGACGGCGTATTTGCGATTGTGCTTGAGGTAATCGGCGGAGACGATGCCCAGCCAGGCCAGGCCGGTCAGGACAACCGGCACCTCGAACAGGAGCCCGAAAATGAACATCAGCTTGGTTGAGAAGTTCAGGTATTCCCGCATCGAGGGAAGCGTGCGGATGTAATCCGTGCCGAAGCTCAACAGAAATTTGAACCCCGATGGGAATACCACGAAATAACCGAACAGGGCTCCGCCGATGAAGAAAAGAGAGCTTATCGTGATGATCGGCCCCAGCACGTGTCTTTCCTTCCGGTACAGGCCGGGCGCCACGAACATCCAGAACTGGTAGATCAGCACCGGGCTTGCCAGGATGATCCCGGCCAGGAAGGAGACCTTGAGGTAGGTGAAAAACGCCTCGGGAATTCCGGTGAAAATCAGCTTGCCGCCGTCCGGCATCACCCGAATGAGGGGATAGACAAGGATTTCGAATAGCTTCTCCTTAAAGCCATAGCAGATGAGGAATCCTGCACCTGCGGCAATGAAGCTCTTGATAAGCCGGGAGCGCAACTCCTCCAGGTGGGCAGTGAAAGGCAGTTTTTCATCCTCGCGCAGCATCCTCAGGCTACCATGCTCCTATCAGGGTTCGGATGCCCGGTCATCAGGTCGGTTTGGCCTTGTCTGCGGAAGGCACAGCCGGCTGCGCTGATGTCTCTGTTTCCGGGGCTGAGGACTTTTCGGCGTTCCAAGCCTCAAAGGCCTTTTTCAGCTCATCCAGCTTTTCAGAAGAAGAGGGCTCAGCCGGTGTGCCCGCGGGCGCGGCCGGCACGGCCGGCGGGGTCGGGGGGTTCGCGGCGGCTGGCGTTTCCGGGCGTTCCGCTTCGGACCGGATGGTTTTGTCAACCTCGGCATGGAATTCTTCAAAGGCTTTCTTAGCCTCTTTGAACTCGTTGTCAACCTGGAAGGTTTCCTTGAGCTCGCTGGTGGCTTTCTTGAATTCGCGCACCGCCCGGCCCATGGATTTAGCCAGATCCGGCAGCTTTTTCGGGCCGAGAACGATTAGCGCCACCACGGCGATCAGGATGAGTTCCGGCATTCCGATGCCAAACATGGGCGACTCCTAAACTATAAACGCCGCTGCGCCTGCCTTGAAATCCCAATAGGCGGGCGTGCGCGGCGAACGAAGCGACGATTGAATTATTTCTACTGATTTCCGCTGACCCTGTCAAGGCAAAGCCGCATCCGGCCTGAGCACCAGGAAATAGAGCCTGCCGGGGTGCCGGAGATGGCCGGCGGCCAGTTCCGCATACGGGCCGCTGCCCCAGAAGATATCCGCCCGCCCCGGGCCGATGATGGCGCCGCCGGTGTCCTGGTTCAGCATGAACCTACGGCAATCCGTCCAGGAATCGACCTGGCCTTGGAGGTTGCTCAGCGGCTTCTTGGATTCGACGAACGCCAATGCCGCCGGGGGAAAGAGTTTCCTGTCCAGGGCGACGGAGCGGCCCGGCGTCAGCCTGACGTTCAAAGACCCGAGCGGGCCGTCCGGGGTGACTTTGAAAAAGATGTAGCTCGGGTTGTGATCCAAAACGTGCTGGATTTCCATCGGGTTTTGGTTGAGGTAGGCGCGGATGCGTTGCATGGACATTTCTTCACGGCTGATCTTGCCCTCATCGATCAAGAGCTGCCCGATGCTGCGGTATGGGCGGCCGTTGCTCGTATCATATCCTACGATGATTGACTGGCCGTCCTCGAAAACGACCCTTCCGGATCCCTGGACGTGCAGAAAATAGAGATCCACCGGGTCGCTGACCCAGGCCAGAGGTTGGGCCTTGCCGTAAAGCACCCCGGCGTCTTCGATGTCGCGGCGGTCATAGTAGGGGACAACGGAGCTGTTTTGGACCCGGCCGATGAGTTTTTCCCCCTTGTATTTCTCGGCGAAGGCGCCCAGGTCGATGGTCAGAAGATCGTCCGGCCGGCCGTAGATCGGATAGCGGAAGTCGGGGCTGACGGACCTGCGGCCCTTGAGCAGGGGCTCGTAGTAACCGGTAAAAAGCACCTCGCCTTTCCGGTCCCGGCCGACCGATTGGTACACGATAAAGTTGGACCGGATATAGTTCTGAAGATCCGGTCCGCTCGGTCGCATTTGGATGAAGCTTTGGAAACGCTGAAGCGACTTCAGGATGTGTTTGGCGGAGTAACGGTCCCGGCCGAACTCGAGCTCGCGGCCGGCCGGGATCGCCTGGAGATAGGCGCAGCTCTGCGCAATGGCCTGCTCCAAACCCTCATAGTCAAGATCGTCGCTGAAAGTGGGATAGGCGGAGGTCTCAAGGCGGATCAGCGTCGGCGGCACTTCCACCGGCGGCGCCGGCGGCGGAAGCGGAGGGGCCGGGCATCCGGTAAACCAAAGCATCGTCACGACAACCAGAATCGGCGCGAGGCTTCCGGCGCCGGGAAGCCGGTTGCAGGCATGAAGAGTTCTCGCGATTTTCATGAGGGATCCGCTATGGGTTTTATTTATGGTTTGAGCGTCGGAAGGTTCCGCTTTTCCCGCCGGATTTCTCCAGGAGCTGAAGGCCGGAGATGCTCATCTCCCGGTCGTGGGACTTGCACATGTCATAGATGGTAAGCGCAGCCACGGCCGCCGCCGTTAGCGCTTCCATCTCCACCCCGGTCTGGTCAACCGCACGCACGCTGGCCCGGATGCCTATGGCGTGCGCCTTTTCGTCGGGGATAAAATCGATCTGGACATGCGTGAGGTTCAGGGGGTGGCACATGGGGATCAGATCCGGCGTGCGCTTGGCCGCCATGATACCGGCGATCCGCGCGGTCTCAAGCGCGTTGCCCTTCTTGACTTTCTGGTCCCGGATCAGCTCAAAGGTCTCCGGCCGCATGCGGATCTCGGCACCGGCCACCGCCGTGCGCACGGTTGCGGCTTTCTCAGTTACATCCACCATGCGCACCCGGCCCTTATCGTCGAGATGCGTGAATTCAGCCATCGGTTTGTCACATTCCTAACCTCCCGTTTCAAAGGGAGGCATTCCCCTCTTTGAAAGAGAGGGGGCAGGGGAGATTTCTAATCAAATATTCAGGCAATTATGAGGCTACTAATAATTGCACTTCACCTAATTGAGCCTAATTTTTGCGGATCAGGTTGTCAAGCGAAAGAAGCGTGCGGCCATCTGCTCTTTTCCCTGCACGTGAACCCTGCCCCTCTTTTTATCCCAGCATGTCGAGCGGGCTACGCACGCCTTTGCCCCCTTTGTTGATCACATGGGTATAAATCATGGTGGTCTGCACGCTCTGGTGGCCGAGCAGCTCTTGCACCGTGCGGATGTCATAGCCGGCTTCTAGCAGGTGGGTGGCGAAGCTGTGGCGGAACGTGTGCGGGCTGACCGGCTTGGTCAATCCGGCCTTGCGTGCGGCGGCCCGCATGGCTTTCTGCAGGGTAGTTTCGTGGATGTGGTGGCGGCGCAGCCCGCCGCTTCTGGGATCCGCCGAAATCCGGTCCGCCGGGAAGACATATTGCCAGCCGAACTCCCTTGCGGCTCGCGGGTATTTTCTCTCCAGCGCGTAAGGGAGATAAACTTCACCGCCTCCTTCCTTGATGTCTCGGTCGTGAATCATGTTGACTTTCTCTATCTGTTCCCGTAAGAGATTCTTGAGCTGCTCCGGAAGCATGGTGGCGCGGTCCTTCATCCCCTTACCGTCGCGAACGATGATCTGGTTCTGCTCAAAGTCGATATCCTTCACCCGCAACCGCACGCATTCCATCAGCCGCAGCCCGCACCCGTAGAGCAGCTGCGCCATCTACTTGGCCTCGCCCCTCATGTGCAGCAACACCCGGCGGGCCTCATCCTTGGACATAAGCAACGGAAGCCGTTCCAGTTTCTTGGCCCGCTCCAGGGGCCTGAAGTTGCATAGCTCCATTCGCAACACGTGATAGTAAAGAAAAACGAGC
>JBLMXM010000342.1:0-5807 GCA_050257775.1 Hyphomicrobiales bacterium
CAACGGCTTTAAAACAAAACGCCTGTAGTGCATGCGCGGATGCGGCAAACTGAGCTGCGGGTCATCCAGGATCAGCTGATCGTACAGCAGGAGGTCGAGGTCGAGTACCCTCGGACCGAACCTCGCCGTCTCTTCGCTCCGACCGGCCTGCCTCTGAATGGCCTGCATCCGCTCAAGCAGATCAAAGGGTTCAAGCCGGGTTTCAATCCGGATGACAGAATTGATAAACCAGTCCTGTTCGGTGAAATCCACCGGTTCGGTCGCGTAAATGCGGGACTGACCGGTAATTCGAACCTCCCCGCCCGAGATCAACGCTTCAACCCCTCGGCGGCAGTTTGCGAGTTTGTCTCCAAGGTTCGAGCCAATCGAGATATAGGCGGTGTGAAGGGACGCCACGGCGCTGTGCCCTATTGCCAAGCCTCGGGGTGCAGCACCCCCTTGTAAATCAGCCGGGCGTCGCCCTCCTGGTAGACATTATGAAAAGGGCCTTCCCGGCCTTCAAAATACACCGTCAGAACCTCCCCGCCGGCCGTGCGCACCCGGACTGGCGAATCCAGGCCCAGTTTGCAGGCGGCCACCAGGGCGCCGGCCACTGCCCCCGTGCCGCAGGCCAGGGTTTCCGCTTCCACGCCGCGTTCGTAAGTGCGGATCGCGATGGCGCCGGGAAGCTCCGGGCAGATGAAACTGGCATTGGTCCCTGCCGGCGCGAACTGCTGGTGGAAGCGGATCTCACGGCCCAGCCCGGCGACATCGATATCCTCGATCCGTGCGGCCAGCACCACCACATGGGGGACACCCGTGTTGACGCGGCTACCGAGGAGCGCTCCGGACGTCAAGTGGATCGGGATGTCGACCTCGAGATCCCGTGGGTCGGTCATCTTCACTTTCACCCGCACCCCTTCGACCTGTGCCTCCACCAGCCCGGCCTCGGTCTCAAAGCGCACCTGCGTTCCGCAGATCCCTATTAGGCGGGCGAACCGGGCTGCACAG
Organism: Hyphomicrobiales bacterium; assembly: GCA_050257775.1. GTDB lineage: Bacteria > Desulfobacterota > Desulfobacteria > Desulfobacterales > SpSt-501 > SpSt-501. The sequence continues at coordinate 991 of JBLMXM010000342.1, forward strand.
CGCGCCCCGTTGCCGCACATTTCGGCTGAACTGCCGTCCGCATTGAAGAATCGCCACCGGAAATCGGCCGTCTCGGATTCCTCGATCAGAATGACCCCGTCGCCACCCACCGACAGCCGTCGCCGGCAGACCGCCGCGACAAACCCGGCGAGATTCGATTCATCCAGCAAACGGGAACGGTTGTCGATGAGGATAAAGTCATTACCGCTGCCGCTCATCTTGATGAACGGCAGCGCTTCCATACGTGTTGATGCCATTTCAACCGCCCGCCGTCTCAGGGATTCGGGATTACGACGTTGGAGTCCTTCCCCTGGGCTTCCGGCGTGGTATAGCCTCTAACTTTATATCGGTATTTATAACCGGATTCAAGGCGGTCCTGGAACTGCAGCCGCCCGCCAGGCTCTTTGCCGGTGACCTGGACATCCCCGATCATCAGAAACTGCACACTGCACGTCTGGCATTCCGCTTCGCTGAGCGTCTGCCGTGCACGCAGGATTTTGAAGCCGACGGCCGGGCTCTCCTTTTCCTTCTGAACCGCCGGCGGCGTCCAAAAGAGGGTTATCCGGTCGTCCTTTACTTCGAAGGTGAGATCCTTTACCGCCGGCGGCGGATATGTCCCGGGCTGGATCGGCGGCAGCTTTCGCCCGCAGCCTTCCAGGCTTGCGAGTATGAATACGGCCATGAGGACGACCGTGAGCCGGTTGAAGGCGGCGATGGGCAGCGTGGTTCGCATCCGGCTTACCCCAGCCGTTTTTCTGCCGCCTGAATGGCGGCGCGCACGGCAGCCTCAGCCGTGCCGCCCGGGCAGGTACGCCGGTTGATGGTTTCCCGCGCCTGGAGGCATGCGAAAACATCGGGCTGGATCAAGAGAGAGAATTTCTGCAGTTCGGCGAGCGACAGCTCGTTGAGTTCCCGACTCTGGTCCATGGCATAGCGCACGGCCTGCCCGACGCAGTGGTGCGCCTCACGGAAGGTCATCCCCTTCCGAACCAGGTAATCGGCGAGATCGGTGGCGTTGAGGTATCCGCTCGAAGCGGCCTGCTCCATCCGCGCGCGCATGATGCGGATCCCGGGCAGCATCTGCGTATATACTTCGATACAGGCGCTCAGGGTGTCCACGGCATCAAACAGGGCGGCCTTGTCTTCCTGCAAGTCGCGGTTGTAAGAGAGCGGCAGGCCCTTCATCATCGTGAGCAGCGCCATTAGATGACCGTAGACCCGGCCGGTCTTGCCCCGCACCAGTTCGGCTACATCCGGGTTCTTCTTCTGCGGCATGATGCTGCTGCCCGTGGCGAAGGCATCCGGCAGCTCGATGAACCCGAACTCGGCGCTGGACCAGAGGATCATCTCCTCGGACAGGCGGCTCAGGTGCAGCATGCACATGGAGGCCGCCGCCAGAAATTCGATGATGAAATCCCGGTCGGAGACGGCATCCAGGCTGTTCGCGGACACCACCGGGAAACCCAGGAGACCGGCCACGTAGTCGCGGTCGATCGGGAAGCTGGTGCCGGCCAGCGCCGCGCTGCCCAGGGGCATAACATCGGTCCGCACCCGGCAGGCCTCCATGCGAGCCGCATCGCGGCCGAACATCTCGACATACGCCATGAAATGGTGCGCCAGCAGCACGGGCTGGGCCCTCTGCAGATGGGTGTACCCCGGGAGCATCACGTCGATATGGGTCTTGGCCAGGACGAGCAGGACCCGTTGCAGCCCGGCCAGCCGCCGTAGGATGTCCCCGACCGCATCGCGCAGGTACATGCGGATGTCCAACGCCACCTGGTCGTTGCGGCTGCGGCCGGTGTGAATTTTCTGGGCCGCCTTGCCCACGATTTCAGCCAGGCGCGATTCGATGTGCATGTGGATGTCTTCGAGGCGATCGTCGAACCGGAAGCTGGCGCTCTCGATTTCCCCGCGAATCTGGTTCAGCCCCTGCACGATGGCGTCGGCTTCTTCCGCACCGATGATGCCGGTCTTGGCGAGCATCCGGCAGTGGGCAATGCTGCCCTCGATGTCGTAGCGATAGAGACGCCGGTCGACCTCGATGGAGGCCGTGAATCCTTCAACGACCTTGGCCGTCTTCTCGGTGAATCGTCCCTTCCAGAGCTTTTCAGCCATGTTGACTCGTCAGACCGCTTGGATGGTCTAAATTGAGTTGTTCTATCAAGCTATGCCCGGGTCCGGAGGGGTCTGTCGCTACGATCGAGAACAGAAAGGCTCAGGCTCAGCTGTGATTAGCGGCAAACAGTTCATCCAGACACCCGATCAGCGCGTCGATCTCTTCCTCCGTGATGATCAGCGGGGGCACAAAGCGCAGGATGTTCCCCTGCACGCAGTTGACGAGGAAGCCCCTGTCCAGGCACTTCAGCACGTAGGGCTCGCCTTCGACCGCCAGCTTGATGCCAAGCAGCAGGCCGATGCCCCTGACATCCTCGATGACCGCGTGGCGCCCCTTGAGCCACTCGAGCCTGGAGAGGAAGTACTGCGAGGTGCGACGGCAGCGGTCGACGATCCCCTCCGATTCCATGATGCGGCAGACCTCCCGGGCGGCCGCCGATACGATCGGCGTGCCCCCGAACGTCGAGGCGTGCGCTCCCGGCCCGAAGGCGCTGGCCACCTGCTCCTTGGCGAGCATGGCGCCCATGGGCAGGCCGTTTGCCAAGGCCTTGGCAAGGGTCATGATGTCGGGTACGACCCCGAAGTGCTCATAGGCGAAGAGTCGTCCCGTACGCCCCATGCCGGTTTGAATCTCGTCAAAGATCAGCAGCAGGCCCGCTTTATTGCAGATATCGCGCACCTGCTGCAGGAAATCCGGCGCCGGACAGCGCACGCCGCCCTCCCCCTGGATCGGCTCGAGCATGACCGCACAGGTGGATGGGCCGATCTTGGCCCGGATTGCAGCGGCGTCGTCGAAGGGCACGAAGTCAAACCCGTCCAATAGCGGGTCAAAGCCTTGCTTGACCTTGTCCTGGCCGGTGGCGGACAAGGTCGCCATGGTCCGGCCGTGAAAGGACTGTTCCATGCTGATGATACGGAAACGGTGCCCCTCGCCGGCTTCCTTGAAGAACTTGCGCGCAAGCTTGATGGCCGCCTCATTGGCCTCGGCGCCGCTATTGCAGAAAAACACACGGTCGGCGAAGCTGTGGCGGATCAGCCATTCGGCAAGCTCCATCTGGGGCACGGTGTAAAACAGGTTGGACACGTGCCACAGGGCCCGGGATTGGGCGGCCAGGGCGTCGGCGATTTTAGGATGGGCATGGCCGAGGTTGCAGACGGCGATGCCGGCCACAAAATCGGAGTAGCGTTTTCCGTTTTCATCCCAGAGGGTGGAGCCGCTGCCCCGGGTCAGCACCACGGGAAACCGTTTGTACGTCTTGGCAATCACCTCGTTCGCCCGCACTATCGATGGACTTTCCATCCCGATCCCTCCACTTGCCCGAATGGATGAACTATACCACACTATGCAGAATTCGACAGGCAGATCAGAACACACCCGGATGTAAGGCAACAAGATCTCTTCCGCAAACGGCCAAAACTCGAAAGACGTTGAAAACTGGGCATCAGCTTGTCAGCCCCGACGCGCGATTTAATTAAAGCGCAGCATCGCGGCATGAGGCACAGGTTGTCAGCGGCCTGTCAGAGGATGTATCGGCTCAGATCCTCGTCACTGCTGATGTCCTTCAGCCGCCTTTCCACATACACCTTGTCGATGACCACCCGCTGGCCGGCCATGTCGGGCGCATCGAAAAGGATGTCCTCGAGCAGCCGCTCCATCAGGGTGTGCAGCCGCCGGGCACCGATGTTCTCCGTGCGGGCGTTGACCTCCTCGGCCAGCCGCGCCATCTCTGATACGGCCTCCGGTTGAAAAACGACCTCCACTCTCTCGGTCTTGAGAAGCGCGGTGTACTGTAACAACAGGGCGTTCTTGGGCTCGGTCAGGATGCGGACGAATTCAGCCTGCCCCAGCGCACCGAGCTCGACCCGAATCGGAAAGCGCCCTTGCAGCTCCGGTATCAGGTCCGAGGGTTTTACGGTGTGAAATGCTCCCGACGCAATGAACAGAATGTGGTCGGTCTTAACCGGTCCGTACTTGGTCGTGACCGTGCAGCCTTCCACTACCGGCAGGAGGTCCCGTTGGACCCCCTCACGCGATACGTCCGGACCCTGGGTGGCGCCCTTAGCCACAATTTTGTCAATCTCGTCGATGAAAATGATCCCGGCCTGCTCGACCCTTTCGATCGCCTGCTTAACGATCTTGTCCACATCCACAAGCTGCTGGGCCTCTTCCAGAGCCAGCACATCCATGGCTTCCGGCACCTTCAGGCGACGGCGCTTCATCCCCTTGGGGAAAAGCCCGCCGAGCATGTCCCTGAAGTTGATACCCAGCTCCTCCAAGCCCGCATTGGAAAATACCTCCACCATGGGGATATGGCGCTCGGTCGTCTCGACGTCGACGTACCGGCTGTCCAGCTTTCCTTGGCGCAGAAGCCCGCGCAGCTTTTCGCGGGTGGAAGAGGCTTCTGCGGTGCCGGCGGAGACCAGTTCGATCTGCGGGTCGCCCGCTTCGGTCGATCGAGTCGTTGGCGACGGTCCCGCCTTCGGCAGCAACAGATCCAGCATGCGCTCTTCAGCTAGCTGGCGAGCCTTGTCCCGGACGGCCTCTTGTTCCCGTGCCTTGTCGAGAGTGATGGTGAGCTCGAGCAGCTCCCGGACCATGGATTCGACATCCCGGCCGACGTAGCCCACCTCGGTGAACTTGGACGCCTCGACCTTGTAGAACGGAGAATCCGTGAGAACCGAGATCGCGCGGCGGCTCTCGA
>JBLMXM010000343.1:0-4652 GCA_050257775.1 Hyphomicrobiales bacterium
CAGGGGAATCGAGTATTTAAAGTTATTCCCGGGACACGACACTAAAACAGCCAAAGTATCTCAGCCGCAAATTTACCCCGCCGGACAGACAGCTGCACCCTCAGCGCTCTTGCCGGGCCCACTTCTCCGGTTTGAAACCTTGAATTCGCTTGAAATGTTTCATGTTATCGGTGACCAGGACCAGGTCATGCGACAGTGCGCAGGCCATGAGGAGCACCAAGGTTGTCAAATCAGCTGCCGCAACCGAGCCGGTTTTTCATTGCCGGCCTCTCAGCGGCAATGAATAACAACAGAGCTATCCTCTGTGGTCTCTGTGGCTCTGTGGTGAAAGGTTTTTCCATCTACATCTCGAGCGCAGCGGGCGGTTAAAGAAATAAATGATTGCAATGTATTATCGTCAAACGGAACGGGCGTGCGCGGCCGAAATGGCGTTGAATCCAGGCAGGGCGTAAAAGGGGAGGGGCGAGTGTAATGATGCTTTACCTAACACTTGTTTTTTCCAGGTGTTTTCCAGGAAATCTTCAATTGTTGCCATATTGCCCCAATTCCGTTAGGGTGCACATCGGTTTATCTTTACAAGAGATTTTGAGCTGGTGGAGACCCAACCCCTCCTGGCCCGGGAGTATCGATCGATGCATAAGCGGATGTACCGAAAGACCGGCGCCGAGACCCGGTTCCTCACCGACCCGACCGATGAGGGCCAGCCCGGCGCCGCGCCGGCCGCTCTGCTTTCGGCCGCGATCCCGGAGGAGACTGCAGCCCCGGCATGCGTCCTGGAGAGCCTCTGCCGCCTGATCGAGCCCGCGCTGGCGCGCTTGAGGGAGACCGGCCTGAGTGCCGAGCAGCTCAAATGGGTGGAGACGATCGAAGACGGCCTGCGGTCGGGCGCGGCACCCCTGGCGGAACGGCCGCCGGCCCATTTTCTCTGCCTGACCCCGGCCGAGCTGCAGATCGCTACGCTGATCAGGCACCGCAAGTCGAGCCGGCAGATCGGCGAGCTGATGCGCATCTCGCCGCGGACGGTCGAGGTCCATCGCAACAACATTCGCAAGAAACTGGGGCTGACCCGGAAGAGCGTCAACCTCAGGACCCATCTCCTGTGCCTCGGCTGACGCGCGTGCAGCAGAGCTTTAATTACGAAAGGCGCTAAATACGCGAAAGTGGTTGATCAACGGCTTTAAACAGAGCCTTCTGTGCCCTTTTCGTGCTTTTAGCCCATTTCGTAGTTTCCTGTTTCCCACGCGCGTCCCAATTTGAAAAAGAGGGCTGGAGGGGAATTGAGAGGTCGATAGATGACCGACCCGCTTTCGGGTGACCCCACGCCGCCGCAGGAGGTTCCGCCGGGGGAATCGCCGGTCGGAACGTCGTCCTGCGGCCCGGCTGGGGTCGATGAGCTCTGCCGCATCTGCATCGACTCGGCGCCTTACGGCGTGCTGATCCACGATTCTGCCGGGCGCATCCTGCTTTACAACCCCCAGCTTGAAGTCATCTCCGGGTACAGCCGCGACGAAATCCCGGATATTTCCACCTGGATCCTGACGATCTACCCCGACCCCGCCTACCGCAGCCTGGTCATTCAAGCCCACCAGGATGCCTGGTCCGACACCGGCGTCCGCACGCGGGAAGCCGTGATCACCCGCAAGGACGGACGCGTGCGGCTGTGCCGGTTCACTTCAAGCCAGACCTCCGCCGGGCTGAGGATCGTCTTCGTCCGTGATGTCCACCGGACCCTTGAAATCAGCGAGGAACGCGCTTTGGAGGCCGGGGCCCGGATCAAGGGGCCCCTCGCGCGGCTTACCTGGCTGAACCGCGGCGACGGCTTCTTCCTGTGCGCGTTCAACGACGCCGCCGAAACGTGGTCCGGCGGAGGCCTGTCGGGCTGGCTGGCCCTGGAAGTGGGCGAGCTGTTCCCGGATCGCGAGGACCTGCGGGAGGACATGCAGCGCTGCCTCGACAACCGCATCACCGTCCGCCGCAAGATGCTCCTCCGATTCAGGAACAAGGGCGAGGATGCCTATGTGGCCGCGGCCTGCGCATTCAGCCCGCCGGCCTTCGTTATCCTGCAGCTGGAGGACTTGAGCGACATGCTGCGTGCCGAGCAGCAGCTCGCCCAGAGCGAGCGCAAATTCATCGAGTTCGCCGACATGCTGCCGGAGATCGTCTTCGAAACCGATACCCGGGGCCGCCTGCGCTACATCAACCGCAGCGGCATGGAGCAGGTGGGCTTGACCGCCGAGGAATTGCAGGCGGGGGTGGCCGCCTTGGATTTCATGCACCCCGGGGATCGCGGCCGGGCGGAGGCGAATTTCAGCAAGGTCATCCGCGGCGCCGACCTGGGGGTCAACGAATACACCCTGGTGCGGCGGGATGGCTCGACATTCCCGGTCCTGCTGCGTTCCACGCTTCTCGTCGAGGGCGGGGTTGCCATCGGGACCCGCGGCTTCATAGTGGATGTCACCGCCCATAAGCAGGCCGAAGACGAGCTGCGGGCGTCGGAGGAGAAATTCTCCAAGGCGTTCCAGGCCAGCCCTAACGGCTTCGCCATCACCACTTTTGATGAGGGCCGCTGGCTGGACTGTAACCCCAGCGAATGCCTGATGACGGGTTACAGCCGCGAGGAGCTGATCGGTCGGACGACCGCAGAGCTGAACTATTACGCGGACCCCGGAATGCGCGAACGGCTGTTGCGGACGCTGGAGGGCGAGGGGATCGTGCGCAACCTCGAGTTTCGCTTCCGCCGGAAGTCTGGCGAGATCCGTACCGGGCTTTTCTCGGCCGCGGTGATCACCCTCGGCGGGCGGCGCTGCATTATCGGGGAAGTCATGGATCGCACCGAACAGAAGCTCGCCGAAAAGGCGCTGAGACGCAGCGAGGAGAGGCTGCACCTGGCTGTCGAGGCGGCCCGCATCGGCATCCATTCCACGGACCTGGAGACCGACAGAATCGATTGGTCGCAGGAGCTGTGCGACATCCTGGGCCTGCAGCCGGGAACGGTGACCACCATCGAAGAGGGCTGGGAGGTCATCCACCCGGACGACCGCGAGCGCGTCTTGGAGCTGCAGCGCCGCGCGCTGGACCCGGACGGGGACGGCCTGTTCCATTCCGAGCACCGGATCGTCCGGCCGAACGGAGAGGTGCGCTGGGTCTCCTGGCAGGGCTGCACGTATTTCCGGGAGGCCCCTTCGGGCCGGGTGCCGACGCGACGGATCGGCACTTGCATCGACATAACCGAGCACAAGAAGGCCGAAGATGACCTGCGCGCTTCGGAGGAAAAATTCGCGCTGATGTTCAAGGCCTCCCCCCACGGCTTCGCCATAACCACCTTCGAGGATGGCCGGTACCTGGAGGCCAACGCCACCGAGTGTCTCATGACCGGGTACAGCCGCGAGGAGCTCATCGGCCGGAGCGCCTTCGAGCTGCCCTTCTACGAGGATCCGGAGGACGGCCGGCGCATCCGGAGGCGGCTGGACAGGGACGGCAGCATCTACAACTATGCCGTGCGGTTCCGCCGCAAGTCCGGCGAGGTCCGCTGGGGGTTGTTTTCTGCGCAGGTGATCGATTTCAACGGCGAACGCTGCCTGCTGTCCACCGTCTCGGACGTGACCGAGCTGCACAAGGCCGAGGAGGAACTCAAACGCTCGCATGAGCAGCTGGAGCAGCGGGTGGCCGAGCGCACCGCCGAGCTGACGGCAGCCAACGAGAGGCTCACACAGCAGATCCGGCGGCGCCAGGAGGTCGAGACGAAACTGCGCTCCCAGGAGGCCCAGCTCAAGCGCAAGACCGACGACCTGGTGGAGATGAATGCCGCCCTGAAGGTGCTGTTGAAGCGGCGCGAAGAGGACCAGAACGAAATCATGGAAAAGATCGGCGCTCGCCTCAAGCACATGGTGCTGCCCTACATCGAGAAGCTCAAGACTTCGAAGCTCCCCCCGCGGCCCATGGCCTACGTCGCCACGCTGGAATCCAGCCTGAAGGACATCGCGGCGCCGTTTGCCAAGAGCCTCTCCGACAACCTGTACAACCTGACCCCCACCGAGATCCAGGTGGCCGGCTTGATCAAAATCGACAAGAGCACCAAGGAGATCGCCGCCGCGCTCAACCTGTCCCCCAAGACCGTGGAGTTCCACCGCTACAACATCCGCCGCAAGCTGGGCCTCGGCAAGAAGCGGCTGAACCTGCAGTCCTTCCTCAAGACGATGAAGTAGGGCCCGCTTTCAGGGCGATCGGTGCGATCGGCGTTTCAAGCCGTTGCATTCAGCGGCCACGCCACCCGGTCCGGAACCAAGGATCCAAGGGTTCCAGGGTTCAAGGGGGAAAAAGCAAGGGTTCAAGGGTTCCAGGGGTCGAGGGTTCGGGTTTTTAGTTTCTTGTTTTCTCATCATTTCCATTGAATCCTCGAACCGTTGCACTTTCACTATCTCGATCTTTCGAGCTCTTCCCTTAGTTTTCTCCAGCAAAGAATATTCAATTAAACTTACGCTGCCATATCTTCAGGATCCATCACTTCCAGGGTTTGCCTTTCTTTTCTCATCATTTCGCTTGGACCCTTGACTCCTTGAACCCTTGCATTTTAACGATCGAGGATCCGGGCCGGGTCCTGCGCGTAGCTCACCTGGAAGGCGTCGGGGCCTGCAGGGGAGGCGTCTTCGGGG
>JBLMXM010000344.1:0-13358 GCA_050257775.1 Hyphomicrobiales bacterium
GTTCCTGGGTGCTTTTACCGGCTTAGCTCTTCTGGGTCTCCGAATGGTCGTGAAGGAGAGAGCTCAAAATGAACGGTGTCATGGTGCCATGAAGATCAAGAAGGCGCTCGAGACCTTCAACGCCGACACCAAGGTGGGCTTTCCCAACACGGCCTACTACCTGCCGGTGATCTATTCCCTGCTCGGCATCAAGGTCGAGACGCTGGAAGACATTAAGAAGGTGATGGAGGTGGTGCGCAAGCTGCTGCCGCCCCACATCAAGGGCATGAACCACCTGCCGTACCTGGGGCCGCTGTTGGACGCCGGCATGGCAGCGCTCTTCAGCTTCGAGATCCGCGAGGCCCTGCGCTATCTCAACGAGCCGGACTTCTACCTGCACTCCGAGGAGATCGACGAGGAGGCCGGCAAGATCTGGCTGGGTGCCGCCGACGACACCGTCTTCCGCAAGCGCGGGGTCGAGTTCGTGGATGGATCGGCCCCCGGCTTCGCCGCCATCGTCGGCGCGGCGCCTGACCCCGAAACGGCCAAGCTGATCGTCGAGGAATACCAGAAAAGAAGCCTTTACATCTTCCTGGCCGCTCAGCAGAACAACTCTACGGTGGCTCAACAACTGCTCCAGGCCGGTGTTCAGATCGGCTGGAACACCCGCATCGTACCCTTCGGGCCTTACATCTCCTCGGCCATCTTCGCGCTCGGCTTCGCCAACCGTGCGGCCATGGCCTTCGGCGGAGTTCAGCCCGGCGACTACAAGCGCATGCTGCTCTACAATAAGAACCGCATCTTCGCCTTCGTGAACGCTCTGGGCGAGGTCGGCACCGACTGGGCGGCGGCCGCGGCGGGCTGCGTCAACTGGGGCTTCCCCACCATCGCCGACACGGACATCCCCGAGGTGCTCCCGACCGGCATCTGCACTTACGAGCACGTGGTGGCCAACGTCCCCCACAGCGAGATGGTGCAGAAGTCCGTCGAGATCCGCGGCCTGAAGGTCCAGGTAGCCACCATCGACATCCCCATGTCCTTCGGCCCGGCCTACGAGGGTGAACGCGTGCGCGGCCAGGACCTCTTCTGCCAGATGGGCGGCGGCAAGACCCAGTGCACCGAGCTCGTCAAGATGGCCGAGATGAACGAGATCGAGGACGGCAAGGTCACCATCGTCGGGCCCGACGTGAAGGATGTCAAGGAGGGCGGCGCGATGCCTCTCGGCATCTATGTCCAGATCGCCGGCCGCGAGTTCCAGACCGACTTCGAGCCGATCATCGAGCGCCAGATCCACCACCTGGTCAACTACATCCAGGGCATCATGCACATCGGCCAGCGCGACATCGCCTGGATCCGGCTGAGCAAGGCCGCCGTTGAGAAGGGCTTCTCCCTGAAGCACATCGGCGTCGTGCTGCACGCCAAGTTCCACCAGGATTTCCAGAAGATCGTCGACAAGGTCCAGGTGACGCTGTTCACCAAGAAAGAGGATGTGGACAAGCTCACGCAGCGGGCGCGGGCCGAGTACAAGACGCGCGACGAGCGTGTCGAGAAAATGAAGGACGAGGACGTCGAGACGTACTACTCCTGCACCCTGTGCCAATCATTTGCCCCGAGCCATGTCTGCACGGTCAGCCCGGAGCGCACGGGCCTGTGCGGTGCCTACAACTGGATGGACTGCAAGGCCTCTTTCGAGATCAACCCCACCGGCCCCAACCAGCCGATCCAGAAGGGCGAGTGCCTCGACCCCAAGCTCGGCCAGTGGAAAGGCGTCAACGAGTTCGTGCAGAAAGCCTCCCGCGGCGCGGTCAGCCACTACAACTTCTATTCGATGGTGCACAGCCCCATGACCACTTGCGGCTGCTGCGAGTGCATCGCGGCCATGCTGCCATCCTGCAACGGGATCATGACCGTCAACCGCGATTACAGCGGCGATACCCCCTGCGGCATGAAGTTCACGACGCTGGCCGGTGTCATGGGCGGCGGCGCCTCGTCGCCGGGCTTCGTGGGCCACTCCAAGTTCAACATCACCCAGGGCAAGTTCATCGTGGGTGACGGCGGCATCAAGCGCCTGGTGTGGATGCCGAAGATTCTCAAGGAGGAAATCCGCGAGCGGCTGATCAAGCGCGGCAAGGAGGTCGGCATCCCCGACCTGATCGACCGGATCGCCGACGAGACGGTCGGCACGACCGAAGAGGAGATTATCGCCTTCCTGAAGGAAAAGAACCATCCGGCGCTGTCGATGGATCCGATCATCGCCGGATAATGGATCATGGAAGCCTATCGGGCGGCGCGGGCCGGCAATTGCGGCCCACGCCGCCGGCACCGGAGCTGAAACGCGGATAAAGGAGACCGAGATGGCATTAACGGGCATTCAGATATTCAAGCTTCTTCCCAAAACCAACTGCAAGGAATGCGGTGTCCCCACCTGCTTGGCCTTCGCGATGAACCTGGCCTCCGGCAAGGCCGAGCTCGACAGTTGCCCTTACGTGTCGGCCGAAGCTCGAGCGGCGCTCTCCGAGGCCTCGGCGCCCCCGATCCGCCCGGTGGCAATCGGCAAGGGCGTGCGGGCGGCGACCACCGGCGGTGAAACGGTTCAATACCGCCACGAGAAAACCTTTTTCAACCCGACCCTGCTGGCGGCGGTGATTCCGTCGGATATTTCTGACGCGGACCTCAAGACCAAGCTGAAGAAATGGAACGCCTTCCAGTACGAGCGCGTGGGGCTCAACCTGCGGCCCGAACTCGTAGCCGTGAAGGACATCAACGGCAGCGCCGAGGCATTCACCAAAACCGCCAAGACCATTGCCGAGACCTCCGAGTTTAACCTCGTGCTCATGACCGAGAAGCCGGCCGTGATGAGGGCGGCCGTCTCGGCCACCCAGTTCAAGCGCCCGCTGTTATATGCCGCCACCGCCGCCAACCTGGCGGAGATGGGCGCGCTGGCCAAGGAGAGCGGGTTGCCGCTCGCCGTGAAGGCCGGCTCGGTGGCCGAGTTGGTGCCGCTGGCCCAGAAGCTGACCGAGATGGGGCTGAGGGATCTCGTGCTCGACCCGGGCAGCCGGGAGATCCAGAAGGCCCACCAGGACATGATCGCCATCCGGCGTGCGGCGCTGAAGGACGGCAACCGCGTCCTGGGCTTTCCGACCATCGTGTTCCCGTGCGAGATGGCCGGAAACCTCGACATGGAGACCCTCATCGCCGGGACCTTCGTCGCCAAGTACGGCGGGATCCTCGTCATGTCGGATTTCACGGGCGAGGGCCTCTTCCCGCTGCTGCTGGAGCGGCTGAACATCTTCACCGACCCGCAGCGGCCCATGACCGTGACCCAGGGGATCTACGAGATCAACAACCCCAACGAGAACTCGCCGGTGATGGTGACGACCAACTTCGCCCTGACCTACTTTATCGTCTCCGGCGAGGTCGAGGCCAGCCGCGTCCCATCCTACCTGTTGATCAAGGACTCCGAGGGCCTGTCGGTCATGACCGCATGGGCGGCCGGCAAGTTCGCGGGCGACGAGGTCGGCATGTTCGTGAAGAAGAGCGGCATCGATGCGAAGGTAAAGAACAAGGAAGTTATCATTCCGGGCTACGCCGCTTCCATAGCCGGCGACATGGAAGAGGAGTTGCCCGGCTGGAAGATCACGGTGGGGCCGCGCGAAGCCGCGCACCTTCCGGCCTTCCTCAAATCGAAATAACCGCTGACCCGACGGCGCGCATCCGGGGAGGAAGCCCCTCTCCCGGTGCGCCGTTGCTCTATTGGCCAACCTGTTTGAGAGAGGGAGGGTGGTATGATTCTGATTGGTGAAAGCTTGAACGTCATCTCCAAGAAGATCGGCAAGGCGTTCAAGGAACGCGATCCGAAGCCGATCCGGGAGGAAGCCCTTTTCCAGAGATCCAAGGGCATGGACTACATCGACATCAACCTCGGGCCGGCCAAGAAGGAAGGCCATGAGCTGATGCCGTGGGTGGTAAAGACCGTCCAGGAGGTGGTCCCGGACGTCCCGCTGGCTCTGGACACCTCCAACATCGACGCCATCGCGGCGGCGCTCAAGGTGTACAAGCCGACCGCCCAGCCGCCGCTGATCAACTCCATTATGGTGCGGCCGGAGCGCTACCAGCGCATGGTGCCGATCGCCAAGGACGCCAACGCCGATTTCATCGCCTTGATGTGGGGACCGGAAGGCCTGCCGCGGGACGAGAACGAGCGCGCGGCCCTGTGCGTGGAGCTGCTGTACTTTGCCAACGAGGCCGGGATCCCCAACGAAAAGATCTGGGTCGACGGCATCGTGACGCCGGTCAACATCCAGCAGCCCCAGCTCATCAGCCTCATGAACTTCCAGGCCATGATCCCCGACATGGCGCCGGGCGCCAAGAGCACCTGCGGGCTTTCGAACATTTCCAACGGGCCTCCGGGCCACCTGCGGCCCATCCTGAACCAGACGTATATGGTGATGCTGCAGAAACACGGCATGTATTCGGTCATCGCCGACCCGCTGGACGAGCAACTGGCCGCCATCGCCAAGGGCAAACGCCAGGATATCGTGGACCTGATTTACGGCGTCATGGACGGCAACCAGCCGAACATGGCGTCCCTCTCCAAGGAGATGCAGGACTACGTGAAGACGGTCAACGTCATCCTCGGCAAGACGCTGTACTCGGACTCCTGGCTGGAGATTTGACGGCTTCGTAAGAAGTCCAATTTCGGCGTTGCGCTTCATCCCGCTCTCGCTTGCGGCGTACCCATAGTACGCCTCGCGAGGCGGGAATCGCGCGCCTTGAACTTGGCGCTTCTCACAAAGCCGTCGGCACCCAACTGGGTCCATGATTAAAGCCTTCCTCTTCGCTCGGGGGGCTTTTCCGTCAGCCCAAGTGCCGGGCACCTGAAGCGAGATGCTCGATCCTCGATAAGGAAAATCTTTTCACTCGTTACTCATCACTCGTTACTCTTTCTTATGCCCCGCGTCGACGACTACATCGCCGCCTGCCGCTTGGCGAGGGACAGGCTCGCGGCCGCCCCGTACGAAAGTCTTTTAGTCCGCTCCGGGTTTGAGCCTGCGGAGGGGGGTGGCTTGCGCATCCCGTTCCTCGACCGAGTCTATCGGCTGAGCTATCCAGGCCTCGAGTTTGCCGACACCTCCGATAACGCCAAGGAGATCCCGCTCCAGGAGCAGGTTCTGATTCTGCACTACCTTCAAGGGGACACGCTGGCGAGGGAGTCCGGTGAGTGGGTGGCTTACCGCGAAATTCCGGGTGCGACGTTCTACTTCGGGGCCTTCGTGAAACGCGCGGTGGACCCTCTGAAGAAGGTGTTCGGGCAGAACGTCTCAGGATTCGCCCGCGCTGCCGGGCGGCTGATGGGGGAGCCGGCTCCTCTCGGGGACGCAGGGTTTGAGTTCCGAATCTTCCCGAAAGTGCCGGTTCGCGCGATTCTCTATGCCGGAGACGAGGAATTCCCCCCCGAGGCGAACATTCTCTTCGACCGCAGCATCGGAGGGTTGCTGTCGCCTGAGGATGTCGCCTGGATGGCCGGGATGCTGGTGTACCGGCTTATCGCGTTGTCCAAAATGACGACTTCGTAGAAAGGCCAATCTCGGCATTGCGCTTCATCTCGCTGGCGCTGCGGCGCACTGTCACTATGCCTCGCGCCACAAAATTTGGTCGCCTTGACCTTGTCCTTCTTACGAAGTCGTCAAAGCAGATGCCGTTTGCGAGCCTATCAAATTTGAAGGCGCCGTGTTGAGGCCGTTGTCAGAATTCCGTTCCGTCTAATTCCCCTTTTCGTTTCCTTTTCCGACCGGCAGCCGGTTGGCCTTCCACCGTCCCCATCCATCGATCAAATAACGTGTATTGACGTAGCCCAGGTCAATCAGTTTTTCCGCCAGCGACTTGGACAAGAGACATTGGGCGCCTTCGCAGTAAGTGATGATCACGGTTTCGGGATCGGTCGCGGCGATGAAGTCTTCGACCCAGGTGTCGAATTCCTGGTCCGGCAGGCTGAGCGCGCCTTGGATATGGCCGGCTGCATAGTCCGCCGCAGGCCGGGCATCCGCAAAAATAGCCGATTTCTCGGCGTGCCAGCGGACGGCTTCCTCCAGCGGGATCTCACGCCGATCGGACGCCGCCGCAGTTTCTGCGGCGGGCGGAACGGGCGCGAGCCAATCGATCCCCCTGGCGCGCAGGGCATTCACGGTCAACGCGACAGCCACCGCGAGGGACAGTATCAGCGCGGCTTCTTTAATCAGTGGTTTGAGCACGTGGCCATCCCCAATCGATGAAGGATTTGCAAGGATCCGGTCCATGCTAAGAAATCTCACGCTGAATTTCAAGATGTCGCCCGGAACTGAAGGCTCGGAGGCCTTGTCAGCGGAAGTCCCATCTGGTAAAGTTATCTGGTAACAGGCAAGTCGGATCCGCTTTGTTGCCGCAGGGCGCAGCGCGGTCTTCTATCCCGACAGGTCCTGCCCGTTGTTCTCCCTTCAGACCGTCGAGTCGGCACGACCTGGCAGGGTTTGGCGTAATTGGACATCATGTCATGGATTCAGCACCCAAAGTCAAGTCCAAAGCCCTGGAGATCAACTTGGCCGACTACTATGTCGACGTGGCCGTCGATCCGAAGTACGCCGTGCTCCAAGAGATCATGAGCAAGTACTATGGGTTGGCGGAAGGGCTGAACACGTTCCTCCGGGAGCTGTCCCATCCTTACATGAACTGGCGATTCATCGTCTCCGAGGCGCGCAAGTACTCGCTGGACTACTTCCATCTCTTCCGGAAGCACGCCCGGGGAGCGGATGCCGCCAGGCTGATCACGGGCATCCTCATCAGCGCGGTCCACTCCGCCAAAACAGCCGACGTTCAATCCGCTGCAGTCGACAACCTGCTGTTGTATCTGCAGGGCATCGTGAGAGATTCCAACGGGGACTTTGAGCGGTTCCGGCCGGTCGTCGACGATGCGTTTGAGCAGATGTATCAACTGCCCGACGGCGCATTCGACGTCGTGGTCCAGAGCTATTATCCCGTCACGCGCCTGGCGGCCGCTTTCCTGAAGCGGGTCCCGGCGGCCTCGCAGGGGTTCGGACCTCTCAATCGTCTGGTAGCGAGGTATCTGGAGCGCACCTATGCCTATTGGTTGACCGAGAGCGACCCGGAAGCCGGTTTCAACCGGGAGGCCGCCGAATGCAGCGTCGCCGGCGCGTGCGATGATCTCTTTCAGGACATCTCTCACCGCAGGATCTTAGAATGGCAGCGAGAATTGCAGGCGGTCCGAGATTTGGCGGCCATGGATTCACGGACGGTTGTGGACCGCCTGCTGGCGCTGCCCGGGTTCAATTTTTTCGTCGAAGCCTATAAGAAGATCCCCCCGAAGCTTCTGCAGCGCGGCGGCACCGGCGCCCGGGGGTACCACCTCAAGCTGATCTTTCTATTCCAGATGATGAATGTTTCGGGACTGGCCCTCACCCACGAGGAAACGCTGCGCGACATCAATCAGGCCTTGACCTGGATCATCGTCAACGAGAATTACCGCAACATCCAGCAGTTGGTCCGCACGACGTTCTCCATCCTCAAAGAGCGATCACAGACTTATCCGGCGACGGCCCTTAACTGCGTGCTCAACATGGGCAGAGGAGTCTACAAAACAGACGATATCGATCTGGTGAATTTTTTCATCGACGCCCTCATCGATTTCGGTTTTCAGTCCCCGTCGGTACAGGGAGTGGACGACGAGTGGCGGATCAAGGTCAATGACGCTCATTTGCTGAACATCCGCACTTGGCTGGAACTGATCAAGCTGAACCCCAAGCGCTCGACCCGGCTGCTTTCGGCCCTGGTCATCCATCTCGGCCTGGCCGGTGTTTTGATCCGCGACATCGACCTTTTCCCAAGGGATGTGACGGCGCTGCTCAACAGCCGGATCAACCCTGTTTACCACCTTGTGAAGCAGTTTGCCCGCCTGTGTCCGGTGTTTTTCAACGACATCGGCGCCGAAGGCCGTCTGCGGGACGTATCTACCCGCATGGATGAGCTCTCCCAGCGGCGGGATATCCTCGTGCATTTCCTGCGCAAGCAAAGCCACGTCGAGAGCAGCAACCAAATCATCCCCTTCATGGAGGCGACCTTCCAGTTTTGGAAGACCCAGGAGAAGGAGGGGCTGGCGCCATTCGTGCCACCGGCGATCTACGATCAAATCGACTCGCGCGGGCCTTACGTCAAAGGGCTTCATCGGGTGATGCAGCGGGTGGCGAAGAAGGGTGTCCGGATCCCCGAAGGCTTCCTGGCCATCAAGCCGGAAAACCTTGCGTCCCTGCTGGGGTATGTTCCGGGCGTTTCCAATGCCGACATGGAGCGGTTCGAGCTGGCGGTCGAGTTCTACAAGCTGCTGTATCAGAAATACCGGTTCGACATCGTGGAGCTGGAGAACTACCTGTCGCAGCTGCGTCCCGAGGCGCTGCCGGAGTTGAGCCGCCTGGAAAAAGCGCTGGCTGAGACCGATGCGAAGCGGCGGCTCGCTCTTATCCTGGGCTATCTTGAAAAGCTGAAGGCCGTCATTGCGTCCGAAGCTGTTTTCGAAATCCGCGAGGACATCTATCAGAAACGGCACATTACCATCGACATTCCCTCCATGTACGGCAGCTACCACGAGATGAAATTCGACTGCCTGGGGCTCACCCTGCGACTGGAAGCCATGGTGAATGTGCTGTTCGAGAGCCTGATCCAGCAGATCGATCTCAGCCTGATTACCAAGGCCACGTTTTCCCAGATCCACGAAGCCCTGCAGCTGTTCGACCAGGCCCTGCGGCTGGACGGTATCCGGTCGGCGGAATTCGAGCGCCAGCTGGAATTCCTTGGGGATTCGCTGGTCGTCAAGGGGTTCACGCTGACGCAGTACCTGGACATTTTCAAAGGCTTCTCCCAGGCGGTTCAGAACATCATCAAGGACTACTTCAACAACCTGCATGGAGCGAATCTGAACCGGATCCTGCCTCAGCTGTCGGCCGATTGCATTCTGCCGAAATATCTGCCTCGGGAGCCGATGGAGGACCGCGAGCGGCTGCATCACCGTATTTCAGAGATATTTTTCCGCGACCAGATAGCCGGCTCGCTAAGCCTTCAGCAGCTGGACCTCTTCCTGGGCCGGATCCTGAACACGCTTTTCCAGCAGTCCTACAAGCTGCCCAAGGAGAAACTGCGCCAGCTGCTGCTCTACGATCCTTACAACAGTCTGGTGGCCATCGACTCGCCCCGCAGCCGGCAAATCGGGGTGATCCACCTCGGCACCAAGGGCTTTAATCTGGTCAAACTGAGCAGTCTCGGGTTCCGGGTGCCTCCGGGCTTCATCGTTACCACCGAGGTCTTCCGCTGCCGGGAGGTGATCGAAAGCTACGCTCCGGCGCAGCGGAACTTTTACGAGCATATGACTCGTCACTTGGAGAGGCTGGAACAGGCTACGGGCAAGACGTTCGGCGACCCGGGCAACCCGTTGCTCCTGTCCGTGCGCAGCGGTTCCTCCATATCGCAGCCCGGCATGATGGATACCCTGCTCGATGTCGGCAACAACGAGGAGATCACCGCCGGGATTGCCGCCCGTACAGGCAACGGCTGGTTCGCCTGGGACAACTACCGGCGTTTTCTCCAAAACTACGGCATGGCGCACGACCTGACTCGCGACGACTTTGACGCCATCATCGCCGATTTTAAGCAGCGGCTGGGAATCCCGCTGAAACGTCAATTCTCAGGTGATCAGATGCGGGCCGTCGCCCTTGCGTACCGGCAGCTGATTCAGGACGCGGGCATCGCGGTCATCGACTCGCCCTTCGAGCAGCTGCTGCTGGCCATCCGTCGAGTCCTGGCGTCCTGGGGCTCGCCGAAGGCGCGTGCCTACCGGCGAATCATGGGGATCTCCGACGACTGGGGCACAGCCATCGCCATCCAGGCCATGGTTTATGGGAATCTGTCCTCCTCCGACTCCGGGACAGGAGTGATTTTTACCCACAACCCGCGCTGGGCCGGCGACGTCTTGAAGCTGTGGGGCGACTTTACGACCGCCAACCAGGGTGAGGACGTGGTGTCCGGCCTGGTGCGCACCATGCCCATCTCCCTCTTCCAGCAGGAGATCGAGATGCGCGAGACCGATGTCACCCTAGAAACCCACTTTCCTGATATTTACCGCGAATTGAAACGTTGGGCCCATACGCTGATCGACGACCACGGCTGGAGCCCCCAGGAGATCGAGTTCACCTTTGAAAGCCCCTCCGCAGAGGATCTTTACATGCTCCAAACCCGGGACATGGCCATTCGCGAGAGTCCGAAGGTTCTGAAATTCGATTTCGAGTCGCCTTCAGAGGATCTGTTGCTGGGGCATGGTATCGGTGTCAGCGGGGGGGCCATGAGCGGCCGGCTGGTCTTCACCCTGGAAGAGATCGAGGCCTGGCGGGTGCGCGAGCCGGCCACGCGACTGATTCTGGCCCGGATCGACACGGTGCCCGACGACATCCGCGAGATCAATGCGGCCGACGGGTTGTTGACCGAAAAGGGCGGCTCGACCTCCCATGCAGCGGTTGTGGCCCATCGGCTGGGCAAGACCTGCGTGGTCGGGTGCGGCAACCTCGTATGCAACGAGCGCGAAAAGGAGTGCGCGTTTCCCTCGGTGCAGCTGAAGTCCGGCGACGCGATCAGCATCGATGGCCAGGCGGGATCGGTGTACCGCGGAATGATCCGGGTGAAGGAGGCGTGAGGCTTCGCTCGATTTACGAAGTCGTCAAGAAAGATGACGTAGTAAAAAGCCATCGGATCAGATGACTTTGTAAAAGGGCCAAGGTCAAGGCGCGCGAATCTCGCGGCGCGAGGCGTACTTGAAGTACGCCGCAGCGACCGCGAGATGAAGCGCAACGCGGAGATTGGCCTTTTTACGAAGTCATCAAGAAAAGGAGGCAGTACATGGCGGCGTCATTCACTTCCGAACTGAAACTGGGCATCAACGGCCTCGGGCGCATAGGAAAGCTGACGCTCTGGCATCACGTGGGCCGCAAATCCTTCAAGGAGATTGTGGTCAACATCGGCCGCAAAGCCGGCACCTCCTTGTCCGACGTGGCCCATTATGTCGAGCGCGATTCCAGCTACGGGTGGCTGCATGGTTATCTTTACGGCCATCAAGCCTCCTCCGTGGTCACCGACGTCGACGATGCCGGGGGTACCCTGCGGATTGACGGCGTCCGGGTCAAGTTTCTGCGGGAAAACCGCAATCCGGCAGACATCGGCTGGTCCGATCACGGGGTCCGGCTGGTGGTGGACACCAGCGGCCGTTTCCTGGATCCCATCGCCGGGCCGGATGATCCCAAGGGATCGGTGCGCGGACACCTGGCGGCTGGCGCCGAGAAGATCGTCGTGTCGGCGCCTTTCAAGGTCAAGGACAAGACGGCCCCCATGCCGACGGATATCATCACCACGGTCATGGGTGTAAACGGCAACGACTACGACCCGCGCCGCCACCGCATCGTTTCCTGCGCGTCCTGCACCACGACCTGCCTGGCCCACATGATGCGGCCCCTCATCGACTCCCTTGGGGCCGGCCGCATCATCTCGGCTTCCATGGCCACCGTGCATGCCGCCACGAGTTCCCAGGAGGTCCTCGATCGGCTACCGGAGGCCGGCAAGACCGACCTGCGCAAGAGCCGCAGCATCATGAACAACATCATCCTAACGTCCACCGGCGCGGCCAATGCGCTGCGCCTGGTGATTCCGGAAATGAAGGACATCCCCTTTATCGCCGAGTCGGTGCGAATCCCCACCAGCACGGGTTCGCTCATCATCCTGGTGATCAATCTCCAGGAAGAGCCCGCCGGGGGGCGGGTCGACCGGGCAGCAGTCAACGCCATCTACCGCCAGGCGGCGGCCGACAGCCCGGAGGGATACCTGGCGTACAGCCAGCAGCAAAACGTATCGGCCGACATCGTCGGCATGCCGCGTGCTGCGGCCATTATCGAGGGCTGCGAGACTCACACGCGTACGGCGGAGGCTTCTGTGGACCTGTCCAAGGTTCCCGGGATATCCTCGGAGTTGCTGGCCTCATTGAAAAGTATGGTGATCCGGATTCCCGTGACCCAGGCGGTCATCTACGGTTGGTACGACAACGAGAAGGGCAGCTACGTACGCATGCTGGGGGACCGGACGGTCACCATCGCCGAAACCCTTTAGTCGGCTGCCGATTAACGCCCATCTGCGGTGTTACGCTCACCCCGCGTCCATTGCGGCGTACTTCAAGGTACGCCTCATGGAGCGGGATTTCGCGTGCCTTGCATCTATGCATTTCTGGACAGCCTCTACTTTTAGAAAAAAACCGTGCACGGCTGGGCACGGTTTTCTTGATGGTGTAGAAATTGCGCAAGGCCGTCTGATGACTTGCACAGTTATTATCCGGTGAATCCGTAGTGGTAGATTTCGTAACTGGTTTCACCTCCCAGAAGCTTGTCGATTTTAGACTGGATGTCTTTTCGGTCCTTGCTGGCCAGCCAGTTTTTCCAGTCCTGAGAGGACTGCCAAGTACTGATCACAAGGAATTCCTCCGCCTTTTCGAGGTTGCGCAGGGTTTCACCGGAGATATAGCCCTCCTGCGCCATAGCCAGCATCCGCATTTGCCGGAAGAGCGTGATCATTTCCCGGGCCTTGTCCAGAGGCACTCGCCGTTTGATCAAAATCTTTACTGCCATGCCGCCCTCCTTTCGGTTGCACCCGATCAGTTGTATGAATCTACCCCATAAAGTAGGCCAGCGGTTTCACGAGGTCAAGAACAGCCCTGACAGCCGCGAGCCTCATGATCCCGGCGAACGGAGCGATGGTCTGGAAAGCATTTTGGTAGCAAAAAACTCAAGACCCGGGATCACAGCCCTGATAGGTGCCATGTAACGAGAGAATTGTGCCTGGCAGCCTCAGGGTGATAGGCTCCGCAGGCTGATGTGCAGAGCGACGAACTCTTCGGGCGAGAGGGTCTCGGCCCGCCGGCCGGGATTGATTCCCGCCCGGACGAGGGCCCGGGCGGCCAGGGCAGGAGCGATCTGCAGCCCGGATGCGGACAATGCGTTCTTGAGGGTTTTCCTTCGCTTGCCGAAAGCCGCCGCGATCAGTTGCAACAGCTGAGCTTCATCGTGATCCGGGTAGGACTTGGCCGTTGAAAAGCGGATCTCAAGCACCTCGGAATCCACCTGGGGGGCGGGGTAGAAGCGCTTAGCGCTTACATGGCACACGTGCTTCACTACGGCGCAATACGCCAGCATGGCGGTGATGCGGCCGTACTCCTTACTGCCAGGCGCGGCGACCAGCCGGGCCGCCAATTCCCGTTGAAACATGAGCACGGCACGCGCAACACATCGACGCGATTCCATCAAACG
>JBLMXM010000345.1:0-16621 GCA_050257775.1 Hyphomicrobiales bacterium
CAGGAAAGCGAAGGGCGCGAGTATTCGGAAGACGAGCTGGCCGGCAAGATGCTGGGGCTCCAGCAACAGGGTTGCCATAACATCAACCTGGTTACGGCCACCCATTTCCTGCCGGGGGTCGCGCGCGCCCTGCGCAAAGCGGCGGATTCCGGCCTGAGGCTCCCGGTCGTCTACAACTGCGGCGGCTACGAACGGATCGAGACCATCGATCTGCTCAAGGACGTGGTGGACATCTGGCTGCCCGACATGAAGTACGGCAGCAACGTGCCGGCGCGCCCCTATTCTACGGCACCGGATTACGTCGAGGTCAACCAGGCGGCCATCCGCCGCATGTTCCGCCAGGTCGGGCCGCTGCGCTGCGACGAGAACGGCATTGCCGAGCGCGGCCTGTGCATCCGCCACCTCGTGCTGCCGAACGACCAATCGGCCTCCCGCGAGGTCCTGGCGTTTCTGAAAAACACCTTTGACCCCGAGGACATCACGATCAGCCTCATGGCCCAGTACCGGCCGCTTTACCGCGCCCACGGGCATGCCTTGATCGGAAAGACCGTAGATGCCCAAGAGTACGAGAAGATCAAACAAGAATTCATCGAGGCCGGTTTCAGGGGGTTTTACCAGGAACCGGAGAAGCTCGACACGGCATTTGTCATCGACTTCACCAAACGCAAGGAAGAGCCGCTGACAGGCTGAAGCCGCTTGATATAGAATCATTTACACGGCTAAAATAGCTTGATAAATTTGGTAGAAGCATTCCGAAATTTGAGGCGGGCATGGTTGGCGCCACCGTTTCCGACTTAAGAGAAATGAAAAGAGAGGGGTTTATGAAAAGCCTGATCGCCGTTCTGATGATCCTCTTTCTAATCAGCTGCGGGAGCGAACCCAAGCAACCACCTGGCAGAACAGCGGCGCTCCCCGCGCCGCCGTCGGCAGCCGGCCCCTATCCCGAGGACTATGAACTCAGGATCATCTCGTGGTTGCGAATGAATTCCGACGACCCGGACAACGTCCAGATCCTTTCGATCGAACCCCCCCGGCCTGAAACCCTCGAGGTTTCGTCACCCGATCGGAGTCTGATGAAGGGCGACCCGGTCTGGGAGTCGTTGGTGCTGGTCCAGTTGAAGAACCCGCCGAGCCCCCCCACCTATCGCCACTTTTACTTCAAGGATGGCGTCATCCGGGCAGTTGACCTCAAATAACCCCCCGGAATCCGTAAGGACTGCCTAATTCTAGCCAATCGTCGAATCTAAGGCTCAAGCCGAAGGCAGTGATGAAGCCGGTAGCTCTCCACGCCCCGACACATCCCTGGCAGCCTTCAAAGGTATGCCCGCCTCACATGGCACCACTACCCGTCGCAATTCGCGGCCAGAACCCTCAAATCAGACATAGATAATAGGCTCCAATCCTTTGCGCCGGCGTAGCGATTCCAGCAGCCCCAGACAGCCGGTCATCATGTTGTCCCCGAGCGGGGCGCCGAAAATCATGGGCAGCCGGGAACCCAGGACGAGCCTGCGTTTGGGTCCGGTTGCGACGATGGTCTGCAGGGCCTGCGGGCCGACGACTTGCCGGGTGTATGCGCCGTGACCGCCTTCGGCCAGGATCTGACGGTGATCGAGCCGGCCCAGCACCAAATCCTCCAGCAGCGCTTCCAGCCGCTCCCGGGTGATATCCACAGTGTGATATTCCACCATAGCCGCCAGCTCACCTCCGGCAACGGCGGCGCAGACGGTGTGGGAGGTCGCCACGTCCAGGACCACGAAGGCGCGGTCCTGCGGCACATGGCTGTCCAGCGAGGCTCCCACGATGGCGGCCATGCCGCTGTCCATGACGTATACCTCGCGCGCGGGCATCCGGCCGGCGCTTCGGGCCGCGGACCTCAGGCGGTTCAAGAACGGCGGGACCTCGCCGGCCGAAAACAACAGGGCATGCGGATGCGGCCGGGGATCCAGCCTCTCCCGGTAGATCCGATGCCTGAAATCCAGGTGGGACATCCCCGGCGGCGGCAGCCCGTGGTCCTGCACGCAGACGGCTACGGCATCGAAATCGAACGGAACGCCGAAGCCCTCCACGATTCGCTCCAGTCGGTCGGCTTCCACGTCCTGCAGCACCAGGTGCGAATAGCGCTTGCGCCGGCGCAGCTTTTCGGCTTCCGCGTCCGCCACCACCGTGATGCCCCAGGAGCGCACCTTCTCCGGATCATGGTGCAGCGTGGAGGCCGCCGAGGCCGAAGCGATGACTTCGTGAGATTCGGCCCGCTGCCGCAAGACCGATGTGACAGGGCCGCCGCCCATCTCGCAGCCCGTGACAACGATATCCCCCGGCAACCGCGCGGCCCGCTCGGCGATCGTCCGCACCGGCGAGACCGCCACCGCCTTGTAGTGATGGACCGACTCCGTGTCGAACCAGAGCACGTCCATCGTCCCCGCGCCGATATCCACGCATAAGAACCGGCTCATACAACCCTCGCCGGCTTTCGTAGAAAGCCGGTGTGTGGAGGCTTTAGGGATTCGAGACGGAAGGCTGCCATGATCCTCGATCTCAAGGCTTTGCAAACTCAAACAGCGATTTGTCGGGATCGGGCTGTTGGCCCTGTTTCTCGGCCAGCCAGGCTGCGTGTGTGGCCTTCATGTGCCGGATGTGTTCCGGCACGTGGTTGCTGTAAACGTTCAGCCAATCATCCATGGTCATGATGCCGTTCTCGGGATGATTGATCGTGCTCGCCCACGCCGCCTCCGGCAGCTTCTTGATCAAGTGGTAGCTCGTACGCCGCAGGAGCCTGAACAGCTCAAGGGCATCCTCGGGGCTTTGATCGTGGTATTTCAGCCGATCCGCCCAGCGGTCTTCATCGTAGGCCATGACCGCCTGGCCGGGTTCTGCAACGAACCGGCGGCAGCGGATATAGCTGTTCGCCTCACTGTCGGCGATGTGAATGAGGATTTCGTGAATGCTCCAGCGGGCCGGGCCGGGTTTGTAGGACCACATGTCGCGCGGGAAGTGTTTCAACGCGCCGGCCAGAAGCTCGTACGCCTGCCCGTAAGCGGCGATTTTCTGCTGTCGTTCAACGGGAGTCAATGTCATGGTGCCCTCTTTCGAGCTCAGTTTCCTGAGATGCATCATTTGCGTTTCGAGATTTGGTTCAGTTCCTCCAGCGACGTTGCATCGTCGAACACGTCGGAAACCACCTGGTATGGTGAATTGGGGACCTGTGCCATGAAGCTCACTTTTCTCTGCGGCGCGCTGAACCCCGGCCTCGGCTGCCAGTGTTCCACCCAGGAGCCTTCCGGATGGGTTGCCATGTCGTCACAGAGGGCCAGGATGTAAAGCTTGCCGGTTACACGGCATTTCATCTGCGACAGATTCAAGCCCAGGTCCGGGCTCTTGGGTGTGGGCAGGCAGTAATTCTTCTCGCACTCCGTCACCCAGACGAACGTATCCTTCCAAACGAACTTTCCGGTGGGGTTCTCAAACTCCTTCAGGCCCTGTTCGCCCGACTTGGAGAGGAATTGGGCGGCTTCGGTCACCTTCTGATAGACTTCTTTGGGCGTCGCCTTCCCGGTGACCATCTCGGACTGCGCCAGCACCGAGGCCGGCAGAAGCACCAGCAACAACAGGAACAACCGTTTCATTCTGATCCTCCGCGGGGGATAGGGTCAATCGTGTTGCGATGCGATGGCATCGCGCTCCGAGAACGTGCACGGATAAGAAACATGCGCATATTAACGCACATCCATCCCTGACGCAATTTCAAGAAAGAACTCGAGTCTCCATTCGAAGGAAAACCCTCGTTTCAAGGCGAAAAATGAGATATGAAACAGCAGCGGCCTTAAGGCAACTTGCATGGTCACCGCCGCGTGAAAGCATCATGAGCACCACTATCGTCCGCATCCACGTCGATCACCGCAATATCACCGCGGCACCGGGCGTCAGCCTGATGGAGGCCATGGTTTCAGGCGGCCTTCTCCTGCGTTCCGATTGCGGCGGCAGGGGGCGTTGCGGCAAGTGCATGGTCCGTGCGGCTTCCATTGCACCGGACGCCTTGAGCTCCGCTCAAGGCGCCGAGATCAAATCTCTTGGCGAGGAGCAGCTGGCGCAGGGCAGCCGGCTGGCCTGCTGCGCCAAAGTGCTTGCGGATGTTTCTGTCGAGATTCCCGCGGAGAGCCTGCTCACGCCGGAGGTTGTTCTAAAGGGGCCGCCCGTGCTGCTGTCGAAACTGGAGAATCTTCCACCCCTGTCGCCTGGACAGCGATCGCCCGGTTACGGCGTCGCGGTCGACCTCGGCACCACTACCATTGCGGTTTATCTGTGCGATCTCTCTGCCCGGTCCATCGTGGGCTCAACCTCCGTTCGCAACCCGCAAGCCATCTTCGGAGACGATGTCATCAGCCGGATCAGCGCCGTGCGCACCGATCCCGCCACCCTGCCCCGTCTCCAAACCATGGCGGTCAGCGCCGTCGACTGGGCGGCATCCGCCCTGTGCCGCCGAGCCGGGATCGATCCAGCCGCGGTGGGGGAGATGGTCGCCGTCGGCAACAGCACCATGATTCATCTTCTGTTGGGGGAGGATCCTTCCTGCATCGGAGTCTTCCCGTACACTCCCGTGTTTCATGAAGACCGGCTCCTTCCCGCCGGGAAGGCCGGCCTGAACTTTAACCCTGCCGCTCGCCTGCGCACCCTGCCGCTCATCAGCGGCTATCTGGGGGCGGACATCATCAGTGCGGCCATCGCTGCGGACCTGTCCCACGCCCCGGCCGGAACCCTGCTGGTCGATGTGGGAACCAATGGTGAAATCATCTGTTTATCGGGGAAGGGGCTGGCGGCAACTTCATGTGCCACAGGTCCGGCTTTCGAGGGCGCCACCATACGGCATGGAATGCAGGCGACCTCCGGTGCGATTGACTCCGTCCGTTTCAGCCGCACCACGGGCTGCCTCGATTACACCCTCATTCAAGGCGACCCCGGCCGTCCCAAGCCACCGGCCGGAATCTGCGGGTCGGGGGTGATCACCGCGGTGGCCGAATTGCTGAGAGCCGGCGTCATTTCCACGAATGGAAGCTTCAACATCGACTGCGGCTCGCCCTGCCTGCGGCCGGGGGAAAACGGTATGCTCGAATTTGAGATCATTCCGGCCGATGCGGCCGGCCATCGACCAGCCATCACGCTGACCCAGGCGGACGTGCGCGCTGTGCAGTTGGCCAAGGGCGCCCTGCGCACGGGGATCGACCTGCTCTGCCGTGAAAACGATCTGCCGCGTCCGCATAAGATCCTCCTGGCAGGAGCCTTTGGAAGCTTCATCAACCGGTTCGACGCGCTGAGGCTCGGCATGTTCCCGGGAGTGGGCGATGATGCCATCGAGGTGGTAGGCAACGCCGCCGGCGCCGGTGCGGTGCTGGCACTCCTGCAGGAAGACTGTTTCATGCAGGCGCGGGAACTGGCCCGCGCCACCCGGATACTTGACCTCGCGGCCCACCCGGACTTCCAGGAGACCTTCATCAGTTCGCTCTCCTTCTGAACAGCCTCCGGCCCGGGGGGTTTCGCCTTCTAAGTTCAGCTTCGAGAGCACCTATCCCACCTGCACCGTCTCGCCCCGGTGGGGGACCGTCACCGTGTAGCCCTCGGCCTTGAGGCTTTCAGCGAAATGCAGCGCCTGCTCTTCTTCACCGTGCACCAGGGCGATTTTCCGGATGCGCAGGTTGCATTGCTTGAGGAACCGCAGCATCTCCGCCTTGTCGGCATGGCCGCTGAAGCCGCCGATCTTGGCGACGTGGGCCTTGAGAGGATAGTCCTTGTTTAAAAACCTGACGATCGGGGGCTCTCCCCGTCGCCCGGATCTCTCGTAATCCAGGCCCAGTTCCTCGATGCGCCGACCCAGGGTGTTCTGGGCCATGTAGCCGACAATCAGGATGGTGTTGCGCCCGTTGTGGATCTTGAACCGCAGGTGATGCAGGATGCGGCCGGCTTCGCACATCCCTGATGCGGCGATGATGATCTGCGGCTGCTCCGCCCGGTTGAGCGCCATGGACTCCTCCACCGAGCGCACGAGCCGGATCTGGTCAAACAGGAATGGGTTCTGTCCCTTGGACAGGAAGGTCGTCTGGGTATCCTGGTCATAGACCTCGGGATGTTCGGCAAAAACCTGGGTCAGGTTGACCGCCAGAGGGCTGTCCACGTAAATGGGAACCCCCGGCAGACGCTTTTCGTTGTAAAGCTCATGCAGCACATAGAGCAGGACCTGTGTGCGGCCGAACGCAAAGGCCGGGATCAGAACCGTGCCGCCCCGCTTCAGGGTTTCCTCCAGCACGGCGGCGAGCTGGCCTTTCAGGTCGACCACAGGTTCGTGCTGCCGGTCGCCGTATGTGCTCTCCAGGATCAGAAGGTCCACGTCCCGCTCGGCCTCGGCGAAGGCCAGCTCGGGATCGTTGAGGATGGGCTTGTCGAATCGGCCGAGGTCGCCCGTGAAACATACCCGAACGGCTCGCCCGTTTTCATGCGCCGTGATCATGCTGATGGCCGATCCCAGGATATGGCCAGCATCGTAGAACGCGCAGGTCATCCGGTTGCCGATATCCACCGTGCGCCGGTAGGGATAGGGGTCGAAATAGGTCAGCGCCTTCTCGGCGTCCGGCAGCGTATAGAGTGGCTTGACCGCCTCAAGCCGCAGGCGGGTCATGAGCTCGCTGATGGTTTCGACATTCAGCTCATGCCGCCCCTTTTTCAGAAGCTTCTTGATCCCGTCTAAGTCTTGAGGCGCTTCATTTTTCCCCTGGTGGGAGGCGCCTCTGTGGGATAGCGCCGCGCGCAGCGTCTTGTAGTTCAGATAATCGGCGTCCGACTGCTGGATGCTGGCCGAATCCGGCAGCAGGTATTGGCAGGCTGCATGCGTTGCCCGAGTGGAGATGATCCGGCCGGTAAAACCGTTTTGGGTGACGACCGGTATCCGTCCCGAATGGTCGGTGTGGGCATGGGAAAGCACCACATTCGTGAGGAGGCCGGGGTCAAAGGGCAGCACCCGGTTCTTCTCGCCCGCTTCCCGGCGGCGGCCCTGGAAGAGCCCGCAGTCGAGCAGAACGCGATCGCGCTCCGTGGCCATGAGATGCATGGAGCCGGTAACCTCTCGCGCCGCCCCGTAAAATGTTACGTGCATACCTTTCCTCCTTTGATATGATATCGAAATGGAAATCCGAAATTAGAATATCGAAACCCGAACCAAAATCTAATGATCAACGGACACAGCTTCGGAACGATTGAGACGATTCGGAATTTAGGGTTTAAGGCTAAGAAATGCTCCACGGCCTGTCAATGCAAAAAGCCCGCGATCAGCGCGGATTGCCTTTCCCCGCGAGATGCTATAGAGGAAAACGATCATGGCCATGGATAAATTGGGTTTCAGTTCGAATCCAAACGCTGCGGCTGCCGGCAGGAACCGGTTCCATTGGGCAGAGGTCGCACTGGCGATGGCTGCTCTGATCGCATGGGGAACGGGCCCCGAGGGCATCGGGCCGGAGCCCGCCTGGGCGGAACAGGTCATCCGCCCGGACGGTGTGGTGGAGATCCTCAAGCCGGATGGATCCGCTGCCGCGACCCTGGCGGTAGAAATCGCCGAAACCCCTGAGGCCAGGGCCCGTGGGCTCATGGGACGAGTCCTCAGCGATTACCTGGCCGGGATGCTTTTCATCTTCGCCTCCGCGGAACCGCAGACGTTCTGGATGCGCAACACGCCAAGCTCGCTGGACATGATTTTTATCGATGCGGGGGGAACGGTGCTGAACACGGCCGCCTACACGACCCCCATGTCCGACCAGCTGTATTCATCAGCCGGCCCGGCGAAATACGTGGTGGAGGCCAAGGCCGGCTTCGCGGACCGGTTCGGTATCCGGCCCGGGTACACGATGCGCTGGAAGCGCCTGCGATAATCCATGGGCGGCCCGAAGCACCGACTACTCCTGTATGCGGCCGTCCTTATTTGCCTGCTGCTGCTGTGTCCGGCATCCATCCCGGCAAGCGGCCCTCTCGCCGAGCCCTTCATCGGGGTGAACTACGGGCCGTTCCACAGGGACGGCCAGCGCCCGGATGCCGCCGCCGAGCTTGCCGAAGCGCAGATCCGCGAAGACCTCCAAACCATTAACTCCGCCGGGTTCAGATGGGTCCGCACCTACGGCGTGGACCATGGCCTCAACCGCATCGTCCCGCTGGCCCATCGCCTTTTCCCGCACCTGCGCATTTTCCTGGGCGTTTACGTATGCGGCCTGAATCACGACGAAGTCTCCGACTCCCGCCGCACGCGTTATCAGCTGGATGAAGCCATTCGCCTGGCCAATCAGTATCGCAACGTGACCGGCATCGTGGTCGGCAATGAGTGTCTGGCCGGCGAGCCCGAAGCCTGCCCTCAGCCGGTGACCGTGGAGCAATTGATCGAGGATCTCAATTACGTCAAGCAGGGCCTGAATCCGGAGGTGCGGAAAAGCGTCGTGGTCACATCGGCCCTGTCGATGATCGCCGCCGTGAAGAACCATGACGCCCAAGGTCGGCGGGTAGCCGAACACTGCGATGTCGTCATGGTGAACATCCATCCGTTCTTTGCGCCCGCAACGGCCGAGCAGGCGGTCGCTTCGAATGTCGATGGCTCTTACCGTCGGTTGAGTCAGCTGTACGCGCAACCCGGCAAAGCGATTGTGATCGGCGAAACCGGCTGGCCGAGCGCCGGCCCCTCTAACGGACCGGCCGTCCCCGGCCTCGAAAACCAGGAAAAATTCACCCGGGATTTATTCCGTTATGCCCGGTCTCGCGGCATCAGCGTTTTTCTGTTCGAAATGTTCGACGAGCCCTGGAAAGCTGAGGCTGGCGGAGTCGGGCCGCACTGGGGGCTTTTTGATACGCACGGCCGCGCCAAATTCGCGCTGCCCTGGTAGGGGCTTCAATACTTCAGTGCATTTCGGAGGTCTGCTTTTTCTTCCCGAAGACCGGATGCCGTCTCGAAGCGAGCTTGATCAGGTATTCCGCCATCTCTCCGTGCGAATAGCCCGCGTGCCCGGCCGCGCTGGCCATGCTGGCATCTTCGCTGATGTCCGGGTTGGGATTGATGTCGAGCACGTAGAACACCCCGTCGCGCAGGCGCACGTCGATGCGGCCGTAGTCGCGGCAGCCGATTGCCTTATAGGCGGCCATGGAGACCCTCTCGAGTTCGGCACATTCGGCCGAGCTCAACGAGGAGGGCAAAACAGTGCGGATTTTTTCGTAGTGATCCGAGCCGGGGTTGAATTTGGCGTCATAGGTGCACAGCCGGTCGTGCACGTCGCTGAACGCCGAGAAATCCATTTCCGCAGGGGGCAGCATGGCAACGCGGCCGTTGCCCCACAGCGATACGTGGAATTCACGGCCGTCGATGAAATCTTCGACCAGGGCCGGCAGCCCGATGTCATCCACCAGATAGGAAATCCGATCGTGCAGCTCCCGTTCGTCCATGGCCACCGACTCGGAGGTCAGCCACTCGCTGCAGTGTCCCACTGCGGGTTTGACGATCGCCGGAAACTCATGCCAGCCGTTGGTTTTTGATGAGGTATAGAGCCTCCAGCGGGGCGTCGGCACCCGGTTCCGATCCAGGATCTCCTTGACGCGGTGCTTGTCATAGCTGAGAGCCAATGTGGCCGAGCTGGATCCCGTGAAGACAAATCCGAGTTGCTCGAGCTGGCGCACGACGAGGTACTCGCTGTGGTGAAGGCCGGGGATCCCGTCGCACCAGTTGAACAGAATGCAATCCTTAGAATCATAGGAGCAGAGCCGCTCGGGAAAGTACGGATCGACAACCGGAAGCAGGTCAATGGAGAACCCTGCTGAGGAGAGCGCGTCCGTGAGGCGGGAATGCGCCTCGGCAATTTCATCTTTTTCGCTTGGCGTCCAGTGCGGATTAAAATCGTAAAGCAGCAATACGTTCATTTCCGCCGGGGGAAAGTTGAGGGGCACTCACGACCTCCTCTCCGCATCTCCATGGTCCGAGGCGATGCAACGGATTGTTAACATCCGAAAACCTATATTTAGAACGTTGCACCGGCAACGTGTCTCGGGACCAGCCGGATGCTGCATCGACCCCGGAGGAACGGACTTTCCTGACAGCCACTTTCCGCGACGTCCGTTGTGAATGCTTGTGCACTCCTTGGAGGGCTGACATTGTGGCAGTCGCCCTTCCCCTGAAATAGTTTATTTTGTTCTCAAACTCAGTCAGTTGTCATATGAACTTGGAATTACGCAAATTATAGACAAGCGATAATTGTGTGTCAAGCATTATTATCACACAACATTTGGTGTTCCGAAAATGATCACCCATTCTGGCAGTGCTTCCATTCAGACATTGAACCCATATGCGTTTGAAGACATTTTTGCTTTCATTTCAGACAGATCAACCCTAAACAAGCGCTTAGGACAGAAGTAATCGCGCATATGGCCCGAGGAAAGGCGACAACGTCAAATCGAGACAGCCGGCAGATGCTCGACCTGTCTTGAAACATCAGGGCCGCTGGCCGGTTCAGAGGCGGCCTTAGCAGGGGCTGCCAAGCATTAAGTTTGTTAACGTTTACTTAGAAAAACGTCAGGCGGCGGGGTTTCGTGCCTCGGCGGATGGCTTGGGGCTGCTTGGCATTTACTTCTTTTTTTTACTTCCGAATGCATATCTGCAGCACTGATAGACGCTTCTGAGAAGCACTCATCGAGCTTAAAAAAATAACCCCGCTGGGCGCATACGGCCCAGCAGGGTTATGCCTGACCATGGGTTCTAGTTTCTGAAGCGCTGCCGGATCGAGTCGCGCTCCTGTGGAGAAAGTTTGTCCCAGCGCTGCAGATTGTTTTCGAGTTTGCGGCGATCTTCCGGGGACATCTGCTGCCATTGCTGGTAGCGCTGCTGGTAACGTTCCTGCTGCTGCGGCGGCATCCTGTTCCAGTCCTGCATGCGCTGGCGCATGGCATCGCGCTGATCGGGGGGTAGCGACTGCCATTCCCGATACTGCCGCTGCATGCGCGCCCGTTCGTCCGGGGGAAGGTTGTCGAAATAAGGCTGCGGCCGCTGCCTATTCTGGGCCAGATGCAAAGGCATTTCATTGGCGGCGAGGCTGGCCCAAGCGGTTCCTCGGCGCCAAGTGCTGGGGGCTGAGCCGAATGCCGTGCCGCCCAGGACGGCGGCAAGCAGCGCTGCCATGGCCAACAACGTTAGGCCGCGGCCGACGATGCGGCGGTGCTTATGCGTTTGCACTGGCTGGACCATCCCGATGCATGCCCTGGGTTTCCGGAGCCTTTCCGTCCGGTGCCTGTCCGTCGGAGTCGATGTCGACCACATGAATCAGTTTTTCGATTGTATCCATGTCTTTCAAAAGGTCAAGGTGCTTGATGACCTCAAGATCCTGCGCCTGCAACTCCGCCGGGACATCGCCCCTTCCTGAGGGGCCGAAAAGCCGGTCCTGCAACCGGTATCCGACAGCAACCATCGCCAGGAACGCGCAGCCCGCGGCCAAGGCCGGGAGCAGCCGGAAGCGGCGGCCGGTTGTCTTTCCCGGCTGCGCCAGCCGCTCGTTTCTGATCCGCCAGCCCACCGCGGCCGCCATGGAGTCCGCGTGCGCTGCCGGAAGCTCAGGAGGCATCCCGGCCTCCCGCACCTTGCCGAGCAACTGAAGCATCCGGCCGCGCTCCCTGCGGCAGTCGTCACAGGCCCTGAGATGATCCTCCCACATACGGCGCACGTCGGAGTCGTGCAGTTCCCCGAGGACATCCAGCATCAAGGTTTCATTCTGGTTGCGACATGCTGCCTGCATGTTACGCCTCCTTATTCTTCAGCGTTCAACCCAATCGCGCAGCTGATCCCGGACGCTTTGGGTTGCCCGAAACAGATGGGATTTGACCGTGCCTTCGGCCATGCCCGTCACCGCGGCGATTTCAGGTATGCTCAACTCCTGAAACACCTTAAGTTGAAAGACGGTTCGTTGATTTTCGGACAGCCGGCGCAGCGCGTGCAGCACATCCCGTTTGAGCTCTGCGCCGCTCAGGTTTGCAACCGGGTCCATGTTATCCTCCGGGGCCGGGATGTTATCAAGCGGATCATCGGGCTCCGACTCGTCCCGCTTCGCAGAGCGCGCCGGCAGAATCAGCCGGAACCATCGCCTCCGGCGCCGCTGGGCATCCAGGCAGGTGTTGACGACGGTCCGGTACAGCCAGGTGGAAAAGCGCGCCCGGCCTTCAAACTGGCCGAGATTGCGGAACACTTGAAAAAGCGCTTCCTGCGCTGTGTCGCGGGCCTCTTCCGGGTCAAAACCGCTGAGCCGATAGGCGATCCCATACACTTTTTTCTGGTAGCGCCGTACCAGTTGATCAACGGCTGCCGGGTCGTTTTCCCGCGCGCGGCGGATGAGGTCCTCTTCGGTTGCCGGCACGGTTGCACTGGCTTGCGGCTCCGAGGCCGGCGAGGCCGATTTCGCCGAGCGCACACCGCCATCCTGCTCCCTGCCGGCTGAAGCCGCCCGAAGTCCCTCAGCCCCGCCTCCGATTCGATCTCTGTTTTTCACAGGCAGGGATTATATCACCAACTGCCGCGCGTGCCAAAAACGAATCCGAATCCCGGCTCGGAGAAAGCTCCGGAGAAATAATACGCTCCGTTATAGGGGTAGTAACCCCTATTGTAGTAACTGCCATACGGATAGCAGCGCACCGGCGGACCGTAGTAGTGGTAACGGTTTTGCCAGTAGCCGGGAGAGTAATGATAATACGGACTATGGTGATAAGAGCCCCCGCCGTGATAATAGCCGCCCCAGGCTGGAGCTTTGTAAGAACCCCTGTAGCCGCCGGCAACCGCAACCCCCGTTCCGATCAAGCTCCACATCAAAACAATTATCAATAATTTCAATATATTAGTTTTCATGGTCGCCTCCGGCCGTATCCGGCTCATTTTAATCAATTTAGATGCACGGATGCCGGAAAAGGTTTACATGAAAGTAGTTTGCGCGGGTAATCGGACAAAGTTTACGAGCGTTGGAGGTGTTGTATGAGCCGGCCGGCAGGTGAGAGCCGTCACGCCGCCTGAACCGTAGCTTTCACCGATTCGCCCAAGGCCTTGACCGCCGCCCAGTCCCCATGGACCTTGCCGACCTTCAGCACAGGCACAGCAGCCCGCGGCTCCTTGCCCCGGCTGGCCGGCGTGGGGCCGAAAAACAGGCAGAACCAACCGCTCTGGGCGTGATAAGCCAGGTCGCCCACCTCCATAAGGTCAGTGCTCGGGCCGGGATAGCTTCCAAACCCCGGACGGGTGGTACCGTAATACTCCTCCCCCCAGCGCGACCATTGGCACTCGATGGGCATGGCTTCCGCCATGGCCTTTCCGGCGGGCGTGTCGTTGAATTCTCCTTTTAATTCGATCGCGCCAATCTTGAGGATAATCGGTTTGGGCATCGTCTTCGTCCTTTCCTGAAATTGATAGGAATCGCGAGCATGCAGCCGCCGCTCGTCCCGCTCCCCAACCGACGCAGTGCCGGCCTGAAAGTCCGGGCGCCGGCGGCGCTTGTTTATATCCTACGTGGGTTCTGAGTATGTCAAGAGTGCCAACGGGGTTCCCCCGCACAGAAGACTTCACCCTCATTCTGCCTTATGTTAAACGCCTCGCTGGTACGGTGATCATAGAACTTATATCAAAGGAGGAGCGAATCATGAGAGACGTTGATTTTATGTCGGTGTACGAAAAGGTAATGAGACAGATCAACGAGGGGGCTTTTCTGACCGTCCGGGCAGGCGACCAGGTCAACACCATGACCATCGGTTGGGCCACCTTCGGGATCGCCTGGCGCCAGCCGGTCATGATGGTGATGGTGCGCAATTCCCGCCACACCTTCGGTATCATCGAAAAAGCGGCCGACTTCACCCTGAGCGTGCCTTCAGGGGACATGAAGAAACAAATCGCTTTCTGCGGCACCAAGTCCGGCCGGGACACGGACAAATTCAGGGAGTGTCAGCTCAAGACGGCCAAAGGCAGGCGCGTGGTCTCGCCCATCATTGAAACGCCGGGCATTCACTTCGAATGCAAGCTCGTCTATAAGAACGCGATCGACCCGGCGCGACTCACCCGGGCCTACGATCACCTCTATCCTGAGAGGGACTACCACACCCTTTATTTCGGTGAGATCCTGGCATGCTATGAAATCTGAGCTATTGCAGCAACACGTTGTCAGAGAGGCAGGAAAAAAGGCGCAGGCTGAGGATCAGAGATCGTTCAGGGAACTGGGGGCGATCTCCACGTCTCTCAATCGCATGACTTGGCGCGTGCGTTCGTCTTCGCCGAACGGTGATGCGCCTGGGCCGGTTTGCAGCTCAAAGCAGGCCAGCGCCAGTTGGAGGATGTGATAATCGACGTGCACCTCCGGCCACCCCAGATAGCAAAGCTTTTCGTTGGCGGCAGCAGGGTCGATGTCCGGGTCCTGGGAGAGAATCTTGCCAAGGGCTTTGAGGATGCTGCCAAGGCTCGACGGATCGGCCCCTTGTTTCATCAACCGATCAAGCAGAACTTGTTTGAAGTCTTCCATGAATTATCCGCGCGTTAGGGAAAACCGAATCCTAAGAGATGAAGATGGTTTGATTATAGGCCGGAATAAATTGTGTGTCAAGGTTCCCAACCGCACAACCTGTAGCGGTTATGAATTCTATTGACAGAACCATATGTTATCACAGAGAATGGGTGTGCCTCAAATGAGCGATCCTTATTTTAGGCCGCATCTCCATCCGGGCGCGGGCAGGATCCTGAGCATCGCTCAAATTGAAATGGGTTAGATTCTGCTGCACCCGCCCGGATCTGACACCCCGTTGATTCGGGGTTTTTTTTATGAATATCTGGCTGAAAAACGAGCTTAGGACGACGGGCCTGGCAATCTTCAGCGCCTTGCTGCTGACGGCGGCTTTCCCCAAGATCGACCTGTACGGGCTGGCATGGGTGGCCCTTGTGCCGCTGTTGTGGGCGCTCAAGGATGCAAACCCCGGGGAGGCTTTTCGCTTCGGGATGCTGTTCGGGATAGCGCACTACGGGTCGCTGCTGTACTGGCTGGTGCCGACGATGGTCATCTACGGCCACCTTCCGTTCATTCTCAGCGTGGCTATCCTTTTCCTGTTTGCCGCTATCCTCAGCCTGTTGTTCACCGGACCGTTTACCTGCGCGTTCGCGCTGGCCGGCCGAACCCCGGAGCGCGTTCTGTGGATCTTTCCCGTGCTATGGGTCGGCAGCGAGTATCTGCGCTCTTTTCTGTTCACGGGGTTTCCCTGGGAACTGCTGGGCTACTCGCAGTACCGCCAATTGCATCTAATACAACTATCGGATATAGTTGGGGTGTACGGTGTCTCCGGTTTGATCGCGGTTGTCAACACAGCCTTTTTCCTGGTCAGCCTGACTATCTCGAGGCGACCGTGGCGGGGGCGGCCGGTCAAACCGAGGCTATCGCTGGGGGCTATCGCGGCCGCAGGGCTCCTGGTGGCCGGGGCCTGGATCTACGGAGAGATCCGGATCGCACACGTCGACCGGCTGGCGGCGGCAGCGTCCAAGACTCGGGTGGCGGTCATACAGGGCAACATCGAGCAGTCTGAGAAATGGGATCCGGCCTTTCAGGTCGCCACCATTGAAAAATATGTCCGGCTGTCCCTGTCCACCCAACCGCAGCATCCCGACCTGATCGTCTGGCCGGAATCGGCGGCGCCGTTTTATTTCCTGGCCGAAGGGCCCCCGACCCGGATGGTGATGCAGGGGATCATCGCAACCGGCGCGTATTTCCTGATCGGAGCGCCGTCCTTCGAAATGCGGGGCAAGCAGGCGGACTACTTCAACAGCGCCTATCTGGTCGGACCAGGCGGCGCGGTGCTGGGGAAATACGACAAGGCCCATCTCGTCCCGTACGGTGAGTACACGCCGTTCAAGGAGTACTTGCCATTTCTGGGGAAGATGGTGGAGCATGTCGGGGATTTCAAGCCGGGCACCCAAGGCCAGACCCTGGATATGCAGGGCTGCAAGCTGGGAGTCCAGATCTGCTATGAAATCATCTTCCCGGCGCTCTCACGGGCCATGGTTCAAAACGGCGCAGCCCTGCTGATAACGATCACCAATGATGCCTGGTATGGCACGACCGCCGGACCCTATCAGCATTTCTCGCTGGCGGTGCTGAGAGCGGTGGAAAACCGGCGGGCCTTGGCGCGCGCGGCCAACACGGGAATCAGCGGGTTCATTGACCCGGCCGGCCGACTGCTGGACAAGACCCCCCTGATGGAA
This sequence comes from Hyphomicrobiales bacterium, assembly GCA_050257775.1. Lineage (GTDB taxonomy): Bacteria > Desulfobacterota > Desulfobacteria > Desulfobacterales > SpSt-501 > SpSt-501. The sequence continues at coordinate 16,265 of JBLMXM010000345.1, forward strand.
GAGGCGGCGCTCGTGGCCGAGCTGCCTCTACTGGACACGGAAACGGTCTACACCCGCTACGGCGATATTCTGGCTTTAGCGTGCCTGATGGCTTCAATTGCGATGGCCGCATGGGAGCTCTTGCGGCGCAGACGAAACCGTTTTAGGTTTTAAGTGTCAAGTAAAATGATCAAGTCCTCACGTCTCCGAGCGGAAGAGGCGCTCCTTTGCTTAAAACTTAACACGTAAAACTTAATACCTTATGTAAGGAGGAAGGGAAAAATGTCCTACGAGATCAAACAAGCCTTGAAGGATACTGCCGCCAAACTTGAAAAAATTCGAGGTTGTCTTTGACCCGGAGGGAATGGAGAAACGACT
>JBLMXM010000346.1:0-21390 GCA_050257775.1 Hyphomicrobiales bacterium
TTCGAATATACCTTCAGGAGAGACATATGAACGAAAATTGCCGGTATCTTTCCCATTTGGCCAAATCAGCCGCTATCCTCCTGATTTTCTTTAGCGCCTCCGTGTTTGCGCAAACCCGCCAAGAGCAGGTGCACCAAATGGGGCATAGGGTAATGCCCTTCGATTTGTCGAAGACGGTGCACATCTTCAAGATGACTGAGTCTGGAGGCGTGCAGCAGGTCGTCGCTAAAGATCCAGGTGCAACCGACCAGATTGCGCTGATTCAAATGCATCTCCAGCACGAGGCCGTCATGTTTCAACATGGCGACTATTCAGACCCAGCGTCGCTGCATGGTTCTGACATGCCCGGACTCAAGGATCTTCAAGCTGGGGCGTCGCGTATCAAGGTTTCGTATGCAACTCTGCCTTACGGTGCTGAAATCACATTTGAAACGACCGATCTCCACTTATTGACAGCATTGCACCGGTGGTTCGGGGCTCAATTGTCTGAGCACGGTGCTGACGCCAGGTCGGAGTGAGCAGTGCTCCAACATTAGGTTACAGGATACGTCTCGGTTACGCATAATAGGGAACTGTATTAATTATGAGCAATACAAAAGTCACTGAAAGAAAAGCCTCATCCTATCGTTCGATAAAAACTGAAATAAGAATAAGCGATACCGAAGGACGCGGTTTGTTTGCCAAAGAACCAATCCGTAAAGGCGAAATCGTTTCGGTTAGAGGAGGGCATATTATAACTCGACAGATGGAGAAAGAAATAAAAAGACCAGATGGATATTGGGGGTATCCTATTGCCGATGAATTTGTTCTTGCTCCACTCAATACCCAGGAAGTTGAAAGTGTAATGATGTTTCTAAATCATTCGTGTGAGCCAAATGTTGGGATACTTGGACAAGTTATATTTGTTGCGATGCGTGATATTGATAGCGGTGAAGAATTGACGATTGATTACGCAATGTTCGGAGCCAATAAAGAGCCAATGCGGTGTAATTGTCGATCTTCTAACTGCCGTGGGCTGATAACTGACACGGATTGGAGAATTAAAGAACTGCAAGTAAAATACAGAGGATATTTTTCTTCGTATATACAACTGAAGATAAATGAAATTTAAAAGTCAGGTCACCATGAATGCTGTCTAAGAAGAGCATGTACCCGGGCGCGCTGAAGATCGTCGCGTGCCGACCGCGTGCGAACTGCCTATTTTGAATTCCAAGAAAACTTTTGATATTATCCCGCAAAAATCCATACACGGAGTTTTGTAAAGAAACCATCTTATCACTGCTAGCCGTAGGTCGAAGACCTGCTTCGTCCTCGAAAGGAAATGCAAATGCCCAAAGGTTACTGGATAGCGCGAGTTGATGTCACCGACCCGGAGAGATACAAGGCTTACGTTGCGGCCAACGCTCAACCGCTTAAGAAATATGGAGCCCGTTTTCTGGTCCGGGCCGGCCGATTTGAGAATCCCGAGGGCTCAACCCGTTCTCGCAACGTAGTGATCGAGTTTCCTTCCTATCAGGCCGCCCTCGACTGCTATAAGTCACCTGAATACCAGGAGGCCATCAAGCTGAGACAGGCTGTGTCGACCGGCGATATCGTTATTATTGAGGGATATGAGGGTCCCCAGCCATCTTAACCATAAAGGCCCGAGCTTTGTCCTTCAGCCAGACGCATGACCCTTCAATTGAGCGGAGTGCCAAAGAGCTGCACTCTTAGGTTTGCCCGCCGGCGCTCAGCGTCACTGACTTCTTCACTTTCAGCGAATCTTAAGGCGAGGATTCGGCGGGTGCGGCTGATGCGCGGGATTGGAAAATATCACCATATGGGCACACTGGAATGCTTCGAGCAGGAACCTTTGCCTAATAAATAAGAGGGATCGCCTCCATGGACATCAGGTCGATAAAGCTGGTCTTTTTTTCACCTACTGAAACCACGGCCAAAATTGTAAACAAGATTGCTCAAGGAATTCACTCGGACATCATCGGCAGCATTGACTTAACTCCGCATAGTGCCGGAAGTCAAAACATCGCTCAAATAGAAGATGAATTGACCATTATCGGAACTCCTGTATATGCCGGACGCGTTCCTCCGGAAGCGGTACGCCGCTTGCAACGGATAAAGGGTAACCATACGCCTGCGGCAATAGTTGTGGTGTATGGAAACCGAGAATACGAAGATGCGCTCCTGGAACTCAGGGATATTGCCTCAGAACTGGGATTTCGGCCGATCGCCGGCGGCGCCTTCATCGGAGAGCACTCGTATAGCTGCGAGACGACACCGATCGCTGTGGGAAGACCGGACGATCGGGATATGGAAAAAGCGAAACGGTTCGGTGAGTCGATCCAGGAAAAGATAAGCAAGTTTCGCACCCTTGATGATATGCCCATCCTGCATGTGCCCGGAAATTTCCCTTACAGGAAGTGGGTTCAACGATCAGAAATAGCTCCGGTTACCGTTGAATCGCTATGCACATTGTGTGCGGAATGTGCTGCAGCTTGTCCGACAGCTGCCATTGCCGTGGATGACTTGGTGGTCACCAGCACGAACGCGTGCATTCACTGCAGTGCGTGCATCAAGAAGTGCCCAACCGGAGCGAGAAAATGGGAAAACGCCTGGATAGACCAAGTCAGGAAGTGGTTAAACGAGAACTGCCGCCAGCGGAAAGAACCCCAGATGTACCTGTAATGCTGCGCTGCACTGCACCCCTCCCTGATGTCTTCACCGCATGCCCCGCTAAGCCAGGTTGGATGCACCGGGTGCCTTGCACCATAGCTTTCCCGAGATCGCAGTTTTTGCCGAGCGCTGGCGCTCCATCCCTCCCCATGTCAACCAGATACCTCTCTTGGACCGATTTCAAAGCGCCCTGAAGAAATCCTGATCGACCATTGACTTAACAAATGGTTCCTGCTGCCTAGGCTGCGAACCGGGGCTTATCGGCACTCCCATTCGGTTCAAGTTGAAATTTTCCTTTTTCCGGTCTTCCGAAGCGGCCGATCAAATATTTGCCACAGGCTGCCTGCGCGAAGTCATCCGCTGTGCTGTGAACCGATGTCCAGGCGCTGAGCCTTAAGCTTCTGCCTTTTCTGCCGATATTCACTAGAGTCCTCCTGTAATTCGCTTTGTTGCCAAAACCTACGGAAGCGCCTTTGCCATCGCTGTGCGGGAGCGCACATGTTTATCTTTCGACAGCTGTGGGCGAGCTGCCAAGAGACTCACAGATTAAAGGTGGTTGAATGAAGCGGTCGATCCATGGGCTTTTCTTATGGGTGTTCCTGATAGGGCTCCTGCTGGCATCGAGGAGCATCTGCATCGCTGGAGAAAATCGAGTTGCGCGCGTCCTCGACGGGGACACCATCATCGTCACGAACAAGGATGCCAAGATAACCATCCGCTTGGTCGGCATCGACGCCCCGGAGATTTCCCATAATAAACACGAGCCCGGACAGCCTTTCAGCCAACAGTCGGCCAAGTACCTGGCCGGCCTGGTATTGAACCAGACTGTCACAGTGAAGTCATACGGCGGGGACCGGTATGGCCGAATTCTCGGAGAGGTTTTTCTGCACGGGGAAAGTGTCAACCTCGAGATGGTGAAATCCGGCCTGGCTGAAGCCTACCGAGGCACGCCTCCAAAGGGGCAAGACATGGGGCCATACTGGAAGGCGGAGGAGGAGGCAAAGAAGGCGGGGAAGGGCATGTGGGTGCTGGGAGCCAAGTATGTCAGCCCGAGGGAGTGGAGAAGAATGAATAGGGGTTGAGCAGCCTCGTAACTGCATAACCAGGATAAATGGGGTCGGTGCACGAGAAGTATTTGAAATGGCTCGTTCTTAAGGGTTGGCTTATATTGAGATTTTGGACGGTAAAAGGGAGTGTACGGATTTTGAAAAATACATGATTCGCCCCATCCCCAACTAAAGTCATCTGCATTATTAGTTCTTCTACACTTGATTTCTTGCCTTACCAACCCCGTGCTACGCACGCGGTTGCAAGTGCACCTTCAAAGCACGGACGTGCTTTTTGCCTTTTCGGCCTATGCCCTAAAATTCAGGCCGCCCGTTTCACAGGTGGTCTTTGACTTGACAACTTTGCTCAAGGGAGGCGCTATGATGCGGCCGCGTACGACGAGAGTCAATCCTTCGGAACAAACCATCAAGATTGGTCCCATAGGGATCCGGTTCCTCCTGACGGGCGAGGATTCCAAGGGCGGCGTATCTGTGTTCGAGGTTTTCGTCCCGGCAGGGCAGAAGCTGATGGCGCCGGACCACAAGAATGACGCCTACGAGGAAACCCTTTACGGGATTCAGGGCGTCCTTACCTGGACGGTCGACGGCACCCCCATCGAGGTCGGCCCCGGGCAGGCGTTGTGCATTCACCGCGGCGCGGTGCACCGCTTCGACAACCTCGGCAGCGAGGATGTGAAGCAACTCGTTGTCATCAGTCCGGCGATAATGGTTCCAAAATACTTCCGCGAAGCTGCCGAGGCAATCGATGCCGCTGGTGGCGGCCCGCCCGACCGCGCGAAGATGATGGACATCCTGCGCCGTCATGGCATGACTGTGGCTCCACCCTCGGCTGTTAAAGGGTAACTAAATTCCCACCTGTCTTCCGGACCGGCCAAAGGTAGGATTCCTCAGGTCGTCAGGCGCACCTGCGCCGCAAGGTCGATGACTTCCAGGCGATCCGCGGACAGGATTTCAATGGCCGGTCTCCCGGGCCGGTCTCCCGGCCATCGCGATGGATAGCGGACGTGCTCTGTGTCAGTAGAGGAACATGGGCTTGCCCATCACGGTCCGCACTCTGGGTCGATACTGCTCCTTGTCATACAGTTCATCGACGTCCACCCGCTTTTGTCCGGTGGTGATGATGCTCAGCGGGACATCGGTGTAGACCCCCTGCCGGAGGGCGACCATCCGCCCGTACACGCGTTTCATGATGAGGTCAATCGCCAGGTTGGCGAAGTTGAGGGCCGCCATCAGGTCGAGGGAGTCCGGGGCGCCGCTGCGCATCAGGTAGGCGAGCTGCTGGTACACAATGTCCTGCCCGGTCAGCTTCTTCAGGACTTGCCCCGTTTCAAGCCCTATTCCTCCCAGCTTCCGGTGGCCGTATGCGTCCGCCTCGCCGGACTGGATCATCTTGCCGGCCGCCATCCGTGCGCCCTCGCTGATGGTGAGCATCGCGTAGTTGCTGGGATTGGCCTTCTTGTCCTCCATGAGGAGTTCGGCCAGACGTTCCGGGTCGAACGGAATCTCGGAGATGATGGCCCGGTCCACGCTCGCGAGATAGGCGGAAATCAGCGAGGTCTCGCCGCAGTACCGGCCGAAGAGCTCGATAACGGCGATGCGTTCGTGGGAACCGGAGGAGGTGCGCAGGGCATGAATGAAATTGACGCTTCGCGTGACGGCGGTGGAAAAGCCGATGCAGTAGTCCGTGCCGAAAACGTCGTTGTCCATCGTCTTGGGAATGGCCAATACCGGGAATCCTTCCTGGTGGAGCCGTTCGCCGTAGCTCAGGGTGTCGTCGCCGCCGATCGGGATGAGCACGTCGATTCCCAGGCGCTCGAGGTTCTTGAGCACATGGGGTGTGAAGTCGGCAGTTTCCCCCTCCTTGGCCTGGGGTTTGAGGAAGTCGGGGACATCCTTGTACTTCACCTTGCACGGGTTGGTCCTGGAGGTGTGAAGATAGGTGCCCCCCGAACGGTCGATGGTGCGCACCTTGGCTGTGTTCAGCTCTTCGATGTTGCGCTCGCGGCTCTGCGGCTCGTCCGGATTGAATTCGAGAATGCCCGCCCAGCCGCGGCGAATGCCGATAACCCTCAGGCCCTCCTCGATGCCCCGATATACAATCGCCTTGATGCAGGGGTTGAGGCCGGGCACGTCGCCGCCGCCGGTGAGAATGCCAACCGTTAACGGTTTATTTGTTCCCATAGTCCTTCTCCTTAGCTTTAAGTGGTTAGACCGCGGAGAACGCAATGGCCGAGGAAATTCTTTGGAGACAGCAGTCTCAAAAGCGCCTTGCCGATTGGTTTCCCCGCAAAGATAGCCTCTTTGTCCCGCTTCGGCAATTACCTGATGCAGGCTTCCGCCTTCAAGGCAAGGCCAGGGCTTCTGATCTTGGCGCTGTACGCCAGTAAGAGGGTAGGGGAGGTATCTTGCCGCCGGTATCCTTTCATCGCCCTTGACATCGTTTCATAACCGGAGCACAGATCCAGGACATGAGCGCCGTGAGGTTCTCTTTCAGGGACGAATTGATCGAGGCCAGGAACCTGTATATGCCAAGGCAAAATCGGGTAACGCCGTTCGGCACACTGATCAGCATCTCAGCCCGCGGAACGCTCATGGGCAACCGGGGATGCCTGCATGACGATCAGGGTCAGATTCGGCGTCGGTTTCAGGGTCGGCGGTGGATCATCTGCCTATTGGAATTCAGAGGCCGAAGGCGCTCTCTCATGACACCCGGCTCCTACACCGAGTTATTCTTTCTGGACGAAGCCACGGCCCTGGCCGCCGGACATCGGCCATGCGGCGAATGTCAACGGACCCGCTTCAACGAATTCAGGGAAATCTGGGCGAAGGCTAACCCGGATTTGACCGGCGAGCCGCGGCCTGCCGCAACGGCGATTGACACGGTTTTGCATCGGGAAAGAACAGCGACCAGCACCATGGCCCTCAGCATGTGTCATTCGGTCGGCAACCTGCCCGACGGAGCCTTTGTGACCAACGACGACCAGACCCCATACCTGGTGTTGAAACACCGGTTGCTGCGCTGGAGCCCTGCCGGATATGCGTACCCTTCGGGAGGTTCATTTCGATTCCCGGCAAGGCTGCTGACCCCGCTTTCAGTGATCCGCGCACTTGCTGCGGGTTATTCCGCCGGCATCCACTCGTCGGCTTTGCAGGCAATCGGGTAAGGCTGGACCGGATGCACCGGGTGCGCTTTCGATACCTCCTGATACAGCTTAGGTTAATTGACTTCATCATATGGCGCCGGTAAGATCGCCATACCCCTCCGGGGTCACACTACCGAGGCTTTGAAGCCGCTTCCGAAGCCAATCCATCGCAAGGAGTCATCGAACATGTCCGCAGAGAAGGGGCTTATATCAAGGAGAGATTTCATTAGAGCCGCCGGTGCCGCCGGTCTGGGATCTGCACTCGTACCCTTAAGCTCTTTGACCGCGGCGCACGCCGGCACCTCGGCGCAAGTGCAGGCGCCAATGGTTGTGCCGACGCGGCCGTTTGGAAAGACGGGTGTGGATGTTTCCATCCTTGCGCTGGGCGGCGTCTTGAAGGACACCGACCAGCTCGTATTCCGGCAGGCTTTCAAATCGGGAGTTACTTATTGGGATACAGCCGATTCATATGCATGGGGACGGAACGAAAAGGCTATCGGGAACTACTTTGCCAAGTTCCCGGGCGACAGGGAAAGAGTGTTCCTGGTAACCAAGGCCGCCAGTTCAGACGCAAAAGAATTGTCCGATAAATTGAATACCTCGCTTCAGCGAATGAATACGCCCTATATCGATATGTATTTCATTCATTATGTCAGCGATGTCGGCAAGGAGTTGACCCCTGAAGTCAAAGCGTGGGCCGAGCGTGCCAAATCAAAAGGAACGATCCGCTTTTTCGGGTTCAGTGCTCACAAGAACATGGAAAACAGCATTCTGGCGGCGGCTAAACTGGGATGGGTCGATGGGATCATGATGAGTTATAACTACCGGCTGATCGTAAAAGATGAAATAAAAAGAGCAGTTGACGCCTGTGCCAAGGCCGGAATCGGGTTGACCGCGATGAAGACACAGGCCGCCTTCTCGGCCAATTTTTACGCCTCGATCGGCTCCGAGACCGATGATGCACTGAAAATGACGGAGAACTTCCTGAAAAAAGGATATACCGCCGAACAAGCCAAGCTCAAGGTGGTTTGGGAAAATCCCCATATTTCCAGCATCTGCTCGGCCATGCCGAATATGACAATCCTCCAGGCCAATATCGACGCGGCACTGAATAAGCAGCGTTTGTCCGAGGGAGACCGGCAGCGCCTGGAACAATATGCTCGAGAAACGGCTCCCGGCTACTGCGCCGGGTGCGCTCACATCTGCGAATCAGCTGTGGACCTGGACGTCCCGATCAGCGACATATTGCGCTGTTCCATGTACGCTCACGGCTATGGCTCCCGGGATATGGCGCTGAATCTGTTTAATGCGCTGCCGACCGGCACAAGGGATAATGTCTTTAAGGCCGACTATTCGAAAGCAGAGAAATCCTGCCCCCAGAAAATCCAGATCGGCAGAGTCTTAAAAAGAGCATGCGAGGATTTGAGCTAACCGGGAGCGTTTGGCATGCATTCGGGGCTTTTTTCCTGGAATGAGCGGGACGATGATGAAAAAAGGAAGGCTTGGGAATAAGGCAATTTTGAGAGAATTTCAAAGAGACGTGTAATCGCTGGAATCTCGACTCAGCGGCCTTTAAGCGGCCGTAACGAGAGCAGCAGCCCCCAGGCCACCAGGGTCAGGGCGGTTAAAATCAGGAAAGCCGGCTGGTAGCTGCCGCTGAGGTCGAACAGGTGGCCGGCGAGCAGTGGTCCCACGGCACCGCCGGTGGTCCCGAAACAAGCCACAATGCCGAATAGAGTGCCATGGAAATGGATGCCGAACCATTCGGCCACAAGGGGAGAGATGGCTGTAAAGAATCCTCCATGGGCCAGGCCGTAAACCATCCCGAATAAATAGAGCATCCAAAGCCGATCGGCAAACTGCAGCCACACCAGATCGCCCACCAGCAGGATAAAGCAGACGCTCATCACAGTCTTGCTGCCCCGGCGATCGATGACCAGGCCGCTGACGAAGCGGCCCAGCATGCTCACCCCGCCGATGGTGGAAAGGACGCCGGCGGCCTGAATGGGAGCGGTGCCTGAATCGCGTGCATGGGGGACGATGTGCAGCAGAATGACCATCAGGCAGGATACCAGGAAGAGATTGACCAGGCAGATGGTCCAGAATTGGACCGTCCCGAAGACCCGGGACAGGGGAAGACCGGGGCCCGTGGCCGATGCGGTGAAATTGCCGCTGCCGGTTCCCGGGTGGCTTTGTGAGCCTAACGCGCCCGGGTCACGGCGCAGGAATTGGGCCATGAGCACAAGAATGACGGCGACGAATGCACCGATGGCCGCAATCGTCCACCGCCACCCGTAAAGCAGGATGAGGCCGCTCGCTGCAAGCGGAATGGCGAACTGGCCGGCGCCGGTACCTACTTTGACGATGCCGGTCATGAACCCCCGCCGGTGGGAGAACCACCGGGCAATGGTGGTTAGAGCGATGACATCGATGGCGCTCAGCCCCATGCCGAAGATGAGGCCGTAATAGAGGTAGAGCTCCCAGAGGGTTTCGAGCCGGCCCATCAAGACGCACCCCAGCCCCAACAACAGCGCCGCAGCCGACATGAGCCGGCGCGGTCCGAAGCTGTCGTTCAACCGGCCGATGATCATGCCGAAAATCCCCATGTTGAAAAAAGCCATTGATGAAGCCCCGGCGATGGCGGCCCTGGACCAACCGAATTCCTCCATCAGTGGGTTGAAGAAAACGCCGAAGGCAACATAGGTCCCCACCCCGAGGGCCTGGATGCTGAAACAGATGGCCGTGATGAGATCGGCATAAGTGAATTGCCGGGGGGGCCGAATCGGCATGCTGTTCGACATTGGGTCTTGCGGTTTAATTACCGTGTGCTCGTTTGAAGAGATAAAAGCCTCTTAAGCGCCTTGCCGGTCGGTTTACCCGCAACGATAGCCTCTTTCTCCCGCTTCGGCAATTTCTTGATGCAACTTTCTGCCTTAAGGGCAAGAGCATGGCTGCCGATCTTGGCGCTGTAGGCCAGTTGAAGAGGGCCTTTCGACCGCAGGCACCTTGCGCCCTTTTTTCCGTCGCCCTCGTGCTCGGCCAGTCGCCGCATCACATCCGTGGCAATCCCAGTGTATAAAGCACCGTAACGGGTTCTAATCAGATAAACGTACCAGTCGGGCATAATTGAAAGCTCGCAAAAAAGAAAGGTGAAGCGTTCTCCAGCGCTGCCGGGCGGATCAGACCCGCTCATGCATCCGGAGCGAATTGGACGAGAACATCCGCATCACTGGTTGGACTGCAGTCTGCACGAAGAACCGAACAGGGCGAATTTCTGTATACGATTGGTCTTGCAGAAGTCTGCGATTTTTCCCCGGGTAATCTTGATTTTCGCCTTTGGCATGCACCCGGTCCTCAAACGGCGACATTAGAGAAAGCATTCTTTTAAAACTTAAAATACATTCAAATTAAAAGCTGCGTCAACACGAGCAAAAACAAGAACAGCAGGCTAACATTTGGCCGCGCTGACAAAATTCGGTATGCGACCGAGCCGTCCCTTCAATGCGACCGGCTGCCGTGCTTTTGATAGAAAGCATCGATGACCGCCAGAAATTCCCGGGGCAGGCGCTTGCGGACTTCTGCGGTGATCGCCTCGGGCACTCCCCCGTAAAAGGCCTCGGCGATGCCGCCGGCGATGCAGGCCTGGGTGTCGGCGTCGCCGCCCAGCGAGATTGCGTTGCGGATGGCGTCCTCCACGCTCTCCGACTCCAGGAAGGCGATGATCGCCTCGGGCACGCTGCCCTGGCAGGTCACGTCGAAGCCGTACTCCTTGCGGATGTCGTCCAGTCTTCGGTCGAGGTTGTAGCCGAAGCGCCCCATGCTCTCCCGTTTAATATCGGCCTTCGACCATCCCGTGCGGGCCAGGAACACCGCCAGCGCCACGGCCTGGGCGCCCTTGATACCCTCGGGGTGGTTGTGGGTCACCTCGGCGCTGCGACCGGCCTCGTCCAAAACGTCTTCGACCGAGGCGCAGGCGAAGCCCACCGGGCTTACCCGCATGGCCGAGCCGTTCCCGTAACTGTTGTAAGGGCCCATGTCCTGGTGAAACAGCCACCTGCGGAAGCTGCCGCCGTAGCCGCGGTGCGGGTAGGCCTGTCCGAACTTGCGGTAAGCGTGGGCGTAGCCCGTGCCATGGAGCAGCGCCCAGGCGGTCGCCACGGTGAGGACCGTGTCGTCCGTGAAGCGGGAGTGCGCCGTGAACAGCGGGAAGCGCTTGATCGTGATGGGCTGTCCTTCGTAAGGCGAGCCGATGATATCGCCTGCAATCGAGCCGAGCATAGGACGCCTTTCTCCGCGCGCTGCGCACAGCCGACGGCCTAAAACCCCGGACGCGCCATTTTGATTATACCACGTTGTTTTGACAGATTCGGTCAAATTCTTTGGCGTTTTGGGTTGGCCGCGCATTGACGCGGGGCGGCGCAGGGATTAAACTTTCATTCAAATAGTCATGCAGAGTGGCGCGAGGGAACCGGCCCTGTGACCGCCCGGCAGCCTGATCCGCAAGGTGCCAACGCCGGCCCGCAAGGGGACCATGAGGCAGGGAATGAGCAAACGGAGCCTATGGAAACCTCCCGTCTCGGGGGGTTTTTCATTTTTAGGCTCGGAAGAACGAATGCAAAGGAGAGCCAGATGAGCAGAAATCTTCAAGTGGTGCACGATTCGGCTGACGAGATCCGCTGTGTGTTCAACGCGCTGGTGGTACGGAACAGCGCCCTCAAATCGAAATACCCCGGAGGGCTGAGGGGGTTTGTCGAGAAGTTCGGGTTCCGCTGCAACGAGAAGATCGCCGCGGACAGCTTCATGGGCGGCGATATCGATACCGTGATCGAGGACCTCCTGCGCTGCGGGCTCGTCCCCGGGAAGGAGTTCGTGTTCGTGGATGCCGGCAGCTACGCGGTGATTTCGAACCTGGGCGCCCGGAACCTGTACAAGCCGCAGCCCGTGGACCTCGGCGTCAACTGGCTGGAGGGGCGCTACTTCAGGGGGGGAATCCATGTCCGCTGCACCGAAGACGGTCTCGCGGAACAAGGTCCTGGAGATCATGGCCCAGGGAAAAAATTAGGAGGGCCGGAAAGTGTGACCGGATGTGTCAAACCACCGCGATAAAATGGGGGCAACATCATCCCAAAGGAGGTTCCCCAAAATGGAGCAGACCCTGAAAGCATACCTCGATTCCCTTGCGGTCGGACCGGTCCAGAGCCACCTGAACCTGACCGTCTTCCCGCTCTTGTCGGACAAGGCGAGCACCCTCGACTATCTGACGCTCGATGACGCCCTGAGCCTGAAGCTCATCACGGTCACCGAAGTAAGCGAGGGCGGTTCGGTGCCGGAGCTGAGCGTGCTCAACACTTCCGCAACCATGGTCCTGATCCTGGACGGCGAGGAACTGGTGGGCGCCAAGCAGAACCGCATCGTGAACACGACCATCCTGATTGCCGCCGGCGCCAAGACGAAAATCCCGGTCAGCTGCGTGGAGCAGGGACGCTGGACCTACGACTCGCCCGTGTTCCGCAGCGAGGGCCGCGTGATGTCTTCGAAGATGCGCGGCTCCAAGGCGGAGCAGGTGAAGTTCAGCCTCAAGGCGTCCGGCCGGTTTGCCTCCGACCAGGGCGCCATCTGGGAGGACATCAGCGACCTGGCTCACACCAGGTGCGCCGTGTCGCCGAGCATGGCCATGTCGGCCATCTACAAGAAAGAGCGCTCCCGGCTCGAGGACTACTCCAGCAAGTTCGGCGCGGTGGAAGCGCAGGTGGGGGCGGTGTTCGTCATCGACGGCCGGATTGCCGGGATGGACTGCTTTGGGAAGCAGGAGACCTTCGGCAAGGTCTTTCAAAAGCTGATCGAAAGCTACGCACTGGACGCCGTGGACACGGCGGGAAACGGTCGGATGGCCGACCCCGGGACGGCCTCCGCAGTCGGGTCCTTCGTGAAAGGCTGCGCCGGGTGCCGGGTCGAAAGCCGCCCGTCGGTCGGGTTGGGCACCGACTGCCGCCTGGAGTCCCCGGATGCCACCGGGTTTGCACTGGTGCACAAGGGGCAGCTGCTGCACATGTCGGTCTTCGGCAAGAAAAGTGGGAACGGGGTGGGGCAGCCTTTCGCCCGGTTGCTGCGCGCCTCCCGGCGCGAGCGTCGCCTGTTATGATAAGGGCGCGAACGGCCGCGCCCTGGAACTGAAATTCAAAGGAGGTTGCTTTGAGGATCCATCGATTGAAGGACGTGGACAGTGCCGAAAGGGTGTCGGCCCTCAAGGCGTTCGCCTGGACCTGTCCCATCCTTGCGGTTACGGGGTTTTTCCTGCAGGGGTGGGCCGGGGCGGCAGCGGCCGTCCCGGTGGCCTTCGGGCTGTCGGTGCTGGTGCAGATGGCGGCCGGGCTCCTGGCCACGCTTTTCGTCGGGCTGATATTCGGCAGCGGGAGGAGGACCATCCCGCTGAGGGAGCGGCTGTCAGGATCGGTCAGCCAAGCCCGGTACAGCAAGATGCACGGAGAGCACGCCCGGGCCTTGGCGATCCTGGACGAGGTGCTCGGCCGGGATCCGGACTTTGTCGAGGCCCTGTTTCTCAAGGCCGAGGTCCTGTGGGAAGGTTTCGGCCGGGGGGCCGAAGCCAGGGGCTGCCTCGCGCGGGTGGGGCTCATCGAGACGGACCCACGGGCAACCTATCACCGGTGGGCGCGAACCCTGATTGCGGAGATTGCCGATGCGGAAAGGAAGGCCGGGGCGCCTGCCGGGGGATCGGCCTCAATTGGGGATTGAGGCTTGACCGGTCAACGGCACCTCCGCGTGCGGCACATGATCGGAGTAGAGCATCAGCATCTCGGCCGCCTCCAGACGGATCTCTTCCCTCAGGGAGTCGGGTTCGAGCACCCGTGCCCCGGCGCCGAAGCGCAGCACCCACAGCTTGATCTCGCGGGTGCCGGCCACCTCCGCCTCGAAAAGGAGAGAGCCGTCCGTTCTTTCGTAGAGCCGCTGCGAGGGGTGCCAGGTTTTCTCGCGGACGTAGCCCGCGGCCTCGGGTGCGAACCACACGCGCACGAGCACCGGCTTCCCAGCGAAAATACCGAAGCTGTTTCTCATGAAAGATTCCGCATCAAATCGGCACGGTACAGCAAAAATCTCATCCAAAACCTCAATTTCCTGGATGCGGTCGACAGCGAAGATACGGACTTCATTCTTGAGGCGGCAGAGCCCGATCAGGTAGAACGAGCCGTCGAAGAACCAGAGTTTGTAGGGTTCGACCTTCCTTCGGGTGGTGTTGCCGCTGCTCAGGGATCGGTAGAGGATCTCCACCGCCTGTTTGTTCATGGCGGCTTCCGCAAGCTCGCCGATGGTTTCGCGAAAGGGGCCGTAGGACTTGTGCGGCCCGGTCGCAACCCCAAGGCTCTCCCCGACCCGCGAAAGAAACCGCAAGGACTCCGGCGGCAAGGTCGAGCGGATCTTGCGGAATGCTGAGTCCAATGCCTCCTGAAAGAGAGTCCCCTGCAGCCCGTCTATCATCCTTCGGCTGAAGTGCAGGGCCATCAATTCGCTCATGGCGAAGGGCATGGTCGATTCCCGACGGGCGCCCTCCATCAGGGCCCAGCGGGTGGTCCCGTTTTGGCGCTCGGTGACAAGTGGGAACCCGGCCGCCTGGAGTGCGTCGAGGTCGCGGTATACGGTGCGCGGGTGGCAGTCGAGGTCACCGGACAGCTCGTTCACGGTCTTCCCACGCCTGGAGTTGCAGAGGTTCTGGAAGATCACCCACTGCCTGGCCAACTGATCGCCGCGTGCCATATCCGTTGAACCTCCTCTCGGCGCGCTGTGCGCACCGGGTTGCGAGGGTGCGGCCCTCTGCGGGCGCAAATCCGCAGCCCCTTCCGCTGTTATCGGCCGTCCGGGCGGTTCGCTTTAACCCCTTGGCAACCGAAAGTATGGCCGTATCGGCCGATGGTTGCCTTGCTGGCGTATTGATGTCACGCCGCGAATCGACGTAACCTGCCAGGGAACGGTGGTCATTTTTCAAAAGAATGCATGGGAAGGCCTGCGGCCGGACGGAGATCACGAGTACTCTCCCTTTAAAATCCCTCCCAGTAGTATTTTAACCCCGGATCTTCAGATGAACGATGAGCCCGGTGATTCAACTTGCCAGCATAAAGCTACTGTTTTATTTTTTGCTCAAATTTTAGCAGTAAAGCCGTATCCGCAATCCATCACCGTTGGTTCTTCACCAAGCCCGTGAAGCGGGCGAAGGCGTCCGCGCCGAAAGCAATGAGACCTGCCGAGAGCAGCCGCCCGCCTCGGCTCAAACTGCAGCTGAAAGGAGGGAATGATCCATGAGCGCGACAAGAATGCTGGTGTTGGCCTTCGCAATCGGAATTTTCCTGTCGGGATGCTGTCTGAAGTTCAACGACCTCGCCCCCGGTACAACGTACAACGTCGGAAGCACCATCTCAACGGAGGGGAAGACCATAACGGTGGAACAGTTTCAGTGGGCGAACGGGACGTGGTCCTCCACGGGGTATGCCAGGGTGGATTCGTCCAACTTCGCTGGAGGCTCGGGGTATGAGCTGAGGGCCAACAACGCCAACCTCAATTTTCAGCTGGATTATCCGCTCTCGAAGCTCACGTTCAAGTTTGCGGATTTCGGAGGCAATGAGAACATCAAGGTGAACACCGACTTTCGCAACGTGCCGAACTTCCTCGGCCTGAACAACACCACGATCGGCGGAGTGCATGTGAGTGTAACTGCGGTGCAGTCCGCCAGCAGCATCCGCGGCGAGGTGGTGCTGGAGGGCGTCATCAGCGGCTTCACCGTCGGCGGCCAGGAATTCTGGATCGACGAGGTCTGCCCCAAGAAATAAGAGCGTTTGAGCGCGGCAAGAGTTGCGCGCCAATCCGGGAAGAACCGCGGAAAAGGTAGCGCATCGGATGTTCGAGACCTTGGTGCGACGGATGATGCCGTGATTTTTTGCGCCCGGTGCGACGGGACTTCGTTGCTAGCGGGCCTGCAAACCCTCAGGAGGCTTTTTAATGATTGTGTTCAAAGCAGACCAGTGGCGGCGGATCGGGCAGGCCCTGTTCAAGGCAACCGGCGCCACCGATGCCAACGCGAAACGGGTAACGGAATCGCTCGTAGATGCCAGTCTTGTCGGCCACGACTCGCATGGGGTTATCCGCATCGTTCAGTATATCCAGGCCATCGAGAAGGGGCACCTGAACCCTGCTGCGGAACCGGTGATCATCAAAGAGACCCCAACCACAAGCTTGGTGGATGGGAAATGGACCTTCGGCCAGGTAAGCGGTGAGATCGCCATGCGCAAGGCCTTGGAACAGGCCAGGACGTACGGCATTGCTATCGCGGGACTCACGCGCGCCTACCACATCGGCCGGCTGGGCGAATACGTGGAAATGGCATCCAACGACGGCATGATCGCCATGATCCTGGCCGGCGGATTCGAGGGTCTCGGCGGTGCATCGGGCAATCTCGGTGTCGCCCCATTCGGAGGCGCTCGTCCGGCTTTCGGAACAAACCCCATATCCTTCGGCGTTCCCGAAGGCGACAAGCCTAGTGTGATGGTTGATTTTGCTACAAGCGCTGTGGCGGGAGGCAAGGTGGCGGTAGCCAGAGCCAAGGGGGTGCCCCTGCCTGAGGGCTGCATTTTGGATAAAGACGGAAAGCCGACAACCAATGCCGAGGAATTCTACGGCGGCGGCATGCTGCTGCCCTTCGGCGGCCACAAGGGTTACGGGTTGGCTGTAGTGATCGAACTGTTGGGCCGGATGCTGACGGGAGCCGACCAGTGCCGGGAAGAACCCTGTGGCGGCGGAGTGTATACGCGCAGCGGGTCGATCTTTGTGGCGATCGACCCCGGCATATTCCGGCCGTTTACGGATTTCGTTTCGGCCACTGGCAAGTTCCTGGATCATGTCCGCCAGGTGCCGCCGGCTCCCGGGTTCAAGGAGGTTCTCATCCCCGGCGAGCCCGAGCATCGCACCCGTTCACTGAGGATCACCGAGGGCTTATCCATCCCGGAGAGCTCCTGGCAAGTCCTGCAGCAGCAGGCCGTCCGGTATGGTGTGGATCTGACGTCCGTGATGAACTAGCCGTAACGGCGGCCGAAGCCATATTCCTATCTTCAATCACCCGGCCCCGGCTCGGCCTGGCAGGAGGCGGCGGCATGAAGGTTTCAGTCGGCACCTTCAATCTGAACAATCTCTTTTCGCGCTTCAACTTTGCCGGTGCGATCGATGAACTGCAAGCGGGCAAACCCGTTGGCGGGCTCACCATTCGCTATGAGTTCACTGATCCCAAAAATTACCGGATCCGCACGTTTTTAGGAAGACTGGTCAAGGCCAAGGACGCCGAGGACACGGACACGATTGCCCGGCGCATCCTGTCGATGAACGTGGATGCGCTTGCCGTCCAGGAAGTAGAGAACATCGAGACCCTGAAGGACTTCAACCGTACGAACCTGAAGGGCCTCTATCCCTACCAGGTGCTCATCGAGGGCAATGACCCGAGGTTCATCGATATCGGGCTTCTGTCCAAGCTGCCCGTCGGACCGGTCACCTCATTTCAAACAGCGTTTCACCCTCAAAACCCCGGAGAGCTAGTGTTCAGCAGGGACTTGGTGGGAGCCGAAATCATGAACCCGCGCGGCTCTAAGACCCTGTTCACCCTTTTCAACAACCATTTGAAAAGCCACTTCGGGGATGATGACCACCACGGCCAGGGGGCGGTGGCCAACGACAACCGTCGTCGGCAGCAGGCCGAAATGGTCTCCGAAATCGTGGCCCAAAGGATGAGACCTGACAGCAGGTTCATCATCTTGGGGGACATGAACGACCCGCCGGATGCAGAGCCGCTTCGACCGCTGCTGGCTGTCGAAGGCCAGCCGGTGTTCAACGCGCTGGCAAACCCGCATGAGACCCGGCCGCCCAAACCGGAGCCGGACGGGCACGACCCTCAAAACCCTTCCTGGACATACCGGATCAAGAAAACCGGGCAGCCGCCGGAGCATGAACTTTTCGATCAGGTTTGGTTGAGCCCTGCGCTGGCACCGTCATTTCGTGCGGCTTGGATCGACCGCAGGACCAAACATGGAGGGGATGGCAGCGACCACGATCCGGCCTGGGTCGAATTGGAGGTATGAGCGGGACAGGGAAAAGCCGAAAGCGGAACTTCAGCCGCGAGAGCATTCACTTCCGCTGCTCGGGCGAAAGCCGGAACAGGGAGCGGGCGTAGTCGGGGTCCGGGTTGTAAAACGTGCGGGATCGGACGGCGTCAGGCGGCCGGTCCGCGGCCGGTCCATTGAAACCTCCTTAGCAAAGATGAACCTGCGCGATGGGCATCCATATTTCGGCCCTGCCAGAAAATCGGGTCTCTTCGAAGATGTTTGATCCAAGGGGGTGTGGAAAAACGTAACTCTT
The DNA here is from genome assembly GCA_050257775.1 of Hyphomicrobiales bacterium. Taxonomy (GTDB): domain Bacteria; phylum Desulfobacterota; class Desulfobacteria; order Desulfobacterales; family SpSt-501; genus SpSt-501. The sequence continues at coordinate 18,287 of JBLMXM010000346.1, forward strand.
TTACTCTCCGAGGGCAACCTTTCTTTCAAAAGGGCCCATTGCATTCCGCGCAAAGCCCATTCAAATTGGGCAGGTGCCTGCGCCCCATCATGGCGAATAGCATGAGGCGCCAGATGACTTTCCGGGCCGGCACCGGATCGTGCTGCATTTCAGGGCCTGAACACTTGACCGCCGGAAACCAATGATCGTACAAGAGATCTTCGCAAAAACCATCCTTTCCAAGTCAAAGATCCAGGATTATTCCCTCAACCCTTACGTGGGGTGCAGCCACTCTTGCCGGTACTGTTATGCGGCGTTTATGAGGAAGTATACGGGCCACAGGGAAAAATGGGGGGAGTTCGTTGATATCAAGGTCAATGCCCCGGACCTGCTGGCGAGAGAGATCAAGAAGAAGCCGGTGGGCCGAGTCTGGGTCAGCGGCGTTTGCGATCCGTATCAGGCGGCTGAAAAGAAGTACAAGCTCACCGGCAGGTGTCTTGAAATTCTTATGGAGCATCAATGGCCCGTGACCATTCAAACCAAGTCGCCCCTGGTTCTGCGGGATATCGAGATTCTCGAGAAATTCAAAGATGTCGAAGTCGGGTTTTCCGTAGCGACCGCCAATGAAAAAATCAGGGAGTTGTTCGAGCCCGGGGCCCCTCCGATCAAAGAAAGGATAAGCGCCCTGGATGTCCTTCACGCCCGAGGGGTTCAAACATTTGCCATGATCGCCCCCATCCTTCCAGGCGTTGAGGGGTTGATAAGGGAACTTCCAGGAAAGGTGGATCACGTCCTGATTGACAGGCTCAATTATTCCTATGCCAAGCGGATTTACTTGGCAAATAAGATGGAATGGGCCCTTGAAGATGATTTCTTTGTTCAGCAAGCCGATCAGCTGGGGGAAGGATTCAAAAGACAGAATATTCCCGTGCAGGTGGTCTTTTAGTCGAATGCGCTATATCGACCAGGTTGAAGAAATCCAGGTGTTACTGCAAGACGCCGACTACGCCGGCGTCAAGGCCGTCGAGAGCGACATTACGCTCCGGGAGTTCTATGCGAGCATGTTCGCCTACTCAGCCTGCTGGGAGGCGGCTCATTTTGAGGAAAAAACCCGGACATGCTAAAATTGATCTCTGGATGACGTGCTCGTGGCCAGCCGGGAGCAAACCATCATGGAATCGATTGCCGCATACCTGTCGGTTGTAATGATGCTTTCTGGATTTTTGCTGATCCTGATATTGCAATACTTTATCCGTGAGCATTACCGCCTGAAACAGCAGCGCCTTCCATTCACCAAGCGCCTACTGCGTTTACCGGGGCAATCCCTGCTCAAAGCGATAGACTCCATCAATCAGGAGGCTACCATATGGGCAGTGACGTTGTTCATCGCCCCGGTCTACGCATATGCCTTCTACACTTCCTCGATGTACTTCAAGGATCAAGCCACCACGCAGGCAGAAGCCGTGATGATGGGCGTGATCCTCCTCTGTTTTGTTATCTACAATTCGTACAAACTCGCCGGATTATTGCGCAAGCGCAGACTGCTGCGGCTGGGCTACGACGGGGAGGTCGCCGTGGGGCAGGAACTCAGCCAGCTCATGCGCGAAGGCTATCATGTTTTCCACGATTTTCCGGCCGGCCAATTCAACATCGGTCACGTCGTGGTCGGAAGCAAGGGCGTTTTCGCCGTCGAGACCAAAACCCGTTCAAAACCTAAGTTGGGCCGGGGCAGGGAAGACGCCACCGTGGAATATACCGGCAGGGTCCTGCATTTCCCGAAGTGGACCGATACGCACATCATCGAGCAGGCCGAGCGTCAGGCCGATTGGCTGTCGGAATGGATCGGCGGCGCCATCGGCGAGCCGGTGGCGGCGAGGGCCATTGTGGCCCTGCCCGGATGGTTCGTTAAGCGCACGTCCATCGACGGCATACCGGTGGTGAGCCCCAAACAGTTTCAATCCCTATTCGAGCACATCAAGCCAAGAGCCCTTTCGGAAGAGACGATCCGGCGGATTGTGCACCAATTGGATCAAAGGTGTCGGGATGCCGATCCCTTGTCCAGCGTTCACGCTTCCGAGGATACCCATGATTAAAGCGAGCCGCGGCTCGACTCCGGTGTCCGCTCTGAAGCCGCTTGGCCGTTGTGGCTTCGGCTCCCGCGGCCGGTTGAAAGGGGTGCAGGCTGAACCGGCTTCAGTCCGGGATCTGGGACAGAATCTCCACACCGGAGCTTGTGCCGATGCGGCTGGCGCCGGCCTCCAGCATGGCCAGGGCATCCGCCAGGGCACGCACGCCGCCCGACGCTTTGACCCCCAGCGCGGACCCGACCGTGGAGCGCATCAGGCGCACGTCCGCCACCGTGGCCCCGCCGCTCCCAAACCCGGTTGAGGTTTTCACGAAGCCGGCGCCGGCGTTCATTGCCAGCCGGCAGGCCGTAACTTTTTCCGTGTCCGTCAGGAAGCAGGTTTCGATGATGACCTTGACCAGCGCCTCGCCTGCCGCCGTGACCACCTGGCGAATGTCGTCCTCCACGTAGACCAGCCTGCCCGATTTCAGTGCGCCGACCGAGATGACCATGTCCACTTCGGTGGCGCCTTCGGCCACGGCCAGCTCGGCTTCGGCCGCTTTGATGCGGGTGGTGCTGGCGCCCAGGGGAAAGCCGATCACGCTGCAGGCCTTGACCGGCGAATGGGCCAGCTGGCCGACAGCAAGCCTGATGTAACAGGGGTTGACGCACACGGCGGCAAAATTCGATTCGAGCGCCTCGCGGCAAAGGCGCACGATCTGCTCGTCCGTAGCGACCGGCTTCAGAAGGGTGTGATCGATGCAGGCCGCCACGCGGCTGCGGTTCCATGAGGATGTCATGTTCGTCTCCTTGAATGAGCACGCTTCAAGGGGCTTGGCGCTGGGCCAGGCGCTTGAAGGCCAGGTCGAAATACTGTTCCAGTTGACCAGCGTCCGACATCTCGGGAGTCGTGTCCGGTATCCCCATGTAGTAAACCGCCAGGTCCGGCTCGGAGGCGGACGGCCGGTAGAAACAGATCCGGCGGCCGGCCAGGTCCTTGAAGGACTCCCTCGGTGCAGCCGCGTTGTTGACTTTTTCGAGGGATCGCCTGGGGACAACC